>JAZASH010000073.1:0-7838 GCA_036343395.1 Eubacterium sp. | reverse complement strand
CTCCTCAGCCGGTGCCTCTTCAACCGGAGTCTCCTCGACAACCTCTTCTGCAACCTCTTCAGCAGCCGGTGCCTCTTCCTCTGCCGGAGCATCCTCCTTAGCAGCGTTCTCAGCCTTCTGCTTTTCAATCTCGATTGCCTTGATGCTCAGGGAGATCTTCTTGGTATCCTCGTTGAAATCAACGATCTTAGCGGTTACCTCCTGACCTACCTTGAGTACGTCAGACGGCTTCTCAACATGATCGATTGCGATCTGAGATACGTGAAGAAGTGCATCAATGCCCTCCTCGAGCTCTACAAATGCTCCGAAATCCGTCATACGAGCCACTTTACCGGTGATCACATTGCCAACGGCATATTTCTCTGCAGCATCCTTCCACGGATTGTTCTCATCCAGCTTCATGGTCAGGGCGATCTTGGTATCATTGATATCCTTGATCTTAACCTTGACAGAGTCGCCCACCTTAAAGAGCTTCTTCGGATCATCCACACGTCCCCAGGACATCTCGGAGATGTGAAGAAGTCCGTCTGCTCCGTCGAGATCGATAAATGCACCGAAATCAGTGAGGTTCTTTACGGTACCCTCGACCATCATGCCAACCTCGATACGGCTGAGAAGCTCTTCCTGCTTCTTTTTCTTCTCCTCGACGATCAGCTGACGACGGTCACCGATGATACGGCGCTTATGAACGTTTACCTCGGTCAGGACAAACTCGATCTCCTTGCCGGTATACTTGGAAAGATCCTTCTCGTAGATATCGGATACCAGACTAGCCGGGATAAATACACGTCCCTCTCCGTAGCTGACACTCAGTCCGCCCTTCAGAGCCTGTGTTACGGTACCTGTCAGGATCTCGTTGTTCTCAAATGCTTCCTCAAACCGTTTGTTAACCTTGTCCTGCTGAAGGCGCTTGTAGGTAACCATCACCTGGCCTTCGCTGTCGTTGACACTTACGACCTTAACGGTAAGCTCGTCGCCGACCTTAACTTCGCTCTTCAGGTCAACATCCGGGTTGTTGCTGTATTCATTCTTTGTCAAAACACCATCAGACTTTGCTTTAATATTCAGGATGATTTCGTTATCCTTGACATCAATAACAGTCCCTTCAACAACTTCGCCCTTGTGCGGTTGCTTGAAATTCGCCTCCTCCTCTAAATACTGCTCAAAACTCATTTCCTCTGACATGCCTCATAAACCTCCTGAATTAAAGTATTTGGGGTCGATGCCCCTGCGGTAATGCTTAAGGCGCTGGACCCGTCGAACGATATCTGTTCGAGCGCATCCGCTGTCTGTATGAAAAAAGTGTTTTCACACTGTTGTTTGCAGATCTCGTACAGTTTCCTCGAGTTAGAACTGTCGGCTCCGCCGATCACCAGCATCGCATCTGACGACGCTGCAAGCCGCGCTGCCTCCTCCTGTCGGAGCTGCGTTGCACGGCAAATCGTATTGACAACATTTATATCATACTCTTTTTTTAAGAAAATTTCAACAAAATCTTGAAATTTTTTAGAATTAAATGTCGTTTGGGCCACAACACACACCTTAACGGCCGGATTTCGGGGCTTGTAACGCTCCGCCTCCTCGTAGGTTTCGATGACGGTCCCGCCGTTTGCCGACCACCCAAGAATGCCGATAACTTCGGGATGTGTAGCCGTTCCGACGATCACGATCTCCTCACCGGCCTCACTATGCTCTCTGACGATCTGATGGATTTTTTCTACAAAGGGGCAGGTGGCGTTTTGATACCGGATCCCGGCGGTTTCGAGCTCTTTGATCACGGATGCGGGTACTCCATGCGAGCGGATCACGACGATCGCGTCCTCCGGCAGCGAGGAAATATCCTCCGTCACCTGTACGCCGTGCTTTTCCAGATCGGCGGTAACTCTCTCATTGTGGATGATCGGGCCCAGTGTATAGATCGGAGCGCCGTCAGCCTCCTCCAAAAGCTTGTATACGCTGTCGACCGCATTCTTGACGCCGAAGCAGAACCCGGCGTTCTCTGCTATCTTAATCTCCATCCGCGAGGCTCCTGATCTTAGCGACAACCTCCTCGATCGTCATATCCGACGTATCAACGAGGATCGCGTCATCCGCCTGCTTCAGAGGCGATACGGCACGATTCATATCCTGCTCGTCGCGGGCGATGATATCCTTTTCGATCTCGTCCAGATCGCAGGTTTCACCTTTTTCCTGCAACTCCAGGTAACGGCGCTGAGCGCGTACCCGTGAGCTGGCAGTGAGAAAAATCTTCAGAGACGCGTTCGGCAGTACCACAGTACCGATATCCCGACCGTCCATGATCACATCCTGTTTTGCCGCAAGCTCACGCTGCAGGGCCACCAGACGCTCCCGCACAGCGGCATAGCGTGCGATGGTCGAGGCGCCCTTCCCGACACGTTCTTCGCGGATCGTGGTCGAAACATCTTTGCCGTCGAGGATCACCAGCTGCGTTCCGTTGTCATAGCGGATTTCGATGGCTACACGTCCGATATTCTCGGACACCGCCGCTTCATCCTCGAGATCCAGCCCGGCATCCAGGCAGGACAGCGCCATGGCCCGGTACATCGCACCGGTATCCACATATACGATTCCCATTTCCTTTGCCACCAGCTTGGCGATCGAGCTTTTGCCGGCTCCTGCCGGTCCGTCTATCGCGATATTTTTCATAATTGCCTCCTTATCGGTTAGTTTCCAGCGCACCCGGCCGCCGCACCGGTCGACCATGCGATCTGTAAATTATAGCCGCCCGTCAGGGCGTCCACATCGAGCATTTCGCCCGCAAAATACAATCCGGATATAATTTTACTCTCCATCGATGACGGGTTTACGTCCTTTACAGCAACTCCGCCGCGTGTGATGATCGCTTCTTTGAAGTCTCTCACCCCAGTCAGCGTGACCGAAAACGACTTCATCTCACGAACAAATCGCAATCGTTCCTCACGAGTCAAATCAAATCCCCGCTTGTCCGTAGCAATCTCACATCGATCCAGAAATACCGGGATCATGCTTTTCGGCAGCAGGCGTCCGGCGAGATTCCCGATGGACTTTTTCCCGTCGGACTCGATCTCTCGCAGCACCCGTCGATCCAGCTCGTCTTCACTGAGAGCCGGCTTGATATCTAAGGTAAGCCGTAACGGCTCCTTTTGCAATCGATCTCCGAGCTTGGAGCTGACCGTCAGCATCGTCGGTCCGCTCACGCCAAAGTGCGTAAACAAGAGCTCTCCGAAGCCCTCTAAGAGCTTTTTTCCGCCTTTATCCATGCTCCGTATGGTCTGTGCCGTATTGAGAAGGGTTAACCCCTGCATCTGTCGGATATCGGTCTCCTTTGTAGACAGCCCGGTCAGCCCCGGTCTCGGCTCGACAATCCGATGTCCGAGAGCCTCGGCCATACGTAATCCGTCACCGGTCGACCCGGTCGATGGATAGGATACCCCTCCGGTAGCCAGGATCACGCGCTTCGATGCAAGCGTGGTTCCATCGGTTAATCGGACACCGGTCACCCTGGTATGACTCTCGTCGGTCAGGATGTCCTTAACCTCGGTATGCAGAGAGATCGTTACTTTTCGCTCACGACAGGCTTTATCCAGGACGCGGATGACATCCGAGGACTTATCCGACACCGGAAACATCCGTCCGCCCCGCTCTTCCTTTACGGGAAGACCCTGCTCACGAAACCAGTCGATGACGTCGTGATTGGTAAATCCGTATATACATGAATAAAGGAACTTTGCATTCGTCACGACCTGTGGAAAAATATCCTCGACTTCACAGGCATTCGTGAAATTGCAACGTCCCTTTCCGGTTATATATAACTTTTTCCCTGTTTTCTCATTTTTCTCGAGCAGAAGGACCTTCTCGCCGCGATCCGCTGCAAAAACGGCAGCCATCATGCCGGCAGCCCCACCGCCGACAACGATCACATCCGAATCAGCGGGAAGCATACACTTCATCTTCTTTCATAGTTTTATACGCACTGACGTAGTTCCCCTTGTCTGTGCGGAAAATCACGCCGTGTACACCCTCGGCGTTATCCAGAATACTGTTGGCGAAGCACTCGAGGATCAGATCCTCCATCTCTTCATCACAGTCTGAAACCGGTTTTTTATTGCTGTCAAAATAAATGATCGCCTTATCTCCCTCCTGCTCAACGCTGGAAATCCCGATTTTATCGTCTTCGAGATTATCTAAAACAAGCTCAACCAAGTACTGCAGGGAGTCATCGTTCTCATTTTTTTTGACACGAGAAGGAAGGATTGACATCGTCGATGCGTCAATCGTAAATACGGTGATCGTCTCCATCTGCGATACGGCAGACGGCGTAACAACCGTTTCCTCGGTTGCCTCAGGCGTCGGGCTTTGCGGTGTCTCCTCCCCGCAGGCCACCAGGCAAAAGGCAATTGATATTATACAAAGCAGTCCGGTCAGCTTTCTCAAAAACATCACCTGTACCTCTTTCTCACATTCTCCGGCACTTTGTATTCTAGTATTAAAATTTGTCACTTTATTGACAGACAGGCTTTTTCACGCCATTTTTCGGGCTTTTACTCGATGTCTCGCATCACACCGCGGTTGCGATAGATATAATCCACAAGTGACAGCACGGTCAAAACCAACGCGGCATAGACCACAAAGGTGTCGATCGTGCGGAAAACCGGGTGTTCAAAGTGAAAGATCAAAAGCAATGCCATGAGCATCTGCGCACAGGTTTTCACCTTGCCCCACCAGCTGGCAGCAATCGTTACGCCCTTCTCGGCGGCGACAAGACGAAAACCGCTGATGATGAACTCGCGGCTGATGATCACGATCACCACCCAGGCCGGGATCTCCGGATGCTCGTCTGCCAGAAAACAGATCAGAGCGGCGCAGACAAGGAGCTTGTCCGCCAGCGGATCCATAAACTTGCCAAATGTCGTGATCTGATTGTATTTGCGCGCCAGATAGCCATCAAAAAAGTCCGTCACACAGGCTGTAATAAAAATGCATCCGGCCATGATGTCCGAGTCCGGGAATCCCTCAGGAAAATCGCAAAGCATCGCGATCACGAACAGCGGGATCATGATGACACGCAATATCGTTAGCATATTCGGCAGATTCATTTGATATCTCCTTTCAGGTCATATCCGAGCGCTTCTGTTATCGTAACCCGAACGATGTCGGATGTCAACCATTCTTTCTCTGATTCGAAAAAAATCAACCCGTCGATGTCCGGGGCGTCGCGGTAGGTCCGGCCGACATAGATTCCGTCCTCCGGCAGATATCCCTCGACCAAAACCGGGACTTCCCGACCGACAAGCATTTTGTTCTTCTCAAAAATGACGTCCTCGGACACGCGCATGATCGCGTCAGCACGCCGGGAACGCTCCTCCTCATCGACAGCATCCGGAAACGTCGCCGCCGGTGTTCCCTCCTCCTCAGAGTACGGGAAAACACCCAATCGATCAAAGCCCATCTCACGGACGAAGTCGAGACAGGTCTCGTGCTGCTCCTCCGTTTCACCCGGAAAACCACTGATCAGCGTCGTTCTCAGGGCGACATCCGGCAGGATCTCACGGATCCGACCGATCACCTCTCGCAACTGCTGCTGATCGGTCCTTCGGCCCATACGGCGCAGGATCTCGTCGTCAGCATGCTGGATCGGAAGATCCAGATAATGACATACCTTGGGCTCATCGCGCATCGCAAACAGCAACTCGTCGGTGATCTCCTCCGGGTAACAGTATAATAAACGGATCCATTCGATCCCGTCGATTTGGCATAGTTGATGTAACAGCTCAGGCAGTCGCTTTTCTCCGTAGAGGTCCATGCCGTACATCGTCGTCTCCTGGGCTACCAGGATCAGCTCCGTCGCCCCGTCCGAAGCGAGCATTTTTGCCTCGGAAACGAGTTCCTCGATCGGTACCGAGTGATACGGTCCTCGCATGGCAGGAATCGCGCAGTAGGTACAATGCTTATCGCAGCCCTCAGCGATCTTCAGATAGCGATGCGGTCCCATCCCGGAGCGGATCCTCTCGATCACGCCGGATGGCATATAGTCAGGCTCTCGCATCTTATCGGGCGACTGTCCGTCTAACACCTCAAGGATGGTTTCATTGATCTGGTCATAGGCATTGGTCCCAACCAGGGCATCAATCTCCGGGATCTCCTCCCGGATCTCATCTTTATACCGCTGCGCCAAACACCCGGTAACGATCAAAGCTTTACAGTTGCCCTCATTTTTCATGGCCGCCAGTTCTAATACCGTTTCGATACTCTCCTGCTTGGCGTCAAGAATAAACGCACAGGTGTTGACCACGATAACATCCGCTTCTGTCTCATTCTCAGTGAGCGTAAACCGTTCACCGTCCAAAAGCCCCATCATCTTTTCCGTATCAACCAGATTCTTATCGCACCCCAACGATGCGAAGAATACATTACTTTTCAATGATAACTCCCATCTTTCAAGCGACCGGCGCACTAATTAATCTCTTACCAACTCAAATAGCAACAAACGGAATCGAATCATCCGGCTTGTTACCATCCACGACATTCTTCATCAGCATCGCGATCGTCATCGGTCCGACGCCACCCGGAACAGGCGTAATCTTGGACGCCACCGGCTCGACGCTGTCAAAATCAACATCCCCGCAAAGCTTGCCGTTCTGCTGTCTGTGAATCCCGACATCGATCACGACAGCCCCCTCCTTAACGTAGGACGCATCGATCATCTTCGGACGGCCGATCGCCACGATCAGGATGTCCGCCTGCTTACAAACCGCCGGCAGATCCTGTGTTTTGGAGTGACAGATCGTCACGGTTGCATTCTCTCTGAGCATCAAAAGCGCCATCGGCTTGCCGACGATATTGCTTCGGCCGATCACGACGCAGGATTTCCCCTGGATATCGACGTTGGAGCGCTTTAACAGCTGGATGATCCCGGCCGGCGTACAGGAAACATAGCCCGGCTGACCGATGCTGAGACGCCCGACGTTCTCCGGATGGAACCCATCCACATCCTTATCCGGCGAGATTGCTCGGATCACCTTATCCTCGTCAATATGCGAAGGCAAAGGCAGCTGCACCAGGATTCCGTCGATCTTTTCATCCAGATTCAGATCCTTCACCAGGTCGAGCAGCGCCTCCTCGGTTGTCGAAGCCGGCAGCTCATACGAAACCGACTCAACCCCGCAGTACTCGCACGCCTTTTTCTTGTTTCCGACATACACCGCCGAAGCAGGGTCATCGCCCACCAGTATCACAGCCAGTGTCCGCTTCAGATCATATTTCTCGACCTTCTCACGACACTCATTCTTAATCTCACTCGCTATCGCTTTCCCGTCAATGATTTCACCCATAATTATTCTCCTGTCATTATGTGCAAGCGGCACTACGCCTGCGCTCGCGCTGTTTTACTCAATATACGCAATCTTATCCCTGATAAACTGCATATGAATGTCGGTACGGTTGATCACGTCCGCGCACGCCTTCAGCTCCCAGACGATATCCTCGGCATCGCGCACATTTTTCTTGTACTTAACAGAATGCTCCAGACTCGCCCAAAAGTCCATCGCGATCGTCCGGATCTGGACCTCCACGCGCACTCTCTCCTTGCCGTCCGAGAAAAATACCGGCACCTCTACGATCAGATGCAGACTGCGATAGCCGTTTTTCTTTGGCTTTTTGATGTAATCCTTTGTCTTGATGATCTCGACATCATCCTGCGCCGACAGCATCTCAGCCACCTGATAGATATCGTCGAGAAACGCGCAGATCACGCGTACGCCCGCTACGTCATTCAGGTTTTCACGCACCGACTCGACGGTCAACGGAAGCTCCTTTTTACGCAGCTTGTTCGCGATACT
>JAZASH010000072.1:0-8153 GCA_036343395.1 Eubacterium sp. | reverse complement strand
TGCGGAAGATGGGACTTGAACCCACACGCAGTTGCCTGCACAAGATCCTTAGTCTTGCTCGTCTGCCAATTCCGACACTTCCGCAAACAACAGTATATTATCAGAAATCCCCCTAGTTGTCAAGCACTTTTTCGAGGATTCCCTTCATATAAGCGATAGCGATTCCGTAGTTCGTGATCGGAACGCCCTGTTCTCGGGCTTTCTCGACTCTGGACAGAATCTGGCGACGGTTGACCATACACCCTCCGCATTGCAGGATTAAGTCGTAATTTGTCAGATCCTCCGGAAAGTCTTTTCCGGCTACGATTTCTATTGATATCTCTCCACCAATCCGCTTGGCGATCATCGCTGGCAGCTTCTCCCTGCCGATATCCTCCGTGAGCGGCGCATGCGAACAGCTCTCCGCCACGAGAATCCGCGCTCCGGGCCGCAAACCATCGATCGCCTTCGCGCCCCGCACAAACTCAGCCACATCGCCCTTCAGGCCGGCATACAGCACCGAAAAGGACGTCAGCTTACTCTCCACCGGCATCCGCTCATACACATAGTCAAACACCTGCGAATCCGTGATGATCAACGCCGGTGGCTCCTTAAGCAACGCCAGCGCACTCTCCATCTCCTCCGGCGCCACACACATCGAGCGCGCATGCTTATCCAGCAACTCTCGCAGCGTCGTGACCTGCGGCAGGATCAGACGTCCCTTTGGCGCCTGCTTATCCTGCGGCATTACGAGCAGGACCAGGTCGCCCTCCGATACGAGATCCCCCAGGATCGTCGGCTCCGGAATCGCGCTCACAGCCCGGATGATCGCCTGACGCAGCTCATCCACTCCCCTGCCCGACAAAGCATCCACTTCAACCTCCGCAGGCTCTTTCGAACCTCTTTTCAGGGCACCGGTTCCGGAGAGGACTCGGATCACCGGCACCTGTCTTTTTTGAAAAAATGACACCAGGCTCCGATCCGCATCATCATCCACCGCCTCAGTCCCCTCAGCCGCACTGTCCTCAGCCGCGACGTCCCCTGCCGCGACGTCCTCTGCCAAACTCACCACGACTGCCACATCACACATCTCCGCGACCTGCCGGGTCTTCGCCTCTCTCACAGAGCCGAGCACCGTCTCGTCCTCCAGACCCGCGGTATCGATCAAAAGACACGGTCCGATCGGCGCGATCTCGATCGCCTTGTACACCGGATCGGTCGTCGTCCCCGGCTCCGGTGATACGATGGAGACCTCCTGCCCGACGAGCGCATTAATCAGCGTGGACTTTCCGGTATTGGTCTTACCGAAAAAGCCTATGTGTGTTCTCATACCTGATGGAGTCTCATTTATTTCTGCCAACCTTACCCCTCCCCTCGGTGTAAGTGATGATACAAGAAAAGTACGGCATAGCACCGTACTTTTCATTCTTACTATGTCAGAGCGTAAACTTACGCGCTCAGCTTGCCCTTAGCAGCCTCAACCAGCTGTGCGAAGCCTTCCGGATCCGATACAGCCATCTCAGCGAGCATCTTGCGGTTTACATTGATATCCGCAAGCTTCAGACCATACATGAACTTCGAATAAGAAAGTCCGTTGATACGAGCTGCTGCGTTGATACGAGCGATCCACAGCTGACGGAACTGTCTTTTTCTCTGCTTACGTCCGGTGTAGCTCTCCTCAAGAGCGCGCATCACCGACTGCTTAGCTACACGATACTGCTTACTTCTCGCACCGCGATAACCCTTCGCAAGTTTCAATACTCTCTTATGCTTTTTCTTGGCATTCAAGCCACCTTTAATCCTAGCCATGATTCTTTTCCTCCAATTCTATATGTTAGCGATACGGAAGTATCTTCTTCATAACCTTCTCGTTGGTTGCGTCCATCATCGTTGCCTGACGAAGTCCACGTTTTCTCTTGGTTGACTTCTTGGTGAGAATATGGCTGTGATTTGCCTTGTTTCTCTTCAGTTTTCCGCTGCCGGTGGTCTTGAAACGCTTAGCAGCACTTTTCTTAGTTTTCATCTTCTGGTTTGCCATGATACGATCTCCTTTACTTGTTTTTTCACATAATCTATGTCTGTTCTCGCATGCCGACGCGGTCACACCTCATCGGCACGGCTCCGGCGTCCGGGTCACCCCTTAGCACTCGGTGAGATAAACATAACCATGCTTCTGCCTTCCATCTTTGGTGGTTTATCTACCACACAGATGTCCTCCAGCTTCTCGACAAACTGATCCATCATCTGTCTGCCGACATCCTTGTGAGCCATCTCACGACCACGAAAACGGAGGGATACCTTGATCTTATCTCCCTTGGTCAGGAACTTCCGTGCCTGATTTGCCTTCGTGTTCAGATCATTGACGTCAATGTTCGGTGAAAGCCTGATTTCTTTTGTCTCGACGGTACGCTGCTTCTTCTTGGCTTCCTTTGCCTTGCGCGACTGCTCATAACGATACTTGCCGTAATCGATGATCTTGCACACCGGCGGCGTCGCGGTCGGCGCGATCTTCACCAGATCGAGTCCCGAGTCCTTGGCCTTAAAATACGCTTCCTTCGCTGACATGATTCCCAACTGTTCACCGTCCGGCCCAATGACGCGGACTTCCTTGTCGCGGATCTGCTCATTGATCATTAAATCGCTGATGGTTCTTCCCTCCTTAAAATGAAAAATGGATAGCTACTTCACGAGCTATCCACCAAATTAATCCGATACATAAAAATGTACCGATCCAACTTGCTATGTTGACCTCAATCGTGTGATAGGCACTGCCTATACGACCGGGTGAGAGTGGATAACTCTGCTTGAATACTGTGCTATAGTAACATATAACCTTGCCGGTGTCAAGCGATTTTTAAAAAAATACCGAAACCGGACGATCTTTATCTCCGTAGCGGGCGGCCAATCAGAACCGAAAATCTCTCTTTCCGTCTTTCATGATCTCATCAATATGCTCCTTCGCCACGGCACGCACCTTTTCATTGGGGATCGTGAGCAGCTCGTCGCGGATCATTGCCAGGCCCTTTTCCTTCACGGCCGGCGAAGCATAATCCATCAGATACTCGGTGAGTGTCATGAGTGCATTCGGATGGCAGCAGTTCGAGATCTGCCCGGACTTACACAGGCTCATAAACCGATCCCCGGTACGTCCCTCACGATAGCAGGCTGTACAGAAGGACGGGATATATCCGAGCTCCATCAGCCAGCCGATCACCTCATCGAGCGTCCTCTGATCGGACACGTCAAACTGCTCTGTATCGTGCGGACGCGCCTCCTCGGTATAACCGCCGACCGAGGTACGGGAGCCACCGCTGATCTGCGAGATTCCCATCGAGAGCGCCTTTGCCCGGACCTCCTCGCTCTCTCTCGTCGAGATGATCATTCCGGTATACGGCACGGCGATACGTGTACATGCAATTATTTTTGTAAAAATATCATCGTCGATCCCGCCGTCAAAGGCATCCGGATCGATATCATCGGCCTTTTTCACGCGTGGCACGCTGATCGTGTGCGGACCAACGCCGAACACTGCTTCCAGATGTTCCGCATGCATCAAAAGGCCGGCAAACTCATACTTATATTTTTCCAAACCGAACAGCACACCCAGCCCCACATCATCGATGCCGCCCTGCATCGCACGGTCCATCGCCTCGGTATGGTAGGCATAGTTACTCTTCGGCCCGGTGGGGTGCAGCTCCTCGTAGCCCTTACGGTCATAGGTCTCCTGAAACAGGATATACGTCCCGATCCCCGCATCGTGGAGCATCTTATATTCCTCCACAGAGGTCGCGGCAATATTGACATTGACACGACGAATCGCGCCGTTTTTATGCTTGATGCTGTAGATGGTATCGATACTCTCCAATATATACTCGATCGGGTTGCGCACGGGGTCCTCGCCGGCCTCGATCGCGAGCCTCTTATGCCCCATATCCTGGAGCGCGATGACCTCGTTTCGGATTTCTTCCTGTGTCAGCTTTTTGCGCGGTATCGTCTTATTTTTCAGATGATACGGGCAATACAGACAACCGTTCACACAGTAATTGGACAGATAGAGCGGTGCGAACATCACGATGCGGTTGCCGTAGAACTCCTGCTTGATCTCCTCGGCAAGCCGAATCATCTGAGCATTTTTTTCCGGATCCTCACACGCTAAAAGCACAGAGGCCTCCCTATGGGAAAGCCCCTTACATGAAAGCACGCCGCCGTTTCTCACCGGCTTTGCTTTTTCTAATATCTCGTCAATCAGTTTGATGTTATTTTTATTCTTCTCCGCATATTCCAGCGTATCCATGATCTCTTCGTGATTGATAAATTCATCCGCATAGTGAGATCCAGGATTGTATGTAGACATGGTACCTGCCTCCGATCATTAACTTATTCATTCTTGGCAGCGAGATCCTGTAACTCTTGCTGTACAAGCTCGACTACCTCTTCCACAACCTCCGTGGAAGCCGATATCTGCTCAGTCGCGGCAGCGAGATTAACGATACGTGAATTCACACTTTCAACTACTTGCAGAAGCTCTTTGGTTTCTTCCACAATGACAGCCATCGATTCGTGAATGTTATCATTGGCAACACCACTTTCGCTGGCAGTTTCCTTTGAATCGGCAGCCAGACCGCCGATCTCTCCGGCAACCACGGCAAATCCTTTTCCTGCTTCTCCTGCTCTTGCCGCTTCTATGGATGCATTCAGCGCCAAAAGATTGGTTTTGTTTGCGATGTCTACGACCTTGACATTGTTGGTCGTTAACTCTTCCAGATACTCGGAAATCTTTGTGACTGAGGTATCCAGGTTGTTACAAAACCGTGTCACCTCTTCCATCTCGTCCGAAATCGCAGAGCTGTCACTGGCATTACTGTTATTTCCTTCCACCATACTTACCATCGTGTCGCGAAGCTTGGAAAACCTCTCATTGATCGCGTCTACCGTGTTCAGGATATCATCACGCTGAGAAGCGATACGCCCCGTCTCCCGGCGCACCATTTCTTTGGCTTCTTCCTTCTCTCTTTCCACGATATCCTTCAGATAGTGAACGCAGTTGAACTCATGATTATACCCGTTAAAGATCGCCGTCGCCATCAGCTCGCAGCTCTCATAACCACAGCAGGAACAGTTGACCCTTCTGGATTCGCGATCATTTTTATTCATGCGAGTAAACACTTCGTTAAGTTCCCTTTCCGTCGGCACTTTACTCTCACATTCCCTGTGGCGATCGGTGTATTTCCTCAGATAATCGTTCAGATTCAGATTCGCGAACTGTTTATTCAGTGCCTCAAGTCTCTTCTTCGGTGTGAGTTTTCTCGACCACGCGCTCTTGCTTTCATAGTTCTTGGAATCACTCTGGATCTTCAGTATATGATAGTACGGATCATCGCTATCGGTCACATCCGGATCCGTTCCGGTACCCGCAATACATCCGTTCTCACAGTTCAGCGCGTCGATAAACAAGTACGGCGTCGATCCTCCCTTGATCCGACTCTTGTTTCGCTCAAGGTAGTGATACATCCGCTTTTCACCCTCCATCTGACGGATGAAAACATCATTACCAAGCAACCAGAAGACGTTTTCCTTCAGACCACCCGGCATCGGATATATGGAACCCAGCCCGTACTCGATCTCATCTGTAACCGGCGTACCCGATACCTTATGTTCACGAACGTACTTCATAAGGTGATTAAATGTAACATTATAACTTACGATCCCACGGTTATTCGGATCGTCAATCTCCATCTTTTTTGCAATACACGGGCTGATAAAAGCAAGCTTATCGGTAACTCCCATCTCTTTTCTCGCATAGATTGCCGCACACATCATCGGCGATTGCACCGGAAAAAGCTTCGGCAACAGTTCCGGGATATAACGCTCGATATAACCGACAACCGCCGGACATGGCTGCGAGATACCGCCGAGAAAATGATTCTGCTGAATATATTTGATATATGCCCAAGTCGTGATATCCGCACCAAACGAAACACTGATCATGCGGTTGACTCCGAGCTTTTTCAATCCTCCCAGAACTCTTCCGTATTCATTGGGATAGTCTGCTAAAAATGCGGGCGCGATCAGTATCGATATCTTCTCGCCCTTCCTGAGATCCTCAAAAAAACGCTCCGTATCATCACGATAGGCTCTGGCATCATGTTCACACGCGTCGAAGCACGCTCCGCATCCGACACACCTGGTCCCATCTACCTCGATCCGCGTTTTTCCACTTTCATCCGGATCTGTCGCGACGCAGGCCCCCATGGCACTACACACGCTTATACATCTGTTGCATCCAACACAGTTGTCTGTAGTATAAACCAAAGCATTCGATTCCATACTCAGCACTCTCCTTTACACAAGCTGCGATAACAATGGCAGAAATCTATCTCCTGCCGGTTGACAGAAGAACACCCTTACCCGAAGAATACTATACCACTTTGAGTGGCATAATACAAGTGTTAGTTAAAAATTGAGTACGATGTCTACGGTTTTGCCAAGTTACTAATCTTCGGTCGGATATTAAATCCTGCATCCAAGTGCGCTACCGTCAGACAAAATGACGACTATTATTCTCCCATACTCAAGGATTTCAACCCGGATAATGTCTATGACACGCTTGATTTCATTGCTGAAAACAGAGAACGTATTTTCAAGCGCATCAACACAAACCTCCAGAAAAAAATGAACCGGAAATCCGATATCATTTTTTATGATGTGACAAACTTCTACTATGAAACCGAGGATCCCGATGATGATATCGTCGATGAAGAAGGCAACATCATCGAAAAAGGAATCCGAAAAATGGGTGTCAGCAAGGAAAACCGTAAACAGCCGATTGTCCAGATGGGGCTTTTTATGGACAATTCCGGCATCCCTATCGCCATCGAATCCTTTCCCGGAAATACGCCCTCTCTATGTCCGCACCAAAGATCACATCGACGCTCATCTGACGATCTGTTTTATCGCATTGGTCGTTCTGAGGATCATCTTCAAGTGGCAAACTCGGGTCATACCATACTCCGATGGTACTGTCAAGGCTTTTTTACAGAAAAATCGACATTTTTCTAGGATATCCGATGGAAGCTGTCGACATAGACATCCTCGCCGTCCTGCCGCGAGAACAGGTTGAAGCCTTCATCGGTCTTCTCGAAGTAGCGGCTCTCCTCTGCGCAGTACGCCGTGCTCGTTCCGGCCTCCATCTCTGCAAAACTATTATCATCGGAGCCGTTGACGGAATAATAGAAGCCGTCAGCCTCGGCACCGTAGATCGAGAACGTCGTCTCACCGGAATCATTGGAATACTCACCGATCCATGTCTTGGCGATCGTCTTCTGCAGATCATCATTGGTGGTCTGCTCGTAATCCCCTTCTTCCATATCGTACTCGTTCGGATCTACCTTCTCCTGCTCTTTTTTCTTGTCCTTTTTCTTCGAATCGTCCTTCGCCTTCTCGGTCTGCTTCGGCTTCGTATCCTGTGCGGACTTATCCTTGCCCTTTCCGCCGAACACACCGGTCAGGAAAAGCACCAGAACGACAATACCGATGACAAGCACGCCACATACAATGCCGATGACCAGTGGCTTCTTGGACTTCGTTTCCGGCTCCTGCGGCGGCTGCCCATATGGCTGCTGTGGCTGCTGTCCATACGGATCCTGCTGGCCGTATGACTGCTGCGTCTGTGCCGGCTGCCCGTACGACTGCTGTGTCTGCTGTCCGTATGGCTCCTGTGGCTGTGTCTGCTGTCCGTATGGCTGCTGCGGCTGTCCCTGCTGGCCGAACGGATCTGCCTGCGCCTCCGTCTGCTGTGCTACCGGTGTCACCTGTGTACCGCACGATACGCAAAACTCGGCATCATCAGGAATCTGCGCTCCGCATTTTCTACAAAACATCATAGCATTCACTCCTCTCGTACAAGATTAACAACATCCTATCCCATTATAAGCCAAGCAGGAATTTTTCGCAAGGAAAATCTCAAAGCCGATCCTCCGAAGCCGATCCTCCGTAAAAATGGGGCTCCCGCGTTCGGATAACGTCGGAAGCCCCGGACTGGGGAAGAAACCGGCTGTTCAAGCACGTTCCCCCATCATTCACTTAGATTAGCCTTTCACGGCACCTGCCATCATACCCTTGACCAGCTTGTCCTGCATGATGATGAACAGGATGATCATCGGCAGCACGGACAG
>JAZASH010000071.1:0-8492 GCA_036343395.1 Eubacterium sp. | reverse complement strand
GACTTTGTCGAGATACCGATGGATCTCCCCCTCCGTGCAGCGGCATCTGTTCCGGTCAGGGAAAAATCCACACCGGCACGGGTTCATCGCCGCCATAAAAATACAGTCACAGGGATAATCCTCCGTCCCGCTCACGCGGGAAATCGTGACATAGCCCTCCTCCATCGGCTGGCGCAGGACCTCGATCGTTGACTTGGCATACTCCGGGAGCTCATCCAAAAACAGGAGTCCCTTTGCCGCGAGTGTGATCTCTCCCGGTGTCGGTCTCCTTCCACCGCCGGTCAGCGCTGTCTGGGTACAGGTGTGATGCGGTGCGCGAAAGGGGCGCTCCGTGATGATCGGCCTTTCCTTGGAAAGCAGGCCGCAGATACTGTAGATCCGCGTGATCTCCAGACATTCCTCCATCGTGAGAGTCGGCATGATGGTCGGGATACGCTTGGCCAGCATCGTTTTACCGCTCCCCGGTGGGCCGACCATGAGGAGATTGTGTCGACCGGATACGGCGATCTCGGCAGCATACTTTCCCTCCGCCTGACCGATGATGTCCGAGAAATCCTCTTTGACCTTGAGACGTTTTTGTAGACTTTCGAAGGATTCGTGGATGGCGGGGATGTCTTTTTCTCCCTTCAGATATTGCACGGCATCCTCGAGGGTTTTGACGCCGATGACCGTGACATCGCCGAGCACACTCGCCTCATAGACGTTTGGCTCGGGGACGACAAAACGGCGGAAGCCCTCTTCTCTTCCTTTCAGGATCATCGCCAGGACACCGTTGACCGGATGCACCATTCCGTCGAGGCCGAGTTCGCCGATGAAAAGCGTATCCTCGCCGGCATCCTCCGGGAGTTGTCCGAAGGCCACTAAAAGAGAGACCGCGATCGGCAGATCGAAGCTGTTTCCTTCTTTTTTGAGATTGGCTGGTGAAAAATTGATTGTGATTCGCTTGGCCGGGAACTGATACCCGAGATTACCCACAGCGATACGGACGCGCTCTCTGGCTTCCTTCACTGCCGAAGCCAGAAACCCGACCATGTCAAAGACCGGCAAGCCGTCCCGGACATCCACCTCGATGCGGACCACCCGCGCCGAGAATCCGAGGACCTCTGCCGCATGAACGTATGTATACATATTTGCCCTCCTTCCGGAGGGTCTTTGTTGCTTTTACATCATATCGCACTGAGCTTCTGCTTGTCAAGGATTTTCTTGATCTCATCCATAAAGGTGTTGACATCCTTGAACTCGCGATATACGGAAGCGAAACGGACATAAGCGACCGGATCCAGCTCCTGCAGCTTATCCATCAGGATCTCACCGATGGTAGAACTCGGTACTTCCTTTTTGCCGAGATTAAAGATCGTGCTCTCGACGGAGTCAACCAGAGAGTTGATCTGATCAACCGAGATCGGGCGCTTGATACACGAACGAAAGACACCCTTCTCAACCTTGGTGCGATCGTAAGGCTCTCTCTCCTCGTTCTTCTTGATGATAAGAAGCGGCATCGCCTCGAGCTTCTCATACGTGGTGAAGCGTTTGCCACAGGCGAGGCACTCTCTACGTCTGCGGATCGAGCTGTTGTCATCCGCCGGACGAGAATCAATGACCTTTGTATCTAAGGCTCCACATACCGGACACTTCATATTCGTTCTCCTTTTTCCTCTCGGATTTCAAAAATCGACACAAGTGTTGATGAGTGGTAACACAAGATGATTGCGATTTTTGTCATTTATCTACTAGATATATTATATATTTATCAGAAAAACATCAATTTGTCAAGTATTTTGTGGGGATTTCTACTATTTCTTGGGATAGAAAAAGAGAATATGGCTAATAATTGTGTTCGGGGTTACGCTTGCGCCATTCCCAAACGTAACGGTGCTTGGTGCCAGAATACGGCACCTAAGCACCGACGTTTGCGACAGACCCCTCACACAATTGATTACCATATTCTCTAGTTTGCTGTCTCACCTATATAATAGAAACCCTTGTTTTCCACCAGACGTACGTTTACATAATGGCCGACATAGGTTGCAGGAGCAACAAGGTGAACGAGGGCGTTGTTGGAGAGACGCGCTGATACCATCGAGGGATCGTGGTCGTTGACTTCCTCGACGAGGGCCTCGTAGGTGCGGCCCAGGCGGGCGGCGAAGAGTGCCTCGGATTTGCGGTGAACCAGGTCGAGCAGACGGTCAAAGCGATCCTTGATGACGTCGGCCGGGACCTCCTCGGGCATACGAGCTGCCGGGGTGCCTGTGCGCTTGGAGTAGATAAAGGTGTAGGCACTGTCGTAGCCGACGCGATCGACGACGTCGAGCGTATCGAGGAAGTCCTCTTCCGTCTCGCCCGGGAAACCGACGATGATATCGGTCGTCAGAGCGATCTCCGGCATACGTGTCCGGATACGGTCGACCAACGAAAGATACAACTCTTTATCATAGCTGCGATTCATTTTTCTTAGTATCCGGCTACTCCCCGACTGAAGCGGAAGATGCAGGTGATCGCATACCTTATCACAGGTCGCCATCGCCTCGATCAGTTCATCGGACAGGTCCTTTGGATGCGAGGTCATAAAGCGGATGCGCCGCAGCCCCTCGATCTCATTCACCTGCCGCAGCAGCTGAGCAAAGGTGGTCATATCCTGTGCATCCACCGCACGGATCACAGCTGCCTGCGCTCCGGCTGCCGGCTGTGCGTCCTCTCCTGCTGCCCCCTGCATGCCAGGCTGTGCACCGGCATCCACGTAGGTCTTCCCATAGGAGTTGACGTTCTGGCCGAGGAGCATCACCTCGGTCACGCCTTCTGCCACCAGGCCGCGGATCTCCTCGAGGATCTCCTCCGGGTGGCGGCTCCTCTCGCGCCCTCTTACATACGGCACGATGCAGTACGAGCAAAAGTTGTTACACCCGTACATGATATTCACACCGGTCTTAAAGTCATACTTACGCTTCCCCGGCAGATCCTCCACGATCTCGCGCGGCTCATTCCACACGTCCATCACGCGCTTCTGTGTCGTGATCTGCTCGTAGAGCAACTCGGCCAACTTATAGATATTAAAGGTCCCGAACACGAGATCCACAAAGGGATAGCTCTTCCGGACCTTCTCGATCTCGTCCTCCTCCTGCATCATGCAGCCGCAGAGAGCGATCTTCATCGTCGGATGCTGCTCCTTTTGATTTTTCAAAAAACCGAGATGGCCGTAGATCTTCTGGTTGGCATTCTCGCGGACGGTACATGTATTATATAGAACAAAGTCCGCATCGATCCCCTTGCCGTCCTTTTTCTCCAGCACGCCACCCGGCACGTAGCCGATGTACTCGAGGATCGCCGTCATCTTCTCGGAGTCTTTGGCGTTCATCTGGCAACCGAGCGTCTCGGCAAAGTAGGTGAGCGGCCGCCCGAGTGTCTCCTTCTCGGCGTCTGCCCACTCCCTACATTTCTTCATATAATAATACTGTCTGGCCGGCTCCGATTCCGGTGCCGGCCCCGTAATATCAATCGATTCAAAAAGTGTCTTGTTCCACATATTAATCTCCTAATAAATAATAAAAAGAGCATTTTTCACCACATCAGTTTAACATACTTCATACGGATTGACAAGTGTGTTATTTTTATAACTAAACTTGTGTTTTGCTCCACTTTATGCTATAATAGATAAGTACGGAAGGAACACTGGAGGGGATGTTATGGAAACGACCAAATCACTATCTTGCACATGGATCATGGTGGACGAGGCGAAGTCTCTGATCATCGATGACGCGCTGCCGTCTGAGTCGATCAACCGCATCATGAAATACCTGATGAACACGCTCAATCTCTTTGCGCTGCGTGTCCATCAGCCGGCCAGCCGCAAAAATGCGACACAGATTACCTACGAGTTTTTACATACCGGGGTGACACGTCGCTTAAACCAGGTCATCTCTTTTCCCCAGGAGAATAACAATCTCATCGATCCGGAGTCCGATGAACGCTATACCATCTTTGACCGCGAGAGCGGCGTGAATCCCGTCACCGGAGAAGTAACCTCCGATCGTGTGGCCCTGTTTATCAAGCACTGCCAGCAGGGAACCTTCAAAGGCCTGATAGAAATCGTCTTCAAGGACGATACCAAATACCCCAGTGAAAAAGACATTGATGTCCTGACCGGGTTAAAGGACATTATCTTTGAGCAGATCGATCTTTTTGAATCCAAACGCCGTGCCGGCTCAGATACGGACGAAAGCGAGGTACTGGATTACATATCCGGTCTGCATCGATATGAGACCTTTTTATATCATCTGGACGATGCCATCGATGAATACGTCGATGACACGCACAGCATCGTCGTAATCTGTTCCGATATCACACATTTCAAAGTCATAAATGAAAACCAGGGCTATCGCAAGGGCGATGAGTTGCTGCGCGTCGCCGGCCAGATCATTGCGAGGACGGATAACCTGATCGATGCCTGTCGCTTTTACTCAGACAACTTTATCTTTGCGACACGTGTCACCAACCCTGACACCGAGCAGATCCGTTCCAAACTCGAGGGTAAAAATCACGAGAACTCCCTGGAACTGCAGAAGATCGTCAGTGACACACAGATCCGTGTCAACTCCGGTGTCTACATCATCCGTGACCCCAAACAAGACGCCGCCTCGGCCATCAGCTACGCCAACACGGCACGCAAACAGGCCAAGGTTTTTAAGGGCGTTCACTGTGTGATTTTTACAGAAGAAATGATCGCCGAGATGCGTCGCAGTGAGGAGCTGAACGACGAGCTCCCGCGCGCGATCAAAAACCATAACTTAAGCGTATATTATCAGCCCAAGATCTCCTGCGACAACGAGACCATCATCGGCGCCGAGGCGCTGATCCGCTGGCGCAGAGACGACGGCACCTATATCACACCGGATCAGTTTATCCCGGAGTTTGAGAGCAACGGAAACATCATCCAGTTGGACTACTTTGTCTATGATGAGGTGTTTAAGTTCGTGCGCTCCCGTCTGGACTCTCATCTCCCGATCGTCCCTGTATCGATGAACGTATCGAGACGGCACCTGGAGAACGAGGATATCCTCTTCTACATCCAACACCTGATCACCAAATACGATATGCCGACACAGTATATCGAGTTTGAGTTGACCGAGAGTATTTACATCGACAACATCGAGCCGGCACTCCACTTCATGACGCGTTGTAACCAGATGGGAATCAAGGTGTCTATGGACGATTTCGGCTCGGGCTACTCCTCGCTGAATCTCATCAGCGAGATACCGATCGATGTCCTGAAGATCGACGGAGTATTTTTACACCGCGGAAAAGAACTCAAGCCCAATGACAAGATCGTACTGAACAATGTCATTCGGCTTGGTAAGGAACTGAATATGGTGGTTCTGTGCGAGGGTGTCGAGACCCGCGAGCAGGTCGACTTCCTGAAGGATGCCGGCTGCGACATCATCCAGGGCTTTTTCTTCGCCAGACCCATGAACGAAGACAGTTTCGAAGATTTTATCTTAAATTCCAACGAGGAAGACGAGTGATCAGAAGTCCTTTAACTCCTTCTCCACGAGCTTCCATTCTTCATCTACGACCGCGTGACGGATACGCTCGTATCTGGTCACGTGGATACCGGAGATACGGTATTCACTCATCTCAGACATAATCTCCAGACAAGCATCATACTCCTTGGCCTCGATCGCCGTCTTCATGCGGTGGTAGTATTCATTTAACTCTTTTTCCATGATCAGCGGACGGTTATGAAGCACATCCGATACCGTCTCATCCACCTGAGAAAGATACTCCATAGCATCCTCGGACTCGCTGTCGGACTCCGCGGTCAGGGCGGCTGCCGCTGTCAGCTGCTCCATCGGTGTCGGCTCGACGGCACGCATACCGGCCGCTACGAAATCCTCCTCGCGGATCGAAACCGGCTCCTCCATCGGTACCGCCGGTGCCACCGCTCTCATACCGGAGGCGGTCTCCTGTACCGGTACCGTGCCCGCCGGCTCCGACGCAGTTGCTACGGTCGCAGCATCTACACCCGGTGCTACGCTCTCCGTATCCACTGCCGGCTCCGCAGCCTCTGCTGCACCCTCTCCGGTCTGTCCGGTCAACTCCGTATCCAGAGACAGCTTCTCGCGTCCCGCTTTTTCGTTGGCACGCATCATACGCTCGAGCTCCGGAAGCGCTGCCGTATCCTGCTGCACACGATCCGTCACGATGACGGTATGCGTCGGCTCGGCCGTCTCCTCATCCGCAGTCTCATCCACAGGCTCCTCCGACTCGATGCCGACATAGCCCTTCTCCTGCAGACGCTCGAACTCCTCATCCGAAATATCACTCAGCACGATCTCGCCGCGTCCGTCCCAGGACAGCGCGATCGCGAGCAGAACCACCGATGCCAGGAGCGGCACCGCGGTGATATGCAAAACCGAATTTCCTACAAAAATCAACACACAGCCGACCATCGCCGCCAACGTCCCGATCCGCAGTCCCCGATCCAGTCTCTCATAAAACAGGATCGTCGTAAAGAAAAGGATCAGCGCGTACAAAAGCGGCATATACTTCAGCACCATCGAGGCGAAGCTGCCACGCATCACGATCGTCGCGATGATCAGTGCGATCGACGGGAGCTGCAGCACGACCATCGGTCCCACCTTGATCTCTGCCCGCGCGCGGACCCAGAGAATATCGAAGCCCACCTGCAGCACACAAACCAGGCCGGTCAGATAGATAAAGAAATACAGCATCCCGATCCCGTTCAGCGAGCTGAGCGCGATGTTCATCGGCTCTCCGATCTCGGCACGCAGCACACCGTCTCCGACCAGATGCATCACGGCAAAGGCCAGCAGCAGCATATACAAGCCACGCCCCTTTACCTTTCTCGCCGGGACTGCAAAGTATCCCCACGCCGTCACCAAAAGGATGAGCACACCTATGACTGATATTGTCGCATTTGTAATCATGAAGTCTTCCTTTCCAAGCTCTCCAGCATCTCGAGGGATGTCCGTCCCGTCACCGGATGTTTTTTCCATGGAGCGATCTGCGATAGCGGTTTCAAGACAAACTCACGCTTCTCGATCTCCACATGCGGGATCACCAGATTCTCACTCTCATACACCAACTCATCGTAATACAGGATATCCAGATCGATCGTTCGCGGTCCCCAGTGCTCCTTTCGCTCCCGGCCGCCGGCCGCCTCGATCTCATGCAGCCGCATCAACAGCTCCTGCGGACTGTACATCGTTTTGATAAAAATGCACCCATTCAGGAAATCCGGCTGATCCTCCACCCCGTAGGGCTTGGTCTCGATCAGCTCCGACACCTGCACCTGACGGATCTTTTCATCCTGTCGCAGCGCCTCGATCGCAGCCTCGATCTGTGCCTGCTTATCTCCCAGGTTCGCTCCCACCGACAGATACACCGTATGCCAGCTGCGCTCCATCCTCACACTGACCGTATCCAGTGGCAACAGGATCGGCGCCCATGGCTTTTTCAGCTCCATCGTGATCGTCTCCACCTCAGGGAACGTCATCAGGATCGCCTCGCACAGATGCTCCGCCAAAGCCTCGATCAGCTGGTAGGTCGTTTTCTCCATCTCCTCTTTGACCAGGTGTGACACCTGCGCATAATCGATGGAATCATGGATGTCATCGCTGAGACCGGCACTGTGCAGGGACAGCCCGAGTGCCATCGACACGAGGAATTTTTGTCCGAGGACATTCTCCTCCTTTAACACGCCATGATGACCATATATTTCCAAATCCTTGATAATAATCTGATCCATATTCTTTCCTGCTCCGCTATGCGTAATCGGTATTATTTACTAACGGATCATTGAGAAAAACAGCTTTCTCAGTTCCTCATCCTCCGTAAAACAACCGGTCGTTTTATACGTCATCGTCTCGGTCCCCGGCTTCTCCACACCGCGCATCGACATGCACAAATGCTCTGCCTTTGCCAGGACGATCACCCCCTTGGGCCGGAGATTCTCCTGGATTGCCTCGGCGATCTGCGTCGTCATCTTTTCCTGGATCTGCGCCCGTCTGGCAAAAATCTCCACGGTCCGCGCCAGCTTACTCAGACCGACGACCTTTCCGTCCGGTACATAGCCAATCGTAACCGTCCCGAAAAACGGTAAAATGTGATGCTCACACATCGAATAAAAACGGATATTTTTTTCGATAACAATATCCCCGGTTTCCGCGGTAAAGGTGCGTGACAGTGGCTCTGCCGGATCCTGTGTATACCCGCCGTAGATCTGCTCACACATATTGGAAACACGACGCGGCGTATCCTTTAACCCCTCACGTTCCGGGTCCTCACCGATCCCCTCGAGAAGCAGTCTTACCCCTTCCTCGATCTTCTGCTTATCCATCCAAAACTTCCTTTCGGTTTCTCTATTTTTTCTTTGATTTTTTCTTGTTTTTAACCGTAATATTACAGAATAACATCTGTCCGTCAAACGACGCCACAACGACACTTTTGCCTTTTTTCAAAGCATGCACAACACCGTT
>JAZASH010000070.1:0-8605 GCA_036343395.1 Eubacterium sp. | reverse complement strand
TCCCGTCCGCATATCCGACCGGCACTGTCGCGATCACGGATTCCCGCTCTGTCACAAACGTGCCCCCGTAGCTGATCGGTGTCCCTGCGGGGACGGTTTTCAGAAATGAAACCCGCGAGATCCACTCCATCGCCGGCTTCAAATTGACCGTCTCATGCGTCATCTCCTCCGACGGATACAGACCGTAGGTCGAAATCCCGGAGCGGACGAAGTCCAGATGTGCATCCGGGTACTGCAGGATGCAGGCACTGTTGGCAGCATGACGATAACGGAAGTTTACCCCCTCGTCCTCGCAAGCCTTTACGAAATCCAGAAACGTCTTCATCGGCTCATCGATCGCCTCTGTCGTCTCCTCATCTGCACGGGCAAAATGCGTAAAAATGCCCTCCATTTCAATATTTGGAAGAGCCGCTATGCTCTTAATCTGCTCTACACTCTCCTTCGTCGGCGGGAACCCGAGCCGTCCCATACCGGTATCAACCTTGATGTGGATCTTTGCCTTCATCCCCAGCATTGATGCGATGGAGTCGAGCTGTCTCGCCATATCGAGCTCATATACCGTCTGAGATATCTCATGACGGACCACATCCTCAAACCACTGCGTCCCCGTAAATCCCAAAACCAGAATCATCTTATCCACACGCGCGGCACGCAGAATCAAAGCCTCCTCGATCACGGCCACGCCGAAACCGCATACAAAGTCGGAAAGCGTACGGGCTACCTGGATCGCACCGTGTCCGTAAGCATCTGCCTTGATCACGGCCATCAGGCGGGTATCGTTTTTCAACTTTTTTTTCTCTTCCAAGATGTTGTTGCGGATCGCATTCAGATCGATGCGCGCATAGCATCGGTCAAATCGTTTATCGTCATACTGCATGATGATACGCCTCCCTGATCACGTCGCCGATGCCCTCGAGAAGGTCCGAGGCCATCAACGCGTATTTACTAATTTTTTCTGCCATCACATCACCGGCCAGTCCGTGGATATAGACTGCCAGCTTCGCCGCCTCAAAGGGCTCCATCCCCTGGCCGAGCAGGCTGCCGATCATTCCTGCCAGCACATCCCCGCTCCCGCCGGTCGCCATACCGTTATTCCCGGAAACATTGATATAGCAGGTATTCCCATCCGAAACGATCGATCGTGAATCCTTGCAGACCACGATCCCGTCGAGATCCATCGCCGCGTCGTAAGTCGCACTGACGATATTCTCCTTGATATCCTCGACACTTCGTCCGGTCAGATAACTCATTTCTTTGATATGCGGCGTCAGGATAAAGTTCTCAGACAGCTTTGTCGTGCTGTTGCGACAAAGTCGGATCCCATCACCGTCGATCACGGTAGGCACGGGGGAGTTTGCCAGGATCGTATCGATCATCTCCTGCGCCTCCGCATCCAGTCCGATCCCCGGTCCGATCACGATCGCATCGGCCCAGTCCATCGCCTCCGCCAGCTCGTCCCGCTCGCAAAACAGGATCTCCGGCACCCCGGAAAGCAGCACGTCGCGGTTCTCCGGCACCGAAACTACCTTTACCAACCCGGCTCCCATCCGATAGGCCGCGCTCGCACACAGATACGCCGCGCCGCTCATCTCCGCAGATCCGGCCACGACCAGCACGTGACCGTAGCTCCCCTTATGGGTGCGCGGTCGCCGCTCCGGTAACAGAGAAATGATGTCATCCGGCTCGTAATAATAATACGGAGGACAGATCGCACGCATGCTCTCACCCGGAAATCCGATATCCGCCACGATCACCTCACCGGCGTACTCGCACCCCGGATGCAGGATCAGGCCGAGTTTGTTCACCCCGAAGGTGATCGTCGTATCTGCCCGAACCGCCGTCCCCAGCACCTTTCCGGTACCGGCATGCACACCGGACGGGATGTCCAGCGCATAGACGGTAGCACCACTATCATTGATATCGTGAATAATCTGCTCGTAGACATCCGTGATGTCGCGGCTCAGACCGATCCCAAACAGACCGTCCAGGATCACGTCAAATTCGTGATCGCTGATCGCGCTCATCGGAATCACCGGTACATGACAGCCAACGGCGATCTCCGTTTGTTTTTTTGTCTCGTCGCTCATCGAATCCGGATAACCGACGATCGCAATCGCGGCTTTGTAGCCCATCTCGTGCAAAATCCTCGCTGTCGCTACGCCGTCACCGCCGTTGTTCCCGGTACCGCAGACAGCCAGAAACCGACTGTCCTTACTCTCACGTTCCATCAGGACCTTCGCGACGGTCATCGCCGCTCTCTCCATCAGCACAAGCGAAGGCATCCCGACCACCTCGATCGAGTGCTCGTCAACCTTTTTCGCATCTTGTCCCGTGTAAAGATATCTCATCGTATCCTCCGTCAACTATTCAGTGCATAGGAAAGTCGCATCAGACTCTCTGCCAGATGGACATTCTCGATCACCGCTCCGGCCTCCTGCAGCTGCTCGGAGCGCATCAGCTCCGCTGAAGTAAAGTTCCAAAAGCCCTTTACACCGAGTCGGCTCAGGCTTTCCGCCACCTCCGGTGCTGCCACCTTCGGCAAGGTCAAAGCCGCGATATCCGCGGGGGTATTTTTCAAAAAGGACGCGAGCTCGTCGGTGTGCCGGATGGTAAGCGTCCCGGCGGATGTCCCGCATTTTTCCTTATCCGAATCAAAGATCCCTGTGATCACATAGCCCCGTTTTTCAAAGCCGGGGTAATTCGCTAACGCACGCCCGAGATTGCCGGCTCCGACGATGATGACGCGATGTCCGCGATCGATCCCGAGGATCCGACCGATTTCATCCTTGAGCGATGCGACCTGATACCCATATCCCTGCTGACCGAAGCCTCCGAAATTGTTGAGATCCTGTCGGATCTGCGATGCGGTCACATGCATCCGCTCACTCAGTTCGCCGGAGGAAATCCTCTCCACGCCTTCGTCCGACAGCTCACTCAAATAGCGATAATACCTGGGAAGCCGATGGATCACGGCCGGCGAAATCTTTTTATCTGACACGTAAGTTTCCTCCCGTTTTTTACCGATGGATTAAACACTTCTTCAGTATATCAAAAATCACCCCATGTCGCAAGAACTTGTTGCATTTTATTTTATAATATTGTAAAGTATAACCACTATGTAATTTGAGGAGAACCCAACATGATTCTGGCTTGTGACCATCTGAATAAAAGCTTCGGCGATCGCGATATCCTGCGCGACGCTTCTTTTCATATACAGGAAAAAGAAAAATATGCTCTCGTCGGCGTGAACGGTGTCGGTAAGACTACCTTGCTCCGGATCCTGATGGATGAGGAGCGCTCGGACGGCGGCACGATCACCAAAAGCCGCGAGGCGACGATCGGTTATCTGCCTCAGCAGATGGGCTATCACTCCGACAAGACAATCTATGATGAACTCTATGCCGTGCGTCAGGATATCATCGATCAGGAGGCGCGGTTGCATGTGCTCGAGGATAAGATCGCTGCCGCGGGCGGTGCTGGCGCCGGTAGTGCTTCGACCGACGGTGCGGATGGTGCCGGTGCCGATAGTGCTTCGACTGATGATGCGGATGGTGCCGGTTCCGGTGATGCTTCGACTGATGGCTCAGATGAGACAGCTCGACTGCTGGAGGAGTATCATCGTCTGCAGACAGACTTCGAGTTAAAGGACGGCTATGCCTATCAGAGCCAGGTACTCGGTGTCATTAACGGTCTTGGCTTCGGTGGTGACGCGATGCATCAGGTGATCAACACGCTCTCCGGCGGGCAAAAGACCCGGGTTGCTCTCGGTCGTCTCCTGCTCACCAAGCCGGATCTGCTGGTCCTCGACGAGCCGACCAACCACCTGGACATCACGTCCGTGGAGTGGCTGGAGGGGTATCTCTCCTCTTATCCGGGAGCGGTCCTGATCGTTTCTCATGACCGCTATTTTCTGGATCGCTTTGTGGAGCATGTTTGGGAGCTCGACCAGGCGACATTGCGCTGCTTTAACGGCAACTATACCGCCTATATGTCACAAAAGGAGCTGCTCCGTACGACGCTGCTCCATCAGTATGAAAAGCAACAGCAGGAAATCCGTCATCAGGAGGCGGTGATCGATAAACTGAAGTCCTTTAACCGTGAAAAGTCGATCCGTCGTGCCGAGTCGCGTGAAAAAATGCTCGACAAGATCGAACGGATCGAAAAGCCGACGGACACCGATCCGTCCATGAAGCTGACGCTTACACCGGCTGTGATCAGCGGCAACGATGTCCTCTCTATCGAGGGGCTTGAAAAACGCTTTGACGATCACCTTTTGTTTACCGATACTTCGTTTGAGATCAAGCGCGGCGAAAAGGTCGCGATCATCGGTGATAACGGCACCGGCAAGACGACTCTTCTGCGCATGATCGACGGCAGGGAATCCATCACGTCCGGTCAGATCACACTCGGCACCGGTGTCGAGGCCGGCTACTACGATCAGGAGCACGGCATCCTGCACGATGAAAAGACGATTTTTGAAGAAATCCAGGACGATTATCCGAACCTGAACAACACACAGATCCGAAATACGTTAGCAGCATTTTTATTCACGGGAGATGATGTGTTTAAAAAAATAGCCGCTCTGAGCGGTGGCGAAAAGGGACGTGTATCACTCGCTAAACTGATGCTCTCCGAGGCAAATCTCCTTCTCCTCGACGAGCCGACCAACCATCTGGATATGATCAGCCGTGAGTTGCTCGAGTCTGCGCTGAATGCCTACGAGGGTACAGTGATCTGCGTCTCACACGATCGCTACTTCATCGATCGCACGGCGACGCGGATTCTCGATCTCACCGGCGGGCATTTTTATGACTACAAGGGGAACTACTCATACTATCTTGAAAAAAAAGAAACGGTGATGGCCGGAGCAACTCCTGCCACCACCGATAAATCAAAGGCAACTTCATCTGCCGAAAAGACAAATAACGCGGACGGCACATCCGCCAACGTATCCTCGTCCAAAGAGAACTGGCTGGCCGAAAAGGAGCGCCAGGCTGAGCAGCGTAAGCTCGAGCGCGCCTATAACGAGGTAGAGGCACGCATCGAGGAGCTCGAGGGCGCCATCGCTGAGATCGATGAGCAGCTCTCCGATCCCGCTGTCGGCACCGATCTCCCGCGTCTCACAGAACTCACAAACAAACGCAACTCCCTCGAGACAGAACTCGAAGAGTCTATGAACAAATGGGAGCAACTGGCAGAAATAATTAATCCATAAGAAATACGGGGCGGCTATCTTCCGCCCCTTCTTTTATTTTAATTTCTTTATCGTCTCTTTTACGAGTGTTTTAAAGTTAGCCGCGGAGCGATCCGCGGTTTCTTTTACTTCCTCGTGCGTGACCGGCTTACCGGCAGAGCCGCCGGCGACGTTAGTGATACACGAGATGCCACACACGCGCATACCCATATGATTAGCCGCGATCGTCTCGACCGTCGTACTCATGCCGACCGCATCAGCTCCCAAACCACGGAACATGGTTATCTCCGTCGGGGTCTCATACTGCGGTCCGGTTGTCTGAATATAGACCCCCTCTCTCAACGGAATCCCCAACTCTTTGGCCGTCGCTGCGATCGTATCGCTGAGAGCGACATTGTATGCCTCATTCATCGACGGGAATCGCGGACCCCACTCATCGACATTTTCACCGATCAAAGGCGACGGCACAAACATGGTGATCTGATCCCGGATCAACATAAGATCACCCGGATCAAACTCGGGATTGATCCCGCCGGAGGCATTCGTCAGAAACAGGATCTTCGCTCCCAACAACGCCATTACGCGCGTCGGGAGTACCACGTCCTGCATTGAGTAGCCCTCATAATAATGCACTCGTCCCTGCATGATCACGACCTTGGTTTCACCGATCTTTCCGAACACGAATCGTCCCTCGTGTCCGGAAACCGTCGATACCGGAAAGCCGGGGATGTCCTGATACTCCACGACCGCTTCCGCCTCGATCTCATCGGCGATCGCGCCCAGACCGCTCCCGAGTACCAGCGCCACGTCCGGTACAAAATCCGTCTTACCGCGGATCGCCTTCACGCATGCCTCTACCTTATCTTTCATTTCACTTGCTGTCATCACGACAACCTCCTTTACCCCCACAGTGTTACTCGGTCTGCCGGATCCACATACATCGCATCCGTCTTCTTGACGTCGTACGCCTGATAGAATGCATCCATCATGGATGCTACACCGTTAATTCGATTCTTACGGATCGGATGCACGTCGTACAGCAGACGGTTCTCCCATCCTTCGATACCATCCTTGGGCATCACGCCCTGATCCTGGAGCGTGTTCATACACTCAATTGCGATTGTACGATAAAATATCTTTTCGATCTGAGCAAAATCATCTCTGTTACCATACTTTTCTTTCAGGATTCGGTAAGAAATCTCCGCACCACTCAAATCTGCCATAGCCTCGCTGACAACAAACATTCCTTTTTGATAGCAGGCCTTATTATTTACGGCATGTGCCATCAGAACGCTGTAATAATCCGCGAGCTTATGAACCTTTTCCATATAGGCGGTTTCTTCTTCGTCGGTCCACATTTTTTCAACCAGACCGGACGCATTAAAGTAGCTTCCCAAATCATCAAACGCGTGCCCCATTTCGTGTCCGATCGTACGGGACATATAACCGAGATTTGTCGCATCGATATAAGGATCGTTGTCCGGATTCAAATCAAAAATATTACAAATGCCAACATGACCGAAATAGATCTGATTGATATTCGCATCATAAGACGCATTGTTCATCCACGGCGTTGTCGGTGACAATCGTCCGAACTTATACGGTCTCCACCATGTAAACTCTGCGTCTCGTCTTCCGACCGTAAGCTTCAGATGATCGGTTTCCAGTTTTAATAATTTCAAAAGATTGTCCGCGAAGTTTCCACCTTCGGCAGCCGTAACCAGATCGTCACTGATACAAAGGTTGCGATACTCCTCATCGGAAAGCACCGGTGAATTGGCCTTCATACCATCGATCTTGGCGAGCATATTATTCTTTGTTTTTTCCGACCAGTTTCTCTCCAGGATCGATTCACGATAGGCCTTCCGATACTCCTCAACCATCGAGTCAAATTCTTTTTTCAGTTCCTGAGAATAATACTTGTTAGAGTAAGCGTGATCGAGGTCATAATTCGCCATAAGCTCGATACGTTCGTCTTCAAGGAGATATCCTGCTTCTTCCTTTGCTTTTTCTTTCAGTCCGGCAGCATCTTTAGCGAGTTCCGGCTCATCAAAGCTGAGACGGAGTTCCTGACCCTGTACCGTATACTGAAGCAAAAGATCCAATACATTATAAATGGTTGCACCCTTCAGACTGTCCAGATTGTCCTCCGAGCCAAAGTAATCGTTCAGTTTCTTTAATGAATTTGCACCGATGACGCTAAGTTCGGTCTCTCCGTTGACCACATACCCTACTGTATCAAAGCATTTTTTTACAGCCAGATTCGGGTGTTCTTTATCGAACTGATCGATCGTCTGCCAGTTATACCCCAGTTCCTCTTCCGTACATGCCAGGTCACTGAAAATCTGATAAGCGCCCTCCGTGATCGTGCCCGGTTCGATCCCGACCAGGTTAAAGATGCTCTCGATATACGACTTTAATTCATCCTTTTTCTTTTGCTCTTTAAAAGCTTCATCGTACTCGATCATCGATGAAACGATCGGGAGATAACGATCCTGGATATCGGTCTGACCTTCCGGCACATCGCGGCTTCCGCTATCCAATGCTTCCGAAAGCTCATAGTTCTGTTTCTGTGTTTCATATGCATTGATATCATACAGAGCCGAAACACCATTACCCTCATTTTTCGCGATTACCTTTAACAGTTCCGCATTAGTTTTAGCTGCCAGGATCGGATCGATCAGTTTATTTTTGATCGTTTGAATAAAAACGTCATCTCCGCTTCCGTCGCGCATGGCCTTCGCTGTCGAATACAGGGCGACCATCGCATCCTCAGAGGTACCGTCCTTTGTCTCCTTTGTATCCTTTGCAGCAAGGTCCTTTAATTCTTTTTTGAGGGCTTCCATATTTTCCTCGTAGATCACATCCGCCTCGGAGGATTTACCCCAGATCAGATTGCCTTTTTTATCCGTGAACTTCGCCTTCTGTTCGTCGGTCCAGGTAGAAAAATACTCCGTTCTCGAGGCATCTGTCAGATCATCGGCAGCCGGAATATCACTGCGTGTTTTATACACTTTAATAGTCGCTTTTTGTGTCAGGTTGGAGCCGTCCGTCGTCTTAACGGTAACCGTTGTCGTACCTGCCTTTTTCCCGATGACAAGGCCACCCCTGCCGACCGATGCGATCTTTTTATCCTTTACCGACACCGTAAACACATCAGCCGAATCAAAGTACGTCGGAAGCTTAACTTTCGATGTGATCACCGGGCAGATACCCTCCCCGTTTCCGACAAAGGTCGCATAGGTTTTACGCTTCAGCTTGATCGCTTTTACGACATTTTTATATGAGCAGTTTACCTTTACCTTGAGGGTCAGTTTCTTTGTTGTCGTTTTCTTTTTATACTTGTATTTTACGTTGACAAATACCTTGGCATCTCCGCCTCGGCATGCCGTTACTTTTCCTTTTTTGGAC
>JAZASH010000069.1:0-8880 GCA_036343395.1 Eubacterium sp. | reverse complement strand
CGTCATTATCGTCGACGAGTTTGCCGACCTGATGATGGTGGCGTCACACGACGTCGAGGACTCGGTTATGCGTCTGGCGCAGAAGGCCAGAGCGGCCGGTATTCACCTGGTGCTGGCTACGCAGCGTCCGTCTGTCAACGTTATCACCGGTGTCATCAAGGCAAATATCCCGTCGCGTATCGCTCTATCGGTATCCTCGCAGGTTGACTCGCGTACGATCATCGACTCGGTCGGTGCCGAGAAACTCCTCGGAAACGGCGACATGCTCTTTGCACCGCAGTCGCTGCCGAAACCGATCCGTGTACAGGGCGCGTTTGTGTCGGATGATGATCGCGATAAGGTCGTGACATTTTTGAAGGAACACGGTGGCGCAGCCTACGATGAGGAAGTCACTGCGTCGATCGAAACGGTACAGGCGGAGAGCTCGTCTGAGGCAGGTACACTTGAGGCGCCGACCTTCAGCAACGACCGTGATGAGTATTTCGTCGAAGCAGGACGCTTTATTATCGAGAAAAACAAAGCCTCCATCGGAGCACTCCAGAGAGCTTTCCGTATCGGCTTTAACCGCGCAGCGAGGATCATGGATCAGCTGTCGGATGCCGGTGTGGTCGGCCCGGAGGAGGGCACCAAGGCGCGTGAGATCTTGATGACGATGGAAGCGTTCGAGGCATTTTTACAGGAAGAAGAAGCAGCAGGAGAGTAAACAAGGAGGCAATGCATCGTGCAGGGAGTGCTGGTCACCAATGGTTTTTTCTGGAGCACCAAGTTCGACGAGCTGGCTGATATGCTGGTGAAATCGGCGAAGGAACGTGGTGTCGAATTAACCAAAATGGAGAATACGGGATGCCTGGTCGATACCGGCTTGACGATCTTTCCCGGATTCCGGGAGCGACCGGACTTTGTCATTTTTTGGGATAAGGATGTACTGCTTGCGAAGTTTTTTGAAGATCAGGGGATTCCGGTGTTTAACTCATCACACGCGATCGAGGTGTGTGACGACAAGAGAAAAACGCATATGGCGCTGATGGAGCACGGTCTGCCGACACCGCGGACGATCTTTGCTCCGATGACCTATGATAATATCGGCTTTACAGATCATGTGTTTCTGAACCGCGTCGCCGATCGTCTCGGGTATCCGTTTGTTGTTAAGGAGGCCTTTGGGTCCTTTGGTGAGCAGGTGCATCTGGTCAAGAATAAATCCGAGCTTTTCGAACTGTTCGGTCTGAATACCAAAGGTAAGAAGACGATGGAGAGTAAGCTCGGGAGCAATCAGATCCTCTTTCAGGAGTACATCGCGTGCTCTTCAGGGCGGGATGTCCGACTCCAGGTCGTGGGTTCGGATGTAATCGGTGCGATGTACCGGTCTTCGGAAAAGGATTTCCGCGCGAATGTGACCATCGGCGGAGAGATGCGTCCGTACGAGCCTGACGACGATGAGGTATGGCTTGCTAAGCAGGCGGCACACGCCGTGGGAGCGACCTTCGCGGGTGTGGATCTGCTATTCGGTGAAGAGGGTATGCTGGTCTGTGAGGTCAACTCAAATGCCCATTTTAAGTCTCTTTTGCAGGCAACCGGTATCAACACGGCCGATGAGATCATCAATCATATCATCCGTGTTTGTCATTGGAGACGCAGTTAAGCAGGCTTTCGGGGTATTTTTGTAAATTGCCAAAATTTTGATGGAGTTTTATGAGATTATATGTTAAAATAGTCTCGTAACTCCATTTTTTTAGGAAAGGGGCGGAGAACTATGAAGATGAAAAAGGTTAAGTCCGATATGGACATTGCTATGGAGGCTGAATTACAGCCGATCTACGAGATCGCTGAGAAGCTCGGTATCGAGCCGGAGGAGATCGATCCGTACGGCCGTTATAAGGCGAAGCTCACCGATGAGCTGATGGATCGTGTGTCGGGAAATCCCGATGGTAAGCTGATCCTCGTGACAGCGATCAATCCGACACCGGCCGGTGAGGGTAAGACCACCGTTACCGTCGGACTCGGTGAGGCGATGCAGGTGATCGGTAAAAAGGCGATCATCGCACTTCGTGAGCCTTCCCTGGGCCCTTGCTTTGGTCTGAAGGGAGGTGCTGCCGGCGGCGGATACGCGCAGGTAGTTCCGATGGAAGAACTGAACCTCCATTTTACAGGTGATTTTCACGCGATCACGTCAGCAAACAACCTGCTGGCTGCGATGCTGGACAACCATATCCAGCAGGGGAATGAGCTCCGCATCGATCCGAAGCAGATTGTATGGAAACGCTGCGTTGATATGAATGACCGTGTTCTCCGTAATATTACTGTCGGACAGGGACGTAAGGTGGACGGTGTTACCCGTGAGGATCACTTCATCATCACCGTTGCCTCCGAGATCATGGCGATCCTGTGCCTGTGCACCGGGATGAAGGATCTTAAAGAGCGTCTCTCAAAGATCATCGTAGCTTATACCTACGAGGGAAAACCGGTTACCGCAAAACAGCTCCACGCAGTGGGCGCGATGGCTGCTCTGTTAAAGGATGCGATCCGTCCGAACCTGGTCCAGACGCTGGAGCATACACCGGCGCTGGTACACGGCGGACCTTTCGCCAATATTGCACACGGCTGTAACAGTATCCGTGCGACCAAGACCGCTCTGAAGCTGGCAGATTATGCGATCACAGAGGCGGGCTTTGGTGCCGATCTCGGTGCTGAGAAGTTTTTGGATATCAAGAGCCGTATTGCCGGACTTCATCCGGATGCAGTGGTTCTGGTATGTACGATCCGTGCGCTTAAGTACAACGGCGGCGTACCGAAGGACAAGCTGAAAAATGAAAACCTCGAGGCTTTGAAGACCGGTATTGCCAACCTCGAAAAGCATATTGAGAATATTTCCAAGTTTGATGTGCCATGTATCGTGGCATTGAACCATATCCTTACGGATACCGAGGCGGAGATCGCCTATGTTCGTGAGTTTTGTGAATCCAAGGGGGCTGAGTTTGCTCTGGCAGATGTATGGGCTGACGGCGGCGAGGGCGGACGCGCTCTGGCTGAGAAGGTTGTCGAGACGATCGAGAATCACCCCAGCGAGTATCATCCGTTATATCCGGATTCCATTTCTCTCAAAGAAAAAATCGAGACGATCGCTACGGAGATTTACGGTGCCGGTTCGGTCGAGTTCTCAGCCGATGCGTTGAAGCAGCTGGCGGTACTGACGGAGCTCGGCTTCGGCCATTTTCCCGTATGTATGGCGAAAAACCAGTATTCGTTGTCTGATGACAAGTCGGTTCTCGGTCGTCCGATCGATCATGTAATCCATATCCGGGAAGTCTATGTCAGTGCAGGAGCCGGGTTCGTCGTGGCTCTGACCGGAACCATCGTTACGATGCCGGGTCTTCCGCGTGTTCCCGCAGCCGAGCATGTTGACGTAGACGAAAAAGGCCGGATTAAAGGCTTATTCTAATAAAGTCGGAAAGGAGAAAGCGTATGAAACAGATCAAAAAGAAAGGAATGCGTGTACTGGCGCTGGTGCTTGTACTGGCTTGCTCGATTGCCTATGCACCGTCAGCAGCCAAATCCGCATTCGCAAAGAAAAAAGCGGAGGTAAAGAGTGTTAAGATCACCAATGCCTCCAGTGTCAAGAAGATTTACAAAGGGAAAACAGCCACCCTCAAGGTGAAGGTCACCGTAAAGGGCAAGATTTCCAAAAAGGTAAAGTTTAAATCTTCTAACACAAACGTTGCTACCGTATCCGGTAAGGGTGTGATCACCGCAAAGAAGGAGGGAACCTCCGTTATTTCGGTTACCTCCGTGGCTAACAAGAAAAAGAAGGCCAGTGTTAAGGTTACGGTTGCCCGTAAACCGATCAAGAGTGCGGTTTTTGCGAGCACGGTACTTGCCTTCGAAAAGGAGGGCGCTACCTTAGCGGCTCCGTTTTCAGTTGCACTGGGCGGCACGGATGATGACGGCTCAGCTTACAAGCTGGTTACATCACCGACCTCGTATAAAGCCAAGGACTTTAACTGGACCACGTCCGACTCCTCTGCGGTTACGGTAAACAGCAAGGGTAAATTTACCGTGAAGAAGTATTGCCTCGAGGGTGTCGACATCATCGCTACGGCTAAGACGAACTCATCTGTCGTTGCCAAGGTAACGGTGTACTGCTATGAGGGTCTCGGTGACGATCCGGATACCGTCAAGTTAAACAGCGTATCCTTTGAGAATCCTGAGCTTGCTTTTACCTGCTCGGAGGCGGATTTCGATCCGGAGGAGCCGTATTATGTGAACTTCTCCGATACGGATGAGGATGCACTCAGCTATGAACTGGTCTCCGATCCGGAAGAGGTTTCCCCTTCGGATTTCATTTGGAAAACCTCCAACGATAAGGTCATCCAGGTGGATGAAAACGGCAGAGTGGCTGTCGTAGGCTTCGGAAAGGCTACGGTTACTGCTATTTTCAAGCATAATCCGAAAAAGAATGCGACGATCACCTTCACCATCTATAACTGTGATGAATATAATGATGATGAGGATGAAGACGACGACGAGGACGACGATGACGACGATGAGGATGACGAGGACGACGAGGATGATGGCGAAGACCTCGCAGATGACGATGAGTACGGAGACGACGATGAGGACGATGAGGATGATGAGATCATCGTTGTATAAGGATTACGTAAACTAAGCACAAAAAAACACCGAGGCTTCGGCTTCGGTGTTTTTATATGCATAAAAATGATCAGATACGATTCTTTCTCTGCCAACGCTGTTCGCAGTACATACAACGATAGACACGGTTGTCCCGGTCGGTCAGCTTAAACCGATGGGGAAGTTCCTGCTCAACCGATGTGATACAGCGGGGATTCTTACACTTGATGATGTTGGTCACCGTTTCCGGCAGGGTCAGGACACGTTTCTCGACGATTTTATTATTCTTGATCACGTCGATCGTGATGTTTTCATCCAGGACACCGAGGACCTCCAGGTCGATTGTGATCGGTCCCTCGATCTTGATGATATCCTTTTTGCCCATCTTACTGGAGCGGGCATTTTTTATAATAGCGACGGACGCGTCAACGCTGTCGAGGTGGAGATAGTTGTAGATCTCCATCGCTCCGCCTGCGTGGATGTGGTCGATGACAACACCTTCCTGCAGTCCGCCGATTCTCAGTTCTCCGTTTTCCATTTGCTTTCCTCCATTCTCTTAGGCGATGCTTCCGGCTTCACGAAGCAGTGTTATGATGAGTGCCATACGTACGTAAACACCGAACTCTGCCTGCTTGAAGTATACGGCGCGTGGGTCGTTGTCGACCTCCGTGGCGATCTCATTGACACGGGGGAGCGGGTGAAGCACCAGCATATCGTCACGGGCCAGCTCCATCTTTTTATGATCGAGGATAAAGCTGTCTTTCAAGCGGATATAGTCTTCCTCGTTAAAGAAGCGTTCGCGCTGAACACGGGTCATGTACAGGATATCGAGCTCCGGCATCACATCCTCAAGGATACCGACCTCGCGATAATCGATAAGATTGTGATCCAGGATGTCACGCCTCAGATAATCCGGGATCTTTAACTCATCCGGAGAAATCATAACAAAGTGAACATCCGGATAACGAACCATCGCCTCGACCAGACTGTGTACGGTACGACCGAACTTCAGATCGCCGCAAAGACCGATGGTCAGTCCGCTGAAGCTGCCTTTCAGCTTTCGGATCGTCATCAGGTCCGTCAGGGTCTGGGTGGGATGGTTGTGACCTCCGTCACCGGCGTTGATCACCGGGATGCGGGAGTGGAGCGAAGCAACATAAGGAGCACCCTCCTTAGGGTGACGCATTGCGCAGATATCCGCATAGGAGGAGATCACGCGTATCGTGTCAGAGACGCTTTCGCCCTTGGCCGCGGATGAAGAATCGGCCGAAGAAAAACCAAGCACCTGACCTCCGAGGTTTAACATCGCGGATTCGAAGCTAAGTCTCGTTCGTGTGCTTGGTTCGTAAAAGCATGTCGCCAGTTTTTTTCGGGAACAGGCATCGGCATAATCACCCGGATTATCGTATATCTCTCCGGCCAATGCCAACAGATTGTCGAGCTCGTCGACAGACAGATCCAAAACATTCATTAAGTGTCTCAGCATGTGGCTCCTCCTCAACTTGTACACTTTTTTCTAAGTTTACTACAAAATATTGGATGCGTCAATAGTTTTCACACGTATTGCGCTTGCGTTTATTCTTAATATATGGTAGAATGTTAAATTGGTTAGTTATAAAAATGAGAAAGGAGTCATTTTATGATTACATTACGAGAGGGTGGAGCATTTTTCGTTGATGGAGAACGTCTTGTTGACGATGGTGCCGATTATAACAAAGAAGAAGCAAAGCAGGGTACGATGGCGTATCACATCCTGCAGGCGCATAACAAATCAGGCGATAAATCAAATCTGAATATAAAATTTGACAAACTGACATCACATGACATCACATTCGTCGGGATCCTGCAAACTGCGAGAGCATCAGGCCTGGAGCGGTTTCCGGTACCGTACGTACTGACGAACTGCCATAACAGTTTGTGTGCGGTTGGCGGTACGATCAATGAGGATGATCACATGTTCGGACTGTCCTGTGCCAAGAAGTACGGTGGTATCTATGTACCGCCTCATCAGGCTGTCATCCATCAGTTTGCCCGCGAGATGCTCGCTGAGTGCGGTGCGATGATCCTCGGATCGGATTCGCATACCCGTTACGGTGCGCTGGGTACGATGGCGATCGGAGAGGGTGGACCGGAGATTGTTAAGCAGCTGCTTGAGCAGACCTATGATGTTCCGATGCCGGGCGTGGTTGCGATCTATCTGACCGGTAAACCGGAGGCGGGTGTCGGACCTCAGGATGTGGCTTTGGCCATCATCGGAGCCGTATTTGAGAACGGTTACGTGAATAATAAGGTCATGGAGTTCATCGGTCCTGGCATTAAAAACTTAAGTGTAGATTTTAGAATCGGCGTTGATGTTATGACAACCGAAACCACCTGCCTTTCCTCGATTTGGCAGACAGACAGCGCGGTGAAGGACTTCTATGAGATCCACGGACGGGCGGATGCTTACCGTGAGATCAATCCGGATCCGGTGGCATATTACGATGGCGTGGTTGAGGTGGACCTGTCCAAGATCAAGCCGATGATCGCGATGCCTTTCCATCCGAGCAATGTTTATACCATCGACGAGGTGAACGCCAATCCGGGTGATATCCTCCGTGATGTTGAGAAAAAGGCTGCTGTCAGCCTGGACAATAACGATATCGAGTTTAAGCTTACCGATAAGATCCATGACGGAAAGCTGTACGTCGAGCAGGGCGTGATTGCCGGTTGTGCCGGCGGTGGCTTTGAGAACCTGTGCGATGCAGCAGATATCCTCAAGGGTAAGTATATCGGAGCGGACGCATTTTCACTCAGCATCTATCCGGCCAGCCAGCCTGTTATGATGGAGCTGGTGAAAAACGGCACGGTTGCAACCTTCCTTGAGTCCGGTGCTACCGTACGTACGGCATTTTGCGGACCTTGCTTCGGCGCCGGCGATGTACCGGCCAATCGCGGCCTGAGTATCCGTCATTCGACGAGAAACTTCCCGAACCGCGAGGGTTCCAAGGTAACAAACGGCCAGATTGCCTCCGTCGCCCTGATGGATGCCAGATCGATCGCAGCGACCGCTGCTAACAAGGGCTACCTAACGGCGGCAACGGATCTGGATCTGCAGTTCACCAAGCCGAAGTATTATTTTGATAAGAGCATTTACGATAACCGCGTCTTTAACGGCGTCGGAAAGGCAAAGCCGGAGACTCCGATCCAGTTCGGACCGAATATCGTCGACTGGCCGAAGATGTATCCGCTTACGGAGAACGTCCTTCTGAAGGTTGTTTCGATGATTCACGATCCGGTTACGACAACGGATGAGCTGATTCCGTCCGGAGAGACCTCTTCTTATCGTTCCAACCCGCTCGGACTCGCCGAGTTCACACTGAGCCGTAAGGATCCTGCCTATGTCGGCAAGGCCAAGGAGGTTCACAAGGCTGAGGTTGCCCGTATCGAGGGTAAGGACATCTATGCTGAGGATCCGAAGCTGAAGGATGTTTATCAGAAACTCCAGGAAAAGTTCGACGTCAAGCCGGAGAACACGGAGATCGGTTCCGTGATCTATGCCGTTAAGCCGGGTGACGGCTCTGCCAGAGAGCAGGCAGCCAGCTGTCAGCGTGTGCTGGGCGGACTTGCCAATATTTCCCGTGAGTACGCGACCAAGCGGTATCGCTCAAACCTGATCAACTGGGGTATGTTGCCTTTTGTCTATGACGGAGATCTGGTTTTCGATAAGGACGACTACATTTTTGTCAAGGATATCTATAAGGCGATCAACGAAAAGATCGATGAGGTCAAGGCCTATGTGGTCGGTGATGAGTTAAAGGAGATTACGCTTCGTCTGGGCGCTTTGACAGACCATGAGCGTGAGATCATAAGTAAGGGATGTCTGATTAACTACAACAAAAAGTGAGGTTAGTATGAACGATCAGTACATGATGGCGCATCAGGAATACGCGAACATCCCCGGAGATGATAACAATCTTTTCGAGGGAAGCAATGTTGAGTTCGGCCGTATGATGATGATGTATAACGGTGCGATCCGTGAGGTCAAGACCAAGCTCCAGGTCCTCAATGACGAGCTGTCGATGACCAGAAACCGCAACCCGATTGAGTTTATCGAGACGCGTATCAAGACGACGGAGAGTATCGCGAACAAGCTGCTTAAAAAGGAGCTTCCGTTGACCGTCGAGTCGGTGCGTGAAAACCTGAATGACGTAGCGGGCGTACGCGTGATCTGCGCGTTTCTCGACGATATCTATCAGGTGGCTGAGATGCTGTCGG
>JAZASH010000068.1:0-9003 GCA_036343395.1 Eubacterium sp. | reverse complement strand
GAGATCATCGCCTGTGAGGCAGTCGAGAATTCTAAAAAGCTTCTCTGCTCACAGGTTAAGATCGGATCGCAGACACGCCAGATCGTATCCGGTATCAAAAAGTGGTATTCGCCGGAGGAGATGGTCGGCAAAAAGGTCATGGTTTTGGTCAACTTAAAACCTGCCAAGCTGGCCGGTGTACTCTCGGAGGGGATGCTTTTGTGTGCGGAGGACGCAGAGGGGAATGTCGTCCTGATGACACCGGAGAAGGCTGTCCCGGCCGGAGCAGAAATCTGCTGATCAAATCCGGAGAAAAAAGGTAAAAATAACGATGATTTTTGATACACATGTACACTATGACGATGATGCTTTTAATGCAGACCGGGAAGAACTCCTTTCCGGTCTGTCTTCGCGTAATATCGGGCATGTCGTGAATATCGGTGTCGATATCGCGACATCAAAAATGACGTTAGAATTAGCAGAAAACTATGATAATATTTATGCCGCGATCGGCTTCCATCCGAGCGAGACAAAAGCGATGAGTGAGTCGGATATCGACTGGCTGCGTGCACACTGTTACGCAGACCCGGAGGAGGCTCAGAGTCGGTATGCGACAGCGCAGGAGGTCGGCTCCGAGCTGCCTCGCAATCAAAAGGTAGTAGCGATCGGAGAGATCGGACTTGACTATCACTGGTCGGAGTCGGAAGAGGAAAACCAAAACCAACAGCACTGGTTCCGTCGCCAGATCGCTATGGCAAAGGAAGTCGGACTGCCGATCGTCGTCCACAGTCGCGAAGCAGCGGCCGATACGATGTCGATCATCAGGGAAGAAAACGCCGCCGACTGCGGTGGTATCATCCACTGTTATTCCTACTCCGCTGAGCAGGCAAAGGAATACGTAGCGATGGGCTTTTACATCGGCGTCGGTGGTGTCGTCACTTTTAAAAACGCCCGTCGTCTGATCGAAACTGTCGAGGCCATCCCTCTGACCAGCATTGTCCTCGAAACGGACTGCCCCTACATGGCGCCTGAGCCTTACCGCGGCAAGCGCAACGACAGCACACTCCTTCCTTATGTTGTTAAAAAGATAGCAGAGTTAAAGAATATTTCTGAAGAGGAAGTAGTGGCTACGACAGAAAGAAATGCAATAAAAGTGTATAATATAAACCATAAATAATCCAATTATCACATACTCAGCTGGGAGTTTATCTGTCGAAACAGATAAACTGTCCGGCGGGAAACGGAGTGAATCACATGACGCCAATCGAAGCCACCTACGACCTGATCCGCCGCTACGACGTGCACGCGCGCAAACGCTTCGGTCAAAACTTTCTGACCGATCCGCGTGTTCTCGATAAAATCATCGACGCCGCGGAGGTCACCAAAGACGACTTCATCCTCGAGATCGGTCCCGGTCTCGGTACGATGACGCGCGCCCTCTGTGAGAACGCCGGCAGTGTCCTGGCTGTAGAGATTGACTACGATTTGGCGGATATCCTCGAGCGCGAGCTGATCCCGCTTTACGATAATCTGGAAATCCTCGTCGGAGACATCCTGAAGCAGGACATCACCGAGATTGCAAAGACCCATCACGACGGCCGACCGATCAAGGTCGTGGCAAACCTGCCCTACTACATCACGACACCGATCCTGATGGAGCTATTGGAAAGCCGTGTCCCGCTTCACAGCATCACCGTGATGGTGCAAAAGGAGGTTGCCGATCGGATGATGGCAGAGCCGGGAGCCAAAGACTGCGGTGCGATCAGCCTTGCCGTGCAGTATTACGCCGAGCCGTATCTGGCGGCGAATGTTCCGCCGAACTGCTTTAAACCCCGGCCGAAGGTAGCGAGTGCGGTGATCCGTCTGAAAAGACGGGAAGAGCCACCCGTGGAAACACAGGATGAACACCTGATGTTCAAGCTGATCCGGGCGGCGTTCGCGCAGCGGAGAAAAACCCTGTTGAATGCCATTTCCAACAGCCCGGAGCTTGACTTTGACAAGGATACGGTGAGTCACGCGATCACCGAGGTCGGACTGGAGTTGACCGTACGTGGAGAAAAACTCGATATCACGACCTATGCGAGGCTGGCGGACGAGCTTTCGAAACATTACGAAAAGCGGTAAAAAACTTTGACAAAATGTCCATTTATATAGTAGAATGTAGATAACTGTGAACGCTAAGGGGAGACATGTCGGAGGAAACTCAGATGATAGGGAGAGTAGAAAAGGTGAAACGCCTGATTACAGGAGCTTTGCTCCTGTTTTTGTGCTGTTCGCTTTCCGGCTGTGGATCCAAGGAAAAGATCTCGATCTCCCTCTGGGCGGCAGAAGAAAAGATGGATCTGATGAAAGACTACATGAAGGATTTTCAGAAGGTTCATGAGGATGAGGTCGAGATTACCTATCGTATCAGCAAAGAGGAAGAGGACACCTGTCGGGAGACGATCCTGGCAAACCCGGAGGGTGCTCCGGATCTGTTTGCTTTTGCAGACGATCAGCTGGATGAATTAAAGGACAACGGTATTCTTTTAGAACTCGATGTCGATCCGAAGACAGCGCTTGCCCGTTTCGGCGGGGAGGGGTCTGTTGCATATGAGTCGGTCGTCCGGGGAGATAAGATGTATGCGTATCCCGAGACGGCAAACGGATACTTTATGTATTACAACAAAAAGTATTTCCGCGAGAACGATGTCAAAACCCTCGATCGTATGGTCGAGATTGCAGGAAATACACAAAAGAAAATCACGATGGATCTCGGCAGCGGCTGGTATCTCTACTCCTTTTTCAAGGGGGCGGGACTCGAGCTGAAGCTTGACGAGACCGGTGAGAAAAATATCTGCAACTGGAACACTAAGGACACCAAGCCGACCGGGCTGGATGTCGCAGAGGCGATCACAGCAGTGACCGGTAAACGCGGCTTTGAGGCGCGGGGTGATGACGGCTTTATCGAGGGTGTCGAGGACGGTACCGTGATCGCGGGGATCAACGGCGCGTGGAACGCAGAAAAAGTAAAGGCGGCCTGGGGCGACGACTATGCAGCGGTACAGCTGCCGACGTACACGGTCGACGGGAAGCAGGCGCAGATGGCGAGCTTCACAGGGTATAAGGTACTCGGTATCAAAGCCGGGACAAAGCATCCGAAATGGTGCCAGATGTTCGCCGAGTTTATCACATCAAATGATAATCAGATCACCGAGTATGAAAAGACCGGTGAGATTCCGGCAAGTATCGAGGTGGCCGGCATGGATCAGTTAAAGGATGATCCGGTGGTACGGGCACTCAGTGATCAGTCAAAATTTGCAACGTTACAGAGAGTTGCAGGTGCGTACTGGGATGCAACGGCGAAGTTCGGAGCGGCGATCGCCAGCGGTAATCCGGACAAGAGAGATCTGCAACAACTGCTGGATGATATGGTGGAAGGAATTCAAGGATGAACGAAGAAACAGCAAGCAAGTCGAAAAAAACGCATATGAATGATCTGCGTCGGAACAAGCTCTCGTTCCGGATCGCTTTTATTACCATTTTTTCATCCCTGTTCTCCATCGTTGCGATCGAGACGGTCTATGGAAACATGAAGGATGTGCTCAAAAGATACGATCACATCGTCGATGTGGACTATACCATGTCGGAATACATGAACGAGGTTATGGTCGATGTCTATGAGCATCAGGCAGTGGTGTTCCATCACCTGGCCGAGACGAAGGATGCCTCAAAGGCAAAGCTGAAGGAGTCCGCCGGAGAGATCGAGACCGAACTGAGAGAAAAGATGAAGGACTACGAGGCGATCGTTCGTGGTAGTGAATATGAGACCGGCTATCACGAGCTGTTCTCGCTGATGTCCGCTTATCTCCATAACGTGCAAAGTGTCATGGACCTGAGCGGATCGGGTGACATCCAGACGGCACACTATACGATGACGACGAAGCTCGAGCCGATCGTATCGGAGATGAATACACACATCCGAAACATGGACGGTGCGATTCATAAAGAGATCGAGAATTTCAAGATCTCGATGCGCGAGTCCGCGGAGCTGATGAAGATCATCACACGCGTGTTGCTATTCCTGATGATCCTGGCAGCGGTATTTAATGTTTCCTACTGCCTGCGTATCTCCGATGAGATGGTAAGCCGTGACCTGCTGACCGGCGTGGCAAACTTTGACCAGTTGATCCGTGTCGGCGAGAAGATGAAAAAGCGTAAAAAGAATCGTCTGACAAACTACGCCGGATTGGCGATCAGTATCAAGGACTTTAAGTTCATCAACCAGGAATACGGTTCGGTGATCGGTGATATTGTTTTGAAAAATTATGCGACGACGCTGAATGATTATCTCAATCGAGGTGAGGTTCTCGCGCGTAACGGCGGTGATAACTTTATCGCCCTGGTTGAGAAAGAACGCGCGGAGGATTTCTTTAATCAGATTTCCAAAGTACCGGTTGATGTCGGTGAGAAGATGGGTCTGACACTGACCAGCCGTTGCGGTATCTATCAGATCAACGAGGAGGACTCCATCTACGATGTGATCAACGCCTGTCTGATCGCGGTCGGTGAGACACGTCGCTCGGGAGCCAACGACTATGTATGGTTCCGTCAGGAGCGTCGCGACGAGATGATCCGTCAAAAAGATATCCTCAGTGGCTATCACAAGGCCATCGAGGAGGAGGAGTTCATCATTTATTACCAGCCGAAGGTAAACTTAAAAACCAGGACGCTGTGTGGCTGTGAGGCACTGGTACGCTGGATCCGAAATGGCGAGCTCGTACCGCCGAACTCCTTTATCCCGGTGCTGGAAAACGACGGTAAGGTCCAGGAACTGGACTTTTATGTATTTGATAAGGTGTGTCGGGATATCGGTGACTGGCAGCGCAGAGGCATCCAGCCGGTGCGCGTGTCGTCCAATTTTTCCAAGCTGCATCTGCACAACAAGCAGTTTGTCGATGATGTCCTGTCAGTGGTAAATAAGCACGGCGCCGATCCGTATTACCTCGAGGCGGAGCTGACGGAGTCGTCCGGTTATGAGGATCTCGATGCGATGAAGTATTTTGTATCCGAGATGCGTGAGGCCGGGATCCATACATCGATGGATGACTTCGGAACCGGGTATTCTTCTCTCTCGCTTCTGCGAGATATCGATATGGATGTGATCAAGCTTGACCGTACCTTCCTGCGCGATGAAAACGATGCGAAGGAGGAGCGTATGGTCGAGAACATCGTCCGGATGATCCACGATCTGGATCGTAAGGTCATCTGTGAGGGTGTCGAGACGGAGGAGCAGGTGGAGTTCCTCAAGCGCGTCGGCTGTACGATGGCGCAGGGCTTCCTGTTTGATCGTCCGCTCTCCCGCGAGGAGTTCGAAAAACGCTTGATCAACCCATACTATTGAAAGACTGGGGTGTACTAAAGGGGATAATGTAACGATGAAACTGTTGTTGTCAAAAATCAAGATGATCGCGTTCATGATCGCGGTGGATCTGGTTGTGGCAGTCGGATTCTTTTTGCTGCTGCATAACTGGGTTCGCGACATGGCGTTTTCTGTGCGTATGGCCGCATATGTGGCAGTGGCACTGTTTTTTATTGCCGTTATCCTTGCGAAGTATGCGATTATCTATCGTCAGCTCGGACGCGACGATGTGACAGGCGGTAACAACAGAAAACAGTTTGAGCGTATCGCAAAAAATATCTTATCGGCCGGCCGTCGGTATGTGATGGTCCATGCGAACATCGACCGGTTTAAGTTGATCAACGATTCTTACGGTGATGAAGAAGGCGATAAGATTCTGAAAAAAATCCAGACAATCATCGATGCGGAGTTATCCTGGGACGAGGTTTCCGGCCGTCTGATGGCGGACAACTTCGGTATTCTGATGCATTACCATTCGATCGCCAAGCTCGACGAGAGACTCGAGCGGATCTCGGACAAGTTTGCAGAACTGCACGATAAGTCCGGAACGCCATACGGTATCGTGATGTTTTACGGTGTGTATATCCTGGATGAGGCGGAGAACATCGACGTCGGAGCGATGCTCGAGAGAGCCAATCTCGGACGTAAAAATATCTCGCTGAACAACTACCGTGTGCCGCTTGGTATCTACGATGAAAAGGATCGCCAGCGGATGAACCGCGATCGCGAACTCGAGAAAAAAATGCATAACGCGATGAAGAGTGGACATTTTGTTCCGTATCTCCAGCCGAAGGTCGATCTCGTCACGGATCGTATCGCCGGCGCGGAGGCACTGATCCGATGGATCGATCCGGACGAAGGGATGATCTATCCGAACGAATTTATTCCGTTATTTGAGCACAACGGGTTTGTTATTAATATCGATTTATTTATGTTTGAAAAAGTCTGCGAAATGATCGACGACTGGCATCAAAAGGGCTATCGCCCGATCACGGTATCGGTCAATCTTTCGCGTTGCCACTTTGAGGTGCCGGAGTTTTTTGAGTACTACGAAGCAATCTACAGTAAGTATGAAATACCGGCGGGATCGATCGAGATTGAGCTGACCGAGTCTCTGTTTTATAATGACCTGGATGCGCTGAACGATCTCGTCAGTCGGATCCATCAGTGTGGCATGACATGCTCGATCGACGATTTCGGAAGCGGGTATTCTTCTCTGAACATGTTAAAGGATGTCAAGGTGGATACGCTGAAGCTCGATCGTGTTTTCTTCAAGAGTACCGAGGATGACGCACGCGGCAAGGATGTGATCCGCAGCGTGATCCGTCTGGCACAGGCACTCGATTTAAAGACGGTTTCCGAGGGCGTGGAGATCGGCGAGCAGGTCGAGTTTCTGCGTGATATGAACTGTGATCTGATCCAGGGCTATGTATTTTTCAAGCCGCTGTCAGTAAAGGAATTTGAGAAATTGGCATTTTCACAAGGGTGATTGACGTATGGCAAAGTATATCTATAAAGCGGTTGGTTTGATCCTGATTTTTGTCGGAGCCCTGTGGTTTTTCGGACAGCAGATGGAGGCAAACTATGAGGTGTCCGGCGAGCAGATGGCGCTGGAAAAAGAGACCTTTCCGATCCTGATGCTGGAGACGCAGGGACATGAGATCAACCCACTCTATGGGTATGCGGCGCCGCTCGGTACAAACGTGATCCGCGAGTCGATGACGCCCCTGGACCAGAGCAAAACCCTGACCCTCCACATCAACGGTGGGAAAAACCATCTCACGGAGCTCACGTATCACATCGTTGATAAGGAGAGCGGTGAGGTCTACGATACACAATCTGTCAAGGGCTTTACCTCCAATCAGGAAGAGGTGAAGCTTAACTTCTCTTACGCGTTGGCTACCTCGACCGAGTACATCCTGGATATCAGCGGTGTACTGAATGACGGTCGCGAGGTGCATTATTACACGCGTATCAAGTACTATCTGGAGGATTCCGGGCTGGATAAAAAGCTTGCTTTTATCAAAGAGTTCCACGATAACACGTTCCAAAAAAGCAAGATCGAGGATGTGGCCCGTTACCTCGAGCCGGATATCAACAACCGAAACTCGACTCTGGCAAAGGTGAATATTAATTCCAGTTCCGATCTGATCACGTGGGCGGGGATGGCACCGAAGATTATCTCCGATGAGTATATCACCATCAAAGAATACAATATGGAAACGGCCTGCGTGCAGTACAATTATTTTGTCCGCGCGAATACCAACTCCGGCACAGAGAATTATCAGATCAAAGAGTTTTATCGTGTGCGCCATGCATCCGGTCAGAACTATCTGTTGAATTTCGAGCGTACGATGGAGGCGGAGTTTGATACGGAGGTGGCAAGTATTTCCAACTCGCAGTTAAAGCTCGGTATCACCTCACAGACGACGGATAAGCTGTTGCCGACCAAGGATAATAAGGGCTTATATTTTGCCCGCGGCGGCGTGCTGTATTATTATGATATGGCACAGAACACGATGCATAAGCTGTATACGATTTTCAGCGATGAGGCGGATTATCTGCAACGCGCATATAATGAAAACGACATCCGTCTGGTGGCGGTTGATGAGGAGGATTCGTTATTCTTCTGTGTCTACGGTTACCAGCCACGCGGTGCGTACGAGGGCGATGTCGGGATCATCCTGTATCGGTATAAAAAGGACGGGACGATCGAGGAACTCGTCACGCTGCCGATGGAGACATCCTTCCGTCAGCTGGCGATCGACTTTGAAAACTACAGTTATGTTTCGCCTCGAGATGTATTTTATTTTACGGTTGCGAACACGGTATACGCCTACAATATTTCCGGTCAGCGACTCGAGATTCTGCAGAAAAATGTAAAGGATATATCGTTTAAAACCATGGTGAACTCGAACTGTTATGTATGGTCGTCTTCGCTGTCAAAAGGATACGGGGAAAGCATCACGATCTACAATCTCGAAAACGATGCGCACCAGCAGATCCGGACACCGTCCGGCGATGAGTATATCCGTTTGCTGGGTACGATCGAGAGCAATGTTGTGTATGGGATTGTGCGTAAAAATGATATCAAAAAACAGTCGGACGGAACACGTATCGTCCCCTGTTATAAACTCCTGATCTGCGACACTTCCGGTCAGGTAGTAAAGACCTATGAAAAAGAAGACTGCTATGTCCGAGATGCGGTCGGTTCCGGAAACGTTGTGAATATCACCCTGTGTCGTAAGACAGAGGATGGATATAAAAATGCGGGGGAGGATTCGATCCTGAACCGTTCCGCGATCAAGGCGTCGAAGTTCTCGTATACGTCCCGCCTGACAAACAAATCGCTGACGGAGTGGTATGTGAGATTTCCGTCGACGTTTACAATGCCGGGCAAGATCGAGCAGACGCAGGCTAAAGAGTCGGTCAAGACCAACAACCGGATGATGCGACTCGAGCCACCGAAAGTGATGAATTATTATGTCTCTGCTTTTGGTCGTATCACGAAATCCTTTGAGGATGTGCGCAAGGCAATCCGTGAGGCGGATAAGCAGATGGGCGTGGTGATCTCCGGGGATCATAAGGTCGTGTGGGAGAGAAGCGGTGCCTTTAATCAGAAT
>JAZASH010000067.1:0-9084 GCA_036343395.1 Eubacterium sp. | reverse complement strand
GTGGACTCTCCGATGGATGAACTTCTTAAAGATGCCGATGTGATCCATCATACGATGAATGATAGTTCCAAGGCGGTTAAGGGCGAGGGAGTGCCAGTGGCACTCCTGTTCGAGCCGACCGGAGCGAAGCGGAGACAAGGAGCAGGATAGGTATGATTCGCTGTGCAGGGAATTGGGAATACAGTAGTCACGTGGATTAGTTAAAGGAGGTATAAGAACCATGAAGAAAAGCTTAGAAAAAGGATTTATCACACCGCTTCCGGTATTCATCATTTCAACATACGATGAAAATGGTGTACCGAATGCAATGAATGCAGCATGGTGCGGACAGGTTGGACCGGGAATGGTCTCAATCAGCCTTGGCGAGCACAAGTCAACGGACAATATCCGCAAGAATAAGGAACTGACAGTGAGTTTTGCGACCAAGGAGTATGTTGAGGCATGTGACTATGTGGGACTCGTTTCACAGAACAAAGTGCCGAATAAGCTTGAAAAGTGCGGGTTTACTGTAACAAAGTCAGAAAAGGTCAATGCGCCAATCATCGATCAGTTGCCGGTAGCGATCGAGTGTAAGGTCGTCGATATCCAGTCGGAGTTCGGCGAGACCAGAGTGGTTGCTGAGATCGTGGGAGTGCAGGCGGATGAGAGCGTGCTGACAGATGGTGTGGTCGATCTTGGTAAACTCCATCCGATCACTTATGATACGGTTGCAAAGTGCTACCGCGAGATTGGAGCGAATGTTGGTGGAGCCTGGGCGGCAGGAAAGAAGTTTGAGTGAGCTTTCAAAGAAGTGGATCATATGCACGAAGCGGGCATATTCGGCTGGATTTACGAGACACTGTTCTATATGTACAACTATGACGGTCTGATTGTCATGAGAGGTTCCGGTTTCGGGCCCTGGATCGACATCGCCTACAACGACATCGCAGGCTATATGTTTGGAATGCCGGATGCTGCGCAGCTTTACAGCCGTCTTGGATTGTTTTCACCAACCCCCTGACAGTCTTTCTGAGACCGTTGCCGCCTGTCTTTATTTGCATCTCATTGCAACACTTTTTTCCCTCCGTGTATCTTATCTATGAAAGCGCGAACAGAAACCGGGAACGGACGCGCAAGTACATAAGAAACGGAGGAAAGAAATATGACGAAGAAAACATTGAGAAAAGGGGCTTTTGCCCTGACATTGACACTGGCGGCAGCAACTGTGGGAGGGATTTCCCCGACGGATTCTCAGGCGACGGTCAGAGAGATCCGGGCAGCGGAGGAAGATGCCTCATGGAAGACCGGCGATGATTGGATCGCGGCGGAAGACACGACCGTAACGGATGAAGTAAGAAAAATGATCATGGATTCATTTGTGATGGTATGCGGAGCCGGCCGGACACCGGTCATGTACCTGGGATACCGGACGACAGCATCCGGAACGGATCATTGTGTGCTCTGCAAAGCATTTCCGGTCGTACCGGATCCGGCCTATACCTATGTGTTATACTACGTACACGAGAAACCGTCCGGCACATACGAAATCTACGAATCAAGGGTACTCAAGCCGTCCGAATACGCAGACTATTCGGTGATCGGAGCATCCGTAACCCTCTCTGATTTCTATAAGTACGACTACAAAAATGACACCTATCTGTATTTTTCCGGCAAAAAGAAACACCGTATTGTCATCCGTAAGGACGGAAGCGATGAAAAACCGGACAGAGATGCATCCGGTGAGGGACTTAGAATCCTTTCGACAGAGGGTACTTCCGGATACTACATCGAAGATGCGGACTACAGCGCGGATCCGGGCGTGGAATTGCCGGGCATGATCATCAACGGTACGGAATACGCATTTGAGAACGGCAGGATCTACCTGAGCAGCGTGCCGGAGGCTACCCGCTACGAGATCACCATGGCCGGTGCCGAAAAACCGATTATCTCCGTATCCCTGAACAAGAAAAAGGTCACACTGAAAAAAGGGAAGAAGGTAACGCTCAAGGCGGATTCCAAGGATGAGACGGGAGATACCATCAAGCTCATCTGGAAGTCATCCAATAAGAAAGTTGCCACCGTCAAAAATGGCGTGATCACGGCAAAGAAGAAAGGATCCTGCAAGATCACATGCCGGATCAAAGGCAAAGAGGAGGCGAAGGCTACCTGCAAGATTGTGGTGAAGTAACCGAATAGGTAGAGCGCGACAAATATATATAAGGAATAAAGGTTACGGGTATTGCAAGGATTGCTCGCGTATAGGAAAATTACTTAAAAGGGAGAGAAAAGCGATCGATGCGTACAGCGAGAAACAAAAGACCGAGAAGGACTGGTGGAAGATCCCTGAGAAGGTTAGGGAGATACATACCCGAAGTTAGAGTAATATGTTTGTAGGATTTCGATAAAGATGTATTGAAAAAGGGTAGCCCTTTGTGATAAGGTTTGATTGAGTAGAAAAAACCAACAAAGGAGGCTACCCCTATGAATAACAGTATAACACATTTGGTGGAAAATGGAATACCCAGTCTATCCTTATCTTTCTGCCTTTTCGACCTTACACTCTCGTACTTCTTCCCGCTTTTGCGAGGTCTGTACTTATCACACGTATTAGTCGTATAGTGTACCCTCTAATTTCTCTTTTCATGTACGTGTTATTACTTAACCGTTACCTTGATTGTCACAGTCTTCCATCCGGACATTTTATAATTGTCATTGCCCCACGCACGAACCTTGGCTTTTACCTTGTAAGTGCCTTTTTTCAGCCCCTTCGCCACGGTGACATCGCCGGTCTCGGGGTTGATTTTGAAAGACTTCTTAAAGTTCTTTGTTCCCTTCTTCGCAGAAACAAGTTTGAATTCCGCACCCCCCATCGCTTTGGTTACGCTTATCGCCTTGGCGCGCCCGATGGTCTGCGCCTTTTTCTTAAGTTTGCCGCGCTTGATAGTCACGGTCTTGCCGGAAGCCTTCATCGGGTTATCATACTTCAGCTTTACGGTGAACTGCAAGGATCCTTTGTAGTCACCTTTTCCCGTCATGGTGACCTTCGCTTTGTGCTTTGCCTTATCGAAGGAGTCGCATTTCAATGTGAATTCCATCTCGTTCGTAAGATACTCGTCCTCCGTGACAATCTCGCCGGTTTTTTCATTCACTGACGGATAGTATTCTGCATATATCGAATTACGAAGAACCCCTTCAAGCTCTTTCGCGTTATCAGCCTCAAAACCGCCCTCTATTCCTTTCAGATTGACCAACTGCTCGTCCAGTTCCCTGTTACGGATTTTGTATTCCATCAGCTTTGGATCCTTGTAAAAATCTTCAAGGAACCATAATCCCGGTTTCTCGGTATCGGAAAACTGCGTGGGGTATTCACTGTACTTCGCGTAATTCACCCCACGTTTGCCACTTCCCAGCTCGACATACGGCTCCACAAAATCCTTGTCCGTATTTTTGTGCAAAGCATACTCATTATACCAGTTATAATAGGTGGTCTTAAAGCAATCCTTCAGTCCCAGCGTAAAGAAGGATTCCGTTCCCTCTTCTTTCTTTTCTTCTTCAATTTTATCCCGGTAATCCTTCTTCGGAGTGTCGTCGTCTTTGTCTTGGATGACGTCATCTTTGCCCGGTTCATCGAACGGATCCGGTTTCTCACGGTATTCAAAGCAATGACTGATACATTCCTGTTTAATGTGCGCGAAATCCTTGTCGACATCATCGCCCCAGGGATTCGTCTCCTTCGACATAAACATGAGCGCTTCCGTGACGTCCATATAATAGGAGTTTCCATTGATGTTCGGAATATAATTGATGGTATGGTCCAGTTTCTCCGGATAGAGTCGGACGAACTTGCACGGTAGTCCGGCCGCGTGGCAGAGACATGCGTACGTGATCGCGATCCCGGCGCATACTGACTTATCAAACAGCACACCATATGCGTCCCATTGGTGACGGTAGTATTCCATATAATACCGGCCGCTCCAGAACTCGTTGTCATAGGTGGCGCGATCATTCTCCCACAGGGCAAGGCGATAGTATTTTTCAAGATCACTCATATCCGTGTCCGTGACAGTGGCTACGGCTCTTTCGATAGTGTCGATCGCCTCCTTTTTTTGATCTATCGTCAGTTCGTAATTCTTTTGAAACGTTTCGATGTTGGCATGAACGGCGGATCCCTCTTCCGGCTTTTCTTCCCCGGCTAAGGCCGTGGGTGCCGTATAGAGTGACGTTGTCGCAAATAACAACGCAAACGCAACGACTGCTGCTTTTTTAATTCGTTTTGTCATGGCTTTTATCCTTTCTGTCTGTGTAAGGCATCCGCCGCACGCTTTGAACAGCACACGAATGGTGCATGTCGCACGCATAGAAGCGCCCTTCATTCAACTGTCCTCATTATACTAAACTATACCCTTAAAAGCAAGCGGTTTTACGAAGACACCCCATTACGGCTTGACAACCACCCTGAAATCGACTATTCTTATACTATCTAAGTAAACAATCACAAGAATCGAAAGCTTCAAGCAAAACACATCAAAGTATAAGGAGACAAGAAAAAATGTTTTCAGATCAGAAAGTCAACACCGGAAGACAAATAGAACTCGACCTTGCGAAATGCATGTCCATTGTTTTCATGATCTTTTTACACTGTCTGATGGTTACAACCGGTTTTTCCAACGATGTCAGCCTGCCTATGAATCGAGCGATCTCGCAACTCTTGGGCGGACCGTTCGCGGCACCCGTCTTCATGTTCTCCATGGGCTTCGGCATCGTGTATTCCAGAAACCAGGCGCCGTCCTACCTTGTAAAGCGCGGTATCAAAATGCTGATCCTGGGTCTCGTGGTCAACGTCGGCGAATACATCCTGCCGTACTTCCTCTCGGGGAAACTGCTTGACAGATGGGATATCTTCCCATTTCTCGACGGCCTGGTGCTCTTCATCGTTGACATCCTGGCGTTTGCCGGCATGGCGATGATCCTGATCGGCATATTCAAGGCACTGCACCTGTCGGCCATCCAGATGGTTGCGATAGCGCTTGTGCTGTCCATCGCGGGATCCTTCCTGCGGTTTACGGACTTCGACAACACGGCCCTGAACCTGATCTCGGGGTACTTCATCGGAAGCGCCGGCGGATTCACGGCCTTCCCGCTGTTTAACTGGATCCTGTTCCCGACGGTCGGTATCCTTTTTGCGGAATACTACATCCGATGCAATAATACGAAAAAGTTGCTGTGCCTCTGGCCCCTGGCTCTGATCGTGGCCAACGCGTACTTCGTAGCCTCGTGGTTTATTCCGAACGGATTTTTATCGGATACACATCACTATTATTTTATGACTACCATTGATGTTATTTTCTGCCTCATCAACATATACGGCGTGATCGGTTTATGGCAATTTGTTTCCCGGTTTTTATCGGACGGCGCCGTGCGTTTTGTCTCAAAAATGAGCGGAAACGTGGACATGATATATATCGTTCAATGGTATCTGATCCCACTGACTTATATCTTTATCACGTTCTTCTTTAAAGACATCGTCTACGGCGATATATCACTTATTATTATATCCGTGGCGGAGATCATTGTTTGCTCGATCATCGCCAATGCTTACAAATCAATTAAGAAGAAGATAAAGAACAACAAATCAGCACCGTAAAAGACAGTAAAAAAAAGAGAACAATAAACAATATAATACATAGAATAATTATAACTAAGAAAGGAGAAAATCAATGAGGAACAGAATTAAAAAAGCAGCAATTGTATTTTTCTCAGTATTATTCGCGGCGACTTCGATCCTCCCCTCGCATGTAGCCTTCGCGGCGGCAGAGGAGGAGCACGAGAAGGGGACAGGCGTGCATGCTGATCCCACCACGTTCGAGAAGAATTTCGAACTCACCATCGAGCAGAAACAGAAAGCAATCGAAACCCTCAAAAGAGCGGTAGCGACCGTTACGGATGAAGACATGAGCGATCTTGAAAAATACTATCGACTCGCTCTGTGGTTAAATGAGCGTGCCACTTATGATCATGATTTCTGGAGCGGACGCTACTTTATGGAATACTACAAACACCAGTGGGATTCATACGGGGTGCTTTTTGACAAGTCGGTATGCGCGGGTATCGCGATCACATACGCGGCCATCTGCCACGCGGCCGGACTACCGTGTAAGTTCGTCCGGCTTGATCCGAAAGAAGGTCTGGATCACACGATAAACTATATTCCTAACATCAATGATAACGCGTATCTGGTGGACGTAACGGAGAACGATTTTATCCTGTCGGAAGAGGCAAGTCCGTTCGGATCCTCTGTTGACAAGGAGTTCGCCCATATAACGAAGGATTGCACGAATCACTCGTTTGAATATCGTGAAAAAATCGATTACGCCAACGTGCCGGATCCGGACGAATACGAAAGTGGCGAGAATAAAAAGGATGACGAAAAAAAAGATGATTCATCCATAAAAAAAGAACTGATCAAGGAAAAAGAAGAAGGCAAGGAAGAGAGAAAAGAGTATTCTTATTCCGGTACCAGAATCAAGGAATGCTTTGAAACGACGTATTCTGCATGGTTTAGAGAGTATGCCCTGCACCAGGGTACGACCAAAGATTTTTGGGTCCCCTATGAAGAAAAGGGAAGCGGTCGGGACGGCGTACATTACGCGAAGTACAGTGAGTATCCCAAGCAGTTTTCCGACACCGAAAAACCGATCTACTGGTTCCTTGAGGATTTCTATAAAGACCCGAAGGATATCGAATCCAAGATCCGTAACAAGGTACTCGACAAGCAGATCGTCAAACTGGATGGCCTGAGTAACGCCTATGAATACGAAAACGGCAAGGAACTTGCCAAATACATCGGGTACAGTTTGGCAGCATCCGTTTACCCTTCACTGGATACAGAAACGGGTGAGATTGTCCCGAGAGAAACCGAGCTTTACTGCTGGGACGATAAGGGCGACTTCTCGCTGACCTGTGACTCCTTCGACGACGTGAAGCATAAAGCGGTTCTCACTATCAAAGGAAAGGGGGAATACTCCGGCTCCTTCCAGTTCACCGTGAAGCTGAAGAAAAACAACCCGATGAAGGCCACCGGCAAGACCGTAACCATCAAGCATAGCAACCTGAAGAAAAAGGCATTGACCATCAAGAAGGCCAAGCTGGTGAACGCAAAGAACGCGAAGGGGCAGATTTACTTCAAGTTGAGTTCGGTGAAGAAAGGGAAAAAGGACTTCAAAAAGTTCTTCAAGTTCGATCTCGAGAACAGCGACCTCATTGTTGCCAAGGGGCTGAAAAAAGGCACCTACAAGTTGAAAGCTAAGGTCCAGGCGGGCGGCGATGATGACTACAGAACCTCCGCTTGGAAGACCGTGACGATCAAGGTAAAGGTGAAGTAATAGCACGTACAATCACCCCCTCGTTTTTGATGGCGTCCCGTAAATACGCGTCTTTGGGTGGATGCGAAACAACATCGACAGGGGAATGGAGGGTTCCGGCCCCACTGTCCGTAGCGCCATCATCTCACATCCCTTCATCGCAATAAAAATGCGCCTACTAAACTGGGCGCATAAGAAAAGCACCTCTTAAAGAGATGCTTTTCAGTGATATCTTTATCTGGTCATCCTTACTTTTTTACTTTGACCTTCTTTGTCGCCTGCTTTGTGACTTTCGTCCATTTGCCGTCTACAAACGCTTTAACAACGAATGTGTACTCTTTTCCTGCGGTCAGTTTCTTAAGCTCTAATGTCGTCTTTTCCTTCTTCTTTATCTTTACCTTTACCTTTTTGTAGGCTTTCTTTACGGTGAACTTCTTCTTTTTCAGCTCAGTGAGCATCTTATACTTCTTACCGATCTTCTGATAGATACGATATTTCTTCGCGCCCGTGAGCTTGTTCCAGCTTAATGCGACCTTGCCCTTCTTTGATGTTGACTTAAGGGTGAGTACTTCAGGCTCCGGTTCAGGTACGATGCTTGGATCAAGTGAATGGTCATCAACAACTATTGCATAAGCTGACTCTGCCGAACCTTTTTCACTGTCAGGTGCCCCGTCAAACAGAAGGTCAACTGAACCGTCATCGGCGATCTTTCCTACGCCCATAAACTCCATGGTTCCTGAGTCTGTACTGTCATAAGTCACGTCCGCGGCGGCACGCGCTGCCTTGACATTTTTATTCTTCACATACCTGAACAGATTTGCAAACAGTCCTGCATCCTGAACTCTCATCGGTATCGTGAGTGTTGCACTGAAACCGAACGGTCCGTTATGAGCAAGCTTTATCTGCATGCTGTAGCGATCACCTGTAAGGTTATTTATCACATCGACCGGTATCAATGATGAACCGATCGATACACCCATATTGATGTCGCCGATAGGATTGGTTATGTTCTTTCCGTTGATTGTCCACTTGATCCCGTTACCCATATCGAGTACGACGTTTACATCTTTACCCTGCAAGGTGTTTATCACTTTGCCTGGGAAGTTTGTTGTACCGTTCATATCGATATTGATAGTGCCGCCATCTTCAGTCTTAGTGATACTGTCTGATATACTGTTCCATCCGGCTCCACCGTTGATCCTTGGTTCCGGTGCCGGCGGATCGTATGAAGGTACGTAAGGAGTGGTCGGAGGTGGTGTAGGCGTCGTCGATGGGGCACTTATTGAAAGTGTAACATAATCCGATGCCAGCTGCGTAGTTGTATGTTTCATCCTCACATAATAATCACCCGCTGCAAGGCCGGTTACTGTAGTAGCCGTACAAGGTGTCCAGGATGTATCCGTAGACTTTTTATACTCCATATCCGTTGATACTCCCGTTAGCTGTCCGTCATTTGTACTAGAATCAGAGCAGTCTACTTTACCGACCCCTGTGGGGCTTGACAATTTGGATATCGATAATACACTCCCCAGAACAGTCGTCCACTCAGACGAAACGGTCAATGTTCCAACCGTTATGTTACTTACCGCAGCCTTGCCATTACTATCAGCAATCACATCGGTACTACCATTAACCAATGAGTTTCCCGATAATGCATACGTTTTTCCACTCGTCAGACCGCTCAGCTCTCCGGAATCATCACCGGTTATAGCGAAACTTATATTGGCATAGTCAGTAAAGGGAT
>JAZASH010000066.1:0-9144 GCA_036343395.1 Eubacterium sp. | reverse complement strand
TGAAAGGAGGTCACTCATGAAGGTCAGATCGTCAGTTAAGCCGATTTGCGAAAAATGCAAGGTGATCAAAAGAAAGGGTCGCGTAAGAATCATTTGCGAGAACCCGAAACACAAACAGCGTCAGGGATAAAAACCCAATCGGATTTCGACGCTTTGAAAGAACCAAAGCGTGAAATCATCGGTCACTGTGTGACCGGATTGGCTTGAAAGAATGCTGCGCATTCTTTCGCATAGATCCGATCTATGCTTTTTGTGTTACAGCATCGTCAGGTGCTGTGATACCGCGGGGGAGTAATCCCTAGGGCACCAGCCCCAGTTTCTTTGAGAGAAGAGGCGACGCGGTTTAAGGCAGTCGTAAACATTTGTAAAAGAAGAATGGAGGAAAAACATGGCTCGTATTAGCGGTGTAGATTTACCGAGAGAAAAGCGCGTAGAAGTAGGTCTTACCTATATTTATGGTATTGGTCTTTCGAGCTCAAAGAGAATCCTGAAGGAAGCCGGCGTAGATCCGGATATCCGTTGCAAGGATCTCTCGGACGATGACGTGGACAAGATCCGTAAGGTCATCGAGGACACACAGGTGGTAGAGGGTGATCTTCGTCGTGAGGTTGCTCTGAACATCAAGCGTCTTCAGGAGATCGGATGCTACCGTGGAATCCGTCACAGAAAGGGACTCCCGGTTCGCGGACAGAAAACCAAGACCAACGCACGTACACGCAAAGGACCGAAGCGTACCGTTGCAAACAAGAAGAAATAAATATAGGAGGATAATCGAATGGCTAAGCAGGTTGCGAAGAAATCGACAAAGAAGCGTGCCAAGAAGAATATAGACCGCGGACAGGCGCATATTCAGGCATCGTTTAACAATACGATCGTAACACTGACCGACATGGAAGGTAATGCGATCTCATGGGCAAGTGCCGGTGGACTTGGTTTCAGAGGAAGCAAGAAGTCCACGCCGTATGCGGCACAGATGGCAGCAGAGACAGCTGCAAAGGCAGCTCTCCCACACGGTTTGAAGACCGTAGAGGTTATGGTAAAGGGACCGGGTTCCGGTCGTGAGGCAGCGATCCGTGCGATCCAGGCTTGCGGCATTGAGGTAACCAGTATCCGCGACGTAACACCGGTACCGCATAACGGTTGCAGACCGCCGAAGAGAAGGAGGGTTTAATCATGGCTAGAGATATGACACCAGTTTTAAAGAGATGTCGTTCACTGGATCTGGATCCGGTGTACTTGGGAATTGATAAGAAGTCCAAGAGAAATGCCCGTCAGGGTAAGAAGCTCAGCGAGTACGGACAGCAGCTGCGTGAGAAGCAGAAGGCAAAGTTCATCTATGGTGTGCTGGAGAAGCCGTTCCGTAACTACTTTGCACGTGCTCAGAAGGCTAAATGGGGTACCACAGGTGATAACCTGATGATTCTTCTGGAGCTTCGTCTGGACAACGTAATGTTCCGTCTGGGCTTCGCCAGAACAAGAAAGGAAGCACGACAGATCGTTGATCACAAGCATGTACTTGTCAATGGTAAGTGCGTAAACGTTCCGTCCTACTCACTGAAGAAGGGCGACGTGATCGAGATCAAAGAAAAGCATAAAGGTAGTCCTCGTTACAAGGAGATCCTTGAGGTGACAGGCGGCCGTATGGTACCGGCATGGCTGGAGTCCAATCCGGAAGCTCTGTCGGGAACCGTGAAGGAATATCCGACGAGAACAGAGATCGATGTACCGGTTAATGACGTGTTGATTGTCGAGTTGTACTCGAAATAATCCTTTGTCTGATAAGGGGGTACCTACGTGTTTGAATTTAATAAACCAAAAATTGACATTGTTGAGATTTCAGAGGATCACAAGTTCGGTCGTTTTGTCGTAGAGCCGCTGGAGCGCGGCTACGGCACGACCTTGGGTAATTCACTTCGCAGAATCATGCTTTCATCCCTTCCGGGTGCTGCTGTTTCGAGCATCAAGGTGGATGGAGTGGTTCACGAGTTCTCATCGATCCCGGGTGTAAAGGAAGATGTCACCGAGATCGTCATGAACATCAAGAACCTTGCGATCAAGAACAACGCCGAGGATCCGAGTGTGCCGGTAACGATCTATGTTGACGCACAGGGTGACGGTGTCGTAACAGCAGCGGACATCAAGAAGAGCGCTGATATCGAGATCATCAATGAAGATCAGGTGATCGCTACGATGAACGGTGCAGATGCCAAGCTGTATATCGAGATGACAGTGTCCAGCGGACGCGGTTATGTCAGCTCTGATAAGAACAAAAAGAATGAGCAGCTCGATGTCGATGCGATCGCGATTGATTCGATCTACACACCGATCGAGCGAGTGAATATCAAGGTAGAGGATACACGTGTTGGTCATATCACGGACTTCGATAAGCTGACACTGGACGTCTTCACCAACGGAACACTGGCACCGGACGAGGCTGTCAGCCTCGCGGCTAAGGTAATGAGTGAGCATCTGAAGTCCTTCATCGATCTTTCGGAGAAGGCTAAGAATGCAGAAGTCATCGTAGAGCCGAATGCGGACGATACCAAGAAGGTTATGGATATGAGCATCGATGAGCTCGAGCTTTCCGTTCGTTCGTACAACTGCTTGATGCGTGCCAATATCAAGACAGTTCAGGAGCTTACAAACAAGACGCAGGATGAGATGATGAAGGTTCGTAACCTGGGACGTAAGTCTCTCGATGAGGTTACAGCTAAGCTGAAGGAACTCGGCCTGTCGTTGTCCGATGGCGAGTAATACCAAGTAAGTAAACAAGGCGCTTTGCGCCGGAATGGAGGATATGATGGCTGGTTACAGAAAGTTGGGCAGAACGTCCAGTCAGAGAAAAGCGCTGCTGCGCAATCAGGTTACCAATCTGATCTATCACGGACGTATCGTGACCACAGAGGCGAAGGCTAAGGAGATCCGTGGTATCACGGAGAAGCTGATCGCTATGGCTGTACGCGAAAAGGATAACTATGAGACCGTTACCGTTGAGCAGAAGGTTCCGAAGAAGGACGTCGACGGAAAGCGTATCATGGAAGAGAAGGAAGGTAAGCGTGTCGTTTCTTACGATACCGTCACCAAAGAGATCAAAAAGGATTCACCGTCTCGTCTGCACGCTCGTCGTCAGATGAAGAAGGTTCTGTATCCGATCAAGGAGGTTCCGACTGAGGCAGCAGGCCGCAAGAAGGGTACCAAGGAGATCGATCTGACAAACAAACTTTTTGATGAGATCGCACCGAAGTATGCAAACCGTAACGGTGGTTATACTCGTATCATCAAGGTTGGACCGCGTAAGGGCGATGCAGCTATGGAGGTTGTGATCGAGCTTGTCTGATAGGCAGGAGATGCTATGATCAAGGCAGAGAATGTAAAATACGATTATATCCGTCGCGATGATCACGACGAGGTAGTAGCGGTGGAGACAGCGTTAAACGCTGTCTCTTTTCGCATTGAAGCAGGACAGTTTATCGGGATCATGGGAGCGAACGGCTCCGGCAAGTCCACCCTGGCAAGGCATCTGAATGCACTGCTCATCCCCGAGGAGGGGACGGTTTGGGTCGATGATATCGATACCTCCGAGGAAGAGATGGTGTTTCAGATCCGGAGCAAGGTCGGGATGATTTTTCAGAATCCGGATAACCAGATCGTGCATGATATCGTGGAGGATGACGTGGCGTTTGGTCCGGAGAATCTCGGAGTGCCCGTAGAGGAGCTCCGCAGACGCGTGGATCATGCCCTCGCGAGCGTCGGAATGAGTGAGGCGGCCGATATCTCACCGATGCGGCTGTCGGGCGGTCAGAAGGCGCGTGTGGCGATCGCCGGGGTGCTGGCGATGCAGCCGCGGTGTATGGTGCTGGATGAGTCGACGGCGATGTTGGATCCGGCCGGTCGCGAGGAGGTCCTGGCGGAAGTGAGACGGCTGAACCGTGAGGAGGGCCTGACGGTGATCTGGATCACGCATTTTCCCGAGGAGCTCGTGGAGGCGGATCTTGTCTTCGTGATGGACCGGGGTGAGCTGGTGATGACCGGCGCGCCGCGGGAGGTGTTCGGTCGCAGTGATGAGCTGCGCGCGTTCGGGCTGGCTGTGCCGGAGGCGACGGCGATCGCAGCGGAGTTGGGGTTGCCTGTCGCGCTCAATGTTGAAGAGTTAATAAACTGTATCGGGATGTGATGCAGCATCCCCGGGTGGTTGGTTATGGAGATTTTGTTAAACAAGGTATCTTACATTTATGACGAGGGCATGAGCTACGAGAAGCATGCGCTTGCGGGTGTGGATGTCGAGGTGAAGCAGGGGGAGTTTATCGGAGTTGTCGGGAAGACGGGCTCCGGGAAGTCTACTCTGGTTAAGATGTTCAATGCACTTCTCAAGCCGAGCTATGGGGGCGTGTATGTGGACGGGCAGGATATCCATGATCGGGATTATCCGAGACATGAGCTGCGCGGGCGCGTCGGGATGGTGTTTCAGTATCCGGAGCAGCAGCTTTTCGAGGCGTCGGTCGTGAAGGATGTCCAGTTCGGTCCGAGGAATCAGGGACTCGATGACCTGCAGGTGGAGCTGCGTGCTTTTGAGGCGCTGAAGTCAGTCGGGATCGGCGAGGAGCTGCTCGACGTTTCGCCGCTGGCGCTGTCGGGCGGTCAGAAGAGGCGTGTCGCGATCGCCGGTGTACTGGCGATGCAGCCGGAGGTACTCGTGCTGGATGAGCCGACAGCGGGCCTGGATAAGGCCGGACAGGCGTCTGTTTTTAGACTGCTTCATCAGTTGAATGAGGAAAAGGGGATCACGATCATCCTGATCTCGCATCGGATGGAGGATGTCGCTGAGCACACGAAGCGTGTGTGGGTAATGCATGATGGGCGTCTCGTGATCGACGATACGCCGGAGGCGGTGTTTGCGAGAGTGCGCGAGCTGGAGGAGCTGGGGCTGAAGGCTCCTGTCGTGACGTACCTGATGGAGGGCTTACGCGCACGTGGCGTCCCGGTCCCGCAGGGTGTGCTTACGAGAGAGCAGGCCGTGGCGGCGATCCGCGGGCTGAGGGTCAGGTAGGTGCAGGTTGTGCGCTTTGCTGCGTGTCGGTGATGGCTGTGTGGTGTGCATGCTGCGTGTCGGTGATGGCTGGTTGTGTGTGCATGCTGCGTGCCGGTGTGACCGGTTGTGTGAGTAGAAGTAGAGGTTGAGATAGTATGATCCGTAACATGACGATCGGAAGTTATTATCCGGCGGAGTCGCCGATCCATCGTCTGGATCCGCGTATCAAACTGATCGCGGTTCTGGTCTTTTTAGTGTCTCTGTTTTTATTCAGCAGCTTTGCCGGTTATGCTGTCGTGACGGTCGTATTATTGACCATAATTTACCTCTCTAAGGTGCCTGTTTCCTTTATTTTTAAGGGGATGCGCGCGATTATTTTTCTGCTTATTTTTACGTCGCTTTTTAACATCTTTTTTACCAAGGGAGATATCCTCTGGGAGTGGCAGTTTATCCATATCACCTATCAGGGATTACGGCAGGCGCTGTTTATGGCAATGCGCCTGATCTACCTCGTGGTGGGATCGTCGATGCTGACGTATACGACGACGCCCGGACAGCTGACGGATGCGATCGAGTTTCTGCTCGGCTGGCTGAAGATCTTTAAGGTGCCGGTGCATGATTTCGCGATGATGATGTCGCTGGCACTTCGGTTTATCCCGCTGCTTCTGGCGGAGGCGAACCGGATCCTCGATGCGCAGAGTGCGAGAGGGGCGGATATCGAGAACGGCAGCTTTATCAAGAAGATGCGATCGTTTGTCTCGATCATCGTGCCGCTGCTGGTGTCGGCGACGAGGCGGGCGTATGAGCTGGGACTGGCAATGGAGGCCAGGTGCTATAACAGCGGGGTGAAGGCGACGAAGCTGAAGCCGCTGCGGTTTCGGTTCAGCGATTTTGTGATGCTGCCGCTGATGGCGGCGTATGTCGTCGCGATTGTTTATGTGGATGAGTTGTATTTTTATTTTATAGGTAAGATATGAGAAGAATCAAATTAACCATCGCGTATGATGGGACGGAATATAGTGGGTGGCAGGTCCAGGAGAACGCCGAAACGGTGCAGGGCGTCGTGAGTGAGGCACTGGGTGAGCTGCTGCGCGACTGCGGAGATGAGCAGGCGATGACGGAAGAGGGCGTCGAGCTGATCGGAGCGTCGCGGACGGATGCGGGTGTGCATGCCGAGGGCAACGTGGCGGTGTTCGACACGACGGCGCGGATGCCGGCGGAGAAGTTTGCGTACGCGCTGAATGCCCGATTGCCGGAGGACATACGTGTCTTACAATCCGGAGAGGTGTCAGACAACTTTCATCCGAGGTACACGGACAGTCACAAGACATATGTGTATCAGATTCTGAATGCGCCTATTGCAATCCCGACACTTACAAGATATATGCACCATATTTATGAAGATTTGGATATAAATCTCATGCTTGATGCGGAAGAACTTTTTATCGGCGAGCACGACTTTTCCGCCTTTTGCTCCGCCGGCGCACAGGTCAAAAGCAAGGTCCGTACCATCGAGTCGCTCCGCGTGACCGAAGAGAGGCTGGATGTGGCAGTGGGGGCCTCAGACGGACAGCCGGATGTGGTGGCAGGTCCCGGCGGGTCAAATCCGGTCCCGGAGGACGGTCGGTCGTCGTTGACTATCCCCGGGAAAAGTGGTAAAATTATACGTATTGAGGTCACCGGCACGGGCTTTCTTTACAACATGGTCCGCATCATCGCCGGAACCCTGATCGAAGTGGGCCTCGCCCGCCGCACGCTCGACACCGTCAAGCGTGCAATAGAAGAGGGCGACCGCACCCTGGCGGGACCAACCGCTCCCGCTAAAGGATTAACACTGAAACAAATAACCTACGATTAAGCAGTGTAAGGTGTTCGATTAATACCTGGAACGGACGTACATATGAGACTACTACTAGCTGAGGACGAGCGTGAGCTGTCGGACGCCCTCGTGGCGATGCTGACCCACGCCAAATACACCGTCGACGCCGTCTACAACGGTCGCGACGCCCTGGACTACCTCCAAGTCGGTGAATACGACGGAGCGATCCTCGACGTCATGATGCCGGAGATGGACGGCTTTTCCGTACTGAAAAAAATCCGTGAGCAGGGTAACGCCGTCCCGGTCCTGATCCTGACGGCCAAATCCGAGGTGGACGACCGTGTCTACGGTCTCGACGCCGGAGCGGACGATTACCTGACCAAGCCCTTCGCGATGAAGGAGCTCCTGGCCCGTGTGCGATCGATCACCCGACGCACGACGGAGGCGACGAGTGCCAAGCTCAGCTTTGGTAACGTAACACTGGACGCAACGACCTACGTGCTGGAGACGCCCTCCGGCTCCGAGCATCTGCCGGGTAAGGAGTATCAGCTGATGGAGCTGTTCCTGTCCAATCCCCGTCAGGTGATCGCTACGGAGCGCATCATGGAACGTGTGTGGGGGTATGAGAGTGACGCCGAGATCAACACGGTGTGGGTGACGATATCGGGCCTGCGTAAAAAACTGATCGGCCTGCAGGCGGATATTGAGATCAAAGCAAAGCGAGGACAGGGATATTTCCTCGAGGAGAGTGTATGAATCATCTGAGACGACGCTTTGTGCTGGCAGCGATGTTGTCGCTGTTTGCCGTACTGGCCGCTGTCGTGGCCGGGTTTAACCTGATGAATTATAAGGATTTGGTTGAGTCCACCGATAAGACGATGTCGATGATCGTCGATAACGGCGGTACCTTTCCAAAACCAAACGAACTGAATAAACTGATCAAAGAATCTGTGTCGCCGGGAGGGGCATCGATCCAGATGCCGCCGCCGATGACGGATGGAGAGGACAGTAAATCACTTCCGGATCGCGAGAGACCGGATGGCTTTTCGATGGATCGGTTTAAGGGGTTCTCGGCAGAGGCGCCCTACGAGACACGGTATTTTTCCGTGTTTATCAAGGATGGACAGATCACGTCGTTACACATGGATAACATCGCCACGGTCACGGAGGACGAGGCGAGAGCGTATGCGACAGAGATCCTCGAGGACGGAGACGAGGACGGCTTTATCGGAGACGGCTACGCCTATCGGATGACGGATTCGTTGATCGTATTTTTGAACTGTGAAAAAAGACTGGATACCTTTTATTCCTCGTTGTTGACATCGGTGATCGCTTCGGCAGCGGGACTCCTCGTGGTGTTTTTACTGGTGGTGATCACGTCAAAGATCATCTTTAAACCGGTGGAGGAGAGCGAGAGAAAACAGAAGCAGTTTTTGACGGATGCCAGCCATGAGTTGAAGACACCACTTGCCATCATCGAGGCCAATACCGAGGTGATGGAGCTCGAAAACGGCGAGAGCAAATGGACGACCAGTACCAAGCACCAGATCAAGCGCCTGTCGGGACTCGTGGAGCAGATGGTGGCGCTGACGAGACTGGATGAGCGGGAGCCGGACGGATCACTGATAACGATGGATCTCAGTGAGATCGTAAAAGATATGACGGAGACCTACCAGGCACCGGCGGAGGTGGCCGGCAAGGAGATCCGACTGACGGTCGCGACGGATGTGAAGCTTCACGGTAACGAGAAAAATATCCGCCAGCTGATCGGACTCCTGCTTGACAATGCAGTCAAGTATGCGACGGCGGACACGACGATCGAGGTGACGCTGACGGCGAAGGGACGTCGTGCGACACTCATAGTTTATAATCAGGCGGAGGGTCTGAAGCAGGGTGATAATGATGTTCTTTTTGAGCGTTTTTATCGCGCAGACAGCTCGCGTAACTCCGAGACCGGAGGGACCGGGATCGGGCTGTCGGTCGCAAAGTCGATTGTGGATAAAGCAAAGGGAAAAATAACGGCTTACAGTAAGGATGGAAAGAGCCTGAGTATCACAGTGTATTTACCGCTGTGATCGATACGGAGGGAGAGTATGACAGCGGATTTGACAATCGCACAGTTATTGGATACCAGGGCTGAGATCATTGGCCGCATGGCGCAGGTGTTTTCCTGGCAGTCTGTCGTATATGCCGGGGTGTTTTTGGTTTCGATTGTTTTTCTTGTACTCTATACGATCAGATGGCAAAAGAATTTTAGTATTTATTATACGATTCTTTTTGTGTTGATCCCGGTCGC
>JAZASH010000065.1:0-9281 GCA_036343395.1 Eubacterium sp. | reverse complement strand
CCGCGCCGGCGCCCCAACTTAATCACCCTAACTGCTGCTTCATTACCTCAACGGCTTTCTCGAGCGCCTCCGGGATCTTCGCGGCATCTTTGCCACCGGCCTGCGCCATATTCGGCCTACCGCCACCGCCACCGCCGACGATCTGCGCCACTTCCTTGATCAGGTTGCCGGCGTGCGCGCCCTTAGCCATCGCGCCATCCGTCGCGGTCGCCACCAGGCTTACCTTGCCGTCGCCGGCCGAAGCCAGCACGATAAACGCCTCGCCGAGTTTCTGCTTCATCTCATCGCTCAGCGTGCGCATGGCGTTCATGTCGACGCCATCCAACTGCTTCGCAACCAGTTTGATACCGGAATAATCCTCAGCATCTTCCGTTACATCGCCGGCTGCATCTTTCGCCAGCTTCGCCTTCAGCTTTTCATTCTCCTTCTGAAGCGCCTTGATATCATTCTGCAGATGCGTAACTTTTTCCTCCACATCCGCCGGAGCCGACTTCAGAAGTCTGGCCACATGCTGGATCACATCATCCGACTTCGTCAGATACTCGATCAGACCAACCGAAGTCAGCGCCTCAATACGACGGACGCCCGCCGCGATACCGCTCTCCGAAATGATCTTAAACTTGATAATATCCTTGGTATTATCGACATGCGTACCACCGCAAAGCTCGGTCGAAAAATCACCGATCTTTACGACGCGGACGAACTCTCCGTATTTTTCTCCGAAAAGAGCCATCGCGCCTGTCTTTTTCGCCTCCTCGAGAGACATGATCTCCGTCGACACCGCCAATCCCAGACGGATCTGCTTGTTGACGATCTTCTCGACCTCAGCGATCTCCTGCTCTGTCATCGGTGAAAAATGAGTAAAGTCAAAACGCAATCTCTCATGATCCACATAGGATCCCTGCTGCTCAACATGTGAACCCAGCACACGACGCAGTGCCTCCTGCATCAGGTGAGTCGCGGTATGGTTGTTCGCCGTCATAGCTCGACGATCCTTATTGATCGTCAGCTCGGCGTTATCGCCGACCTTGATCGTACCGTCGATCACCTCACCGACATGACCGATCTTCGATCCCTGCAGCTTCACGGTATCATCGACCCGGAAAAGACCGTGGAGCGTTTCGATCGCGCCGGTATCCGCTACCTGTCCACCCATCGTAGCGTAGAAAGGCGTTTCCTTCACGATAACGGTACCCCTCTGACCGGAGTGCAGCTCCTCGACGATCTCATCGGTCGAGGTCAGCACCGTGATCATAGACACATGCTTGGTTCGATCATAGCCGACAAACTCGCTCTCGACAGACGGATCGATCTCCTGATAGACAGTCGCATCTGCGCCCATGTAGTTCGTCTCCTTACGAGCCGCACGGGCAGTCTGGCGCTGATTCTCCATCGCCTTGTCAAACTCTCTCTCGTCGACGGTAAAGCCATATTCATCGAGAATCTCGATGATCAGGTCGAGCGGGAAACCATAGGTATCGCAAAGCTTAAATGCCTTCTCACCCGACAGCACCGTCGTCCTGCGATAGTGCATCTGCTTCATCTCGTCCTCGAGGATCGAGAGTCCCTGGCTGATCGTGCGGGCAAAATTATCCTCCTCCACACTGATCACCTTTTTGATATACTCACGACGTGTCTCCAGGTCCGGATAGCCCGACTTGGAGTCGTCGATCACAACCTCACTCAGATCGGATAAAAATGTCCCCTCGATGCCAAGCAGTCTGCCATGACGGGCAGCTCTACGCAGGAGACGACGCAGCACGTAGCCACGTCCCTCGTTCGACATCGTCACACCATCGGATACCATAAAGGTTACCGAACGGATATGGTCCGTGATCACGCGCACGGAAACGTCCGTCTTATGATCCTTTCCGTACTCAACACCGGCGATACGGCAAACCTCCTCGCGCAGATGACGGATCGTGTCGACATCAAAAATCGACTCCACATCCTGCATCACCGTCGCAAGACGCTCCAGACCCATACCGGTATCGATATTCTTGGTACTGAGCTCCTCATAACCGCCGTGTCCGTCACCCTCAAACTGGGTGAACACGTTATTCCAGATCTCGATATAACGATCACAATCGCAGCCGACCGTACAACCCGGCTTGCCGCAACCGTATTTTTCTCCACGATCAAAATAGATCTCCGAGCACGGACCACACGGGCCTGCGCCATGCTCCCAGAAGTTGTCTGCCTTACCGAAACGGAAAATCCTCTCCGGTGCGACGCCGACCTCCTTCTCCCAGATCTCGAAGGCCTCATCGTCCTCCTCGTACACCGACGGGTAGAGACGATCCGCCGGGATCTCGAGAACCTCGGTCAGGAATTCCCACGACCATGCGATCGCTTCATGCTTAAAATAATCACCAAAAGAAAAGTTACCGAGCATCTCGAAAAATGTACCGTGACGCGCGGTGTGTCCGACATTCTCAATGTCGCCGGTACGGATACACTTCTGGCAGGTTGCCACGCGGTTTCTCGGCGGGATCTCCTGACCGGTAAAGTACGGCTTCAGCGGCGCCATACCGGCATTGATCAAAAGCAGACTGTTATCGTTCTGCGGGATCAATGAAAAACTCGGCATCACCAGATGGCCCTTGCTCTCAAAGAAGTCCAGATACATTTTTCTCAGTTCGTTTAATCCATACGGTTTCATTTTTTCCTCCCTCGACCGGCATTCAACTGCAAGTCATTGTATTCTTAATCGGGCAAACATCTCGCCCTATTTTCCTGGTGATATGGCGTGTTAGCAGTCCAAATCATTAACTATGTGATTATATCATAGAAATCACGCTCTGTCAAAACAGATTTCAAGCGAACATCGGTCGGCTCCGATGGCAGATTTTCCGCCCGCTGCGTCTCATATGCGAGAAAAATGCTCCGATCGATCAGCTCCGGGTACTCGGCAAACAGCCGGTCGTAAAAGCCGCCCCCGTAGCCCATGCGCCTGCCGGTGAGGTCAAAGGCCACGCCCGGGACGAGCACGAGGATGGGCGACGAGGCTGCTGTGCCGGGCGTCCTGCTCTGTGCCCCACCATCGGAGGAGTCCGACGCGTCCTGTGCTGTGGATGCGTAGCTCCACGCCTCACCGCCTTCCGGCTCGCGGATGTCCATCGCGCCGGGCTGCAGGTCGGTATCAAGATCCCGCACGCGGTAAAAGACCATCTCTCGCTTCGCCATGTCGGTCTTCGGCAAGTATAGCGCCTTCCCATCCGAAATGATCCGCTTGTTTATCTCATCAGTCATCACCTCAGATCGGAACGATGCGTATGAAAGGACTGTCCCCGCATTTTTATACTCATTCATAGCAAAAAGCCGCTCCGCGATGCGTGCGGAGAGCTCCACTCGTTCACTCTCGCCAATCACATCCCGTCGGCTTATCATTTGCTTTCTTATTTCTTTTTTATCCATCACGTCTGCCACGCTCCCAGCATATCACCGCTGAAGATCAGAACAACCTTGTTTTTCTTGTTCAAAAGCACTCCGAACTCAGCCCAGCTTGAGCCTTGCGGCCATTTTTTATTAAACTTTTTATTGAACCATTTTTTTGACTTGATAGTTGCTTTTTTCCCATCGGCATCCGCGTCATAGATAACCTTGCAACCCTTGGCGATCTTGTATGTATATTTTTTCTTTTTCAGCTCGCCGGATTTATTCGTGAGGTACCGGCTTCCTCCGTTTCCGTTGCTGAAATTCATCCAGCAAATATATCCGTTTTTATTCTTCTTGAAGGTTATCTTTTTACCCTTGATCTTTCCGGTCACATTTGAATAACGGTTTGTCACGTACTTGTACTTTTTCAAGTACTTTGTATAGTTCATCTTCTTTTTCTTCGTCGATGTGGATGATGACGAAGATGCCTGGGTCTTGTGTGTAAGTATCTCGTAACCCTGAGGTCCCACTTCCTCATCTTCTTTTGAAATTCCGATATTCGGCGAACACAGATTCCAGCCCAATGCAAAAACAAGTAACAACGCCAGTCGTATTTCCCATCGTTTAGTTTTTCTCATAAGCCTCCCCCTTCAATACTGTTATCACAATCTCGGTGTATCGAGATAGTTTTTCAGGTGAAAATGTTTCGTTTTGTGCGCGGTGAAAAGCGTACCGATATCTTCACCGTTGAAAGCACGTTCTATGTTGTCCATGTCATCGCCGTTTATTATAAGCATGTCGGCGCCTGCGTCATTCGCTATACCGGCAGCCTCAAGCTTCGAGATCATACCGCCCGTACCGACATCCGTCTGCGGTCCCTTCGCCATCTCGAGCATCTCATCTGTGATCACATCCACCTTCGGTATGCGCACCGCATCAGGATTCACTCTCGGATCGTCCGAGTAAAGTCCGTCGATATCGCTTAAGAGCACCACGAGATCAGCGCCCGATATAGCCGCCACGATAGCCGACAGATAGTCGTTATCAGAAAGCGTGAACTCGTCGGTAGCGACCGTATCGTTCTCATTTACAATCGGGATTACGCCCATTTTGAGAAGCTCACGGAAGGTGTTCTGCGCATTGTGCCTTGATGTATCATCGGCGATAGTCACCTTCGTCATCAGCACCTGAGCTGTTTTCTGGTTGTACTCAGAAAAAATCTTCTGATACACCGTCATCAATCTGATCTGTCCGACAGCTGCACATGCCTGCTTCACCGCCTGCTCTGTCGGTCTTTCCTTGAGTTCGAGGGCTCGCCTGCCCACCGCGATCGCACCTGAAGAAACGATCATCACGTCCTTTCCGCGGTTGCGAAAATCAGATACGATCCTGATAAACTTCTCAAGCTTCACCAGGTCGAGGCCGCCTGTCTCCTCGTGTGTTATCGTCGACGATCCCACCTTAAATACTATTCTTTTTTTGTCGTTAAAATCGATTCTGCTCATTTGTCTACTCTCTCTTCAATCAGTTTTTAACACACATATCAGATTATTCCCTCACGCCATTTGGGGACATCATCTATAAAATCCGAAGTTGGAATTCCGAGACCTCCATTAGATATATGGCTCGATTATACTATAAAATCGCAATGAATGCAAGAGACGTATACCCCATCTTTACTGCATCAGTCTCTCGCCTATCCGCTCAGCTACCCGCAGGCCGTCCATGGCTGCAGAAAGTATACCTCCCGCATAGCCGGCGCCCTCACCGCAGGGATACAGCCCGGGTAGCGATATGCTCTCGAGTGACTCATCATCACGAACGATCCTAACCGGTGACGACGTCCTCGATTCCACCCCGAGTATCAGCGTATCATCCGCGTCAAATCCCTGTATCTTTTTCCCGAACTGATCGATCGCCTCCCGCACCGCCGTCGCGATATCCTCCGGCAGAGCTGACGCCACATCCGCATAGGTCCACTGTCCCATCACCGCCGGCTGGTTCGACGACAAGCCCGGGATGTGGACGTTACCCTCCGGTGCCCCACCATTAGAAACACCGGATCCCTCTTCCGTGACATCTGTGCTTATTAAACGATCTGTCTCCTGCTTAAACTCACCATATCTTTGGACAGGGATTTTACCTGCTGCCACGTGATACATAGCATGTTCAAGTTCTCTTTGATAATTCACACCCACAAAAATATCTTCACCATCCATCGCACCGGCAGGATCCACCGTTACAACAATAGCCGCGTTTGACGAACCGGAATCGCGTCCGACGTTGCTCATACCATTGACGAGCAATCCACCCGGTTCGGTCGAAGCATTCACGACGTAGCCGCCCGGGCACATGCAGAACGAGTAAACGCCTCGATCATCTGACGTCTTTCCGGTGAGCTTGTACGTTGCCGCCGGTAGCGATTGCCCCATGGCTTGAGCATCCTCCGATGCTCCGGCATCCCACGTCTTGTCATCCTCTTGAGCCCCATACTGCGCGCGGTCGATATCACTCTGCCGATGCTGCACACGCACACCGACAGCAAACGGCTTTGCGCACATCTCGATGCGCTGTTCATGCAGCTTCTTAAACGTATCCCTCGCGCTATGCCCGATCGCCAGCACCAGAAACTCACACGGGATCGTATCGCGCAGTTCACCCTGCTTCACCCAGACACCACTGACGCGATCGCCACGCTTTTCGACACCCATGAACTTCGTATGAAAAAGAAAAACACACCCCTGTTTCTCCATCGCCTTGCGCATGTTCACGATCACGGTCCGTAGCACATCCGTACCGATATGCGGCTTCGCATCGTAGAGCACCTCACGGTTCGCGCCAAAGCGGACGAACGTCTCCAGGATAAACCGCTTGGACCCGTCACGATCCTTCACGCCTGAATTCAACTTGCCATCCGAAAAGGTACCGGCACCGCCCTCGCCGAAGCAGACATTGCACTCCTCGTTCAGCACTCCGTCCCGCCAGAAACGCTCGACCTCGCCGACGCGTTCCTCCATCGGCGCACCACGCTCGATCACGATCGGCCGGAGGCCACGCAGAGCCAGCGCATACGCCGCAAAAAGACCCGCCGGTCCACTACCGACAACAACGATCCCCGCATCTGCAAACTGTCTCAGCTGCGTCAGACGTGACTCATACATCACCTGCTTCTTCACCATGCGCAGGTTCTTATTCTTATGATTTTTCTTAAGGATACTCTCCTCATCATCCGCCAGAAACCTTACCGAGTAAATATAAAATATCTCCGGTTTATTCCTCGCATCCAGGCTCCTCTTATACACCTCAAACTTGCGCATACCCTCACTCGGTACCCCAAGTTTTTCAGCCGCATACTCCCTCAAGTACGCCTTCTCATCCTCAGGTGCATCCTGAACTCTTATTTTTATCTGCCCTAATTCAAGCATGTTTTATATCCTCCGTTGCGAGAATCGCACTTGACCACGCGAGATGAAGATTATACCCGCCGCACAGGCCATCCACATCCACCAGTTCCCCGAGCACATACAACCCCGGGCACCGACGACTCGCAAAGCTCTCCGGCGACACCTCCCCGACCGGCACACCACCGGCACTCACCTGCGCCTTCTCGATCCCGTACGTATCCGTGATCGTAAACTCAAAATGCTTGATCTCCTTGGCCAGCTGCGCCGCCGTCTTTTTCCCATTTCCTAAAACAGCGATCCACTTCGTCGGCACCAGCCCCTCGATTCCGTTCATCGCGATCCAGCGCTCGCACGCCACCTGATCCATCGCCGGCACAAAATCGATCTCGCCGTACACCTGCTTATCACTCGACAGACCCTCGGCAGCCAGCCGACACATCTGGAACACAGGGATCCCACTCACACCGGTCTTCGTAATCTGGATCTCGCCAACCTCGGTCCCCTGTCTCTTACCATCCACAAAAAGCGTAAAGCCACCCTGCACACGCGTACCGGCGACATCCTTCCACCAGCGTCCTGCCGCGTGCATCCCGGTCAAGCCCGGATACACCGTCGTCACCGTATGCCCCAGCGACCGCAAAAATCCATACCCGTCATCACAACCACCCTGCTCGAGTCCCGCCGGACCACCGGTCGCCAGCAGCAGCGTATCGCATTCATATGACCGATCCTCCGTCACCACCTCAAACCGATCCGGTTCACGCAGTACCTCCGTCACACGCTGCTCCAGCTCGATCGTGATCCCCGGCTTCCGACAGCCTCGGTACAGCGCACCGATCACGGTCGCCGCCTGATTGCTATGCGGATACACATAACCATCCTTCTCTCTGGTCAGCACCCCGAGCTCCTCGAAAACACCGATCACCCGCTCCGGACTTACCTGCTGCAACACCGTATCGACCCAGGAACGATCCCCATAATAATGCTTCCAGTCCATATCGAGATTGGTCAGATTACAGCGCCCGTTCCCCGTCGCAGAGAGCTTACGCCCGACACGCGACTCTTTTTCCAGGACTAACACTGACTTCCCGGAACACGCCAAGAGGCAGGCGCTCATCAGTCCCGAAGCGCCTGCCCCAACAATAACAATATCATAAAAGGATTCTTGATTCATCATGGTCTACCGATCTTTATAGGATGACGATAATAAGCATTGGAAATCTTGATACCATCGCGATGATTGCTGGCGTGGATAACCTGACCGCCGCCAATATACATCGCTACGTGGCTGACACCGCCGCTTCCGTAGAAGAACAGGTCACCCGGTCTCGGATTGGAAACGCTGGTCGTGCAACCCGCCTGTGCTGCCGAGCTATGCGGCAGGCTTCTGCCGAAGTGCGCCCAGATCTGCATAACAAATCCGGAGCAATCACAACCGTGCGTCAGGCTCGTACCGCCCCATACGTACGGATTTCCCAAAAACTGCATCGCGTAGTTAACGATACCGTAGGTACCCTCGCTCTCACCGGTCTCCGGATCATACTTAACCTTCGTCGCACGCTTCAGAGAGAACTGCTCTCTCACGTACTCCTTGGAAACAAACGCGTAATCATCATCGACCATGATGCAGATAAACTCATTCATATGCGCGAGAAGATTCTCCATGCCGCCGGCACGCTCGATCGCCTCTTTGCTGATATTCTCTTTCTTGATGATCTTCTCGAGGAATGCCTGATCCACATCCTCTTTCTTGATCTCGAACTCCTCACCGGCATCACATACCGAGTAGATCGGAGCACTCGTAGACGGCAGTGCGCGGACATTCAGCGAATCCGTCATGATCTCGACACAATCACGACCGACCTCCGGCACGATCGCCTCGGCCTCCTCGTCCATCGTCAGGAACTCTGCCTTGACATAGCCATTTACCTTACCGGATACGATCTTTGCCCAGCCCTTCTTTATGCTGTAGATATGGCATCCGGAATTCTTTACCATCTTACCGACGATACGACCACTCTTCGACGGCTTTTTGCGGACATTGAGGTAATTGCTAACCTTGTTCGCGATACCCAGACGACTGTAATTCAGGTTCAGGTTGATATGCTCACCGTCACGGATCGCCGACTCGATCTCGGTCGCCGGACCGGTCACCGCATCCACGGAAGAAAACTCGTCGTTACCGAGATTGGCGTCAGCATCGACACTCGCTCTCGCCTCATCGCCCTGGATCAACAGCAGCGGATCGGTAGCAAAAAGCTCCCCACTCGCAATACGGGCACAAAAATCATTGATAAGCACAATCGCACCGCTGACACCCTCTTCGCGTCCGACACCCTCTGCAGAAGCCTGCATCGTAGAAGCCAAAACCGCAACGCCGAAGAAGCATGATATTACAGTAGCTGCGACTCTCTTAATCTGTCTCATTCTCAAACATCCCTTTCGTATTTGTTACAAAAATGTTACGCCACGAAACAAATTATAACGTAAAACCGCCAT
>JAZASH010000064.1:0-9296 GCA_036343395.1 Eubacterium sp. | reverse complement strand
GACCGCCGCGTAGTCCGGGGTCAGATCGGCGTGAGAGCCTTTGGTATCGGTGATACAGAGGCTGTAGCCGGCCGCCGTCAGCGAAAAATCGACCCGTTCGACCTGCGGATCCGCCGGGTCAGCGAAGTCAATATGACAGAGTGCTCCGACCGAGCAGGCCATCTGATCCATCAGGCCGCAGGGCTTGCCGAAGTAGACATTTTCCGCGTACTGACCGATGATGGCGATCCGGATCGGATCGATGGACATGGCGTTATACAGTCCGGAGAGGATCGTCCCCAGGAGCGTCTCGAAGGCGGCAGACGAGGAGAGGCCGGAGCCGCTCAGTACGTCGCTCGTGACATAGGCATTAAAGCCGCCGATCGCGTAGCCTTCCTCCTTTGTTTTCGCCAGGACGCCGCGGATCAGCGCACGTGTCGTGCCTTCTTCAGCCGGGTCAGCGGCGAGGGAGTCCAGGTTGACGGTGATCATATCGTAGCCCTCGGAGAGCAGCTGGATTGCGCCGTCGTCGCGCGGCGATACGATCGCGATCGCATCATCACTGATCGATGCAGCGAGGACCTCACCATGCTGATGATCGGTGTGATTGCCGCACACCTCGGTACGCCCCGGCGCGGAAAAAGCATGCACCTCGTCCGAGTCGTCGTGGTTAAAAATATGCTGAAACCCCTTGATCGCCTTGATATAGCGCTCCTTCTGGATCCGGAGAGCGTCCTCTGTCTGGTAGATGTCGAGGAGCGTGTCGTCGGCGCGGCCGTTTTTGATGTGAGAAATCAGGTCCTTTGCGTTCATTTTTATCGCCTTTCCGTGGGTTTATGCAGTCGATGTGTGCCTGTATCCTAGATTATACCTGATTTTCGGAGGGATGTAAACGGGAAACTTCTTTTTTGAGTGCGTCTTTGCTTGACATAAGGCCTCGTTTATTATATAATTTGACTTTGATGTTATATATAATAAATATAAGAAAGAATAGGAGATCATATGAAATATCATATTGCAGTGATCCCGGGCGATGGGATCGGACCGGAGATCGTCCGTGAGGCGAAAAAGATTCTGGATAAGGTCGGAGAGGTCTACGGACACGAGTTTGAGTACGAGGAGCTCTATATGGGCGGATGCTCGATCGACAAGTTCGGTGATCCGCTGACGGATGAGACACTCGAGCGTGCCAAGGCAGCCGATGCTGTATTGCTCGGCGCTGTCGGCGGTCGTGTCGGTGTGGACAGCTGGTATGAGCTGCCGCCGGAAAAACGTCCGGAGGCCGGTCTGCTGAAGATCCGTAAGGGACTGGGACTTTTCTGCAACCTCCGTCCGGCGATCCTTTTTAAGGAACTGGAGGGTGCCTGCCCGCTGAAGAGCGATCGCTCCCAGGGCGGCTTTGATTATGTGATCGTGCGCGAGCTGACCGGAGGTCTTTACTTCGGAGATCGTTATACCAAGGAGATCGACGGTGAGATGACCGCCGTGGACACGCTGATCTATGCGGAGTCTGAGATCCGTCGTATCGCGAAGAAAGCATTTGAGATCGCGCAGAAGAGAAATAAAAAGGTGTGCAGCGTGGACAAGGCAAACGTCCTCGACTCCTCCCGTCTGTGGCGCAAGGTGGTTGCCGATGTGGCGAAGGAGTATCCGGATGTGGAGCTGTCCGATATGCTGGTGGATGCCTGCGCGATGGAGCTGGTCAGCGATCCGAAGCAGTTTGATGTCGTCGTGACGGAGAACATGTTTGGTGATATTCTTTCCGATGAGGCATCGATGACGACCGGTTCACTCGGTATGCTGCCGTCAGCGTCGCTCGCGGAGGGGACCTTTGGTCTCTACGAGCCGAGTCACGGATCTGCTCCCGATATCGCGGGACAGGATAAGGCAAATCCGATCGCAACGATCCTGTCAGTGGCTATGATGCTCCGGTATTCGTTCGACCTGCAGGCGGAAGCCGATGCCGTAGAGGATGCGGTGAAAAAAGTTCTTGCTGATGGTTACCGCACCGGTGATATTTACAGTGAGGGTACGAAAAAGATTGGTTGCATCGAGATGGGTAATACCATTGTTTCCAATATCAAGTGATTATTGTTATTTGATGTTACAGAGCAGGGATCATCATAGGACAGTTTAACTTGTCCGATTAATGATCCCGGAAATAGGAGGATAAACTATGAATAGTGATAGTGTAAAAAAAGGTATGGCCACCGCGCCGCAGCGGTCGCTGTTTAACGCGCTGGGTATGACAAAGGAAGAGCTCGAGCGTCCGCTCGTCGGTATCGTCAGCTCCTACAACGAGATCGTACCGGGCCATATGAATATCGATAAAATCGTCGAGGCTGTCAAGCAGGGCGTCGCCATGGCCGGCGGCACACCGATCGTTTTCCCGGCGATCGCAGTCTGCGACGGTATCGCGATGGGACACGTAGGCATGAAGTACTCGCTCGTAACGCGAGACCTCATCGCCGACTCCACCGAGTGTATGGCGAGAGCACATGCTTTCGACGCGTTGGTGATGGTCCCGAACTGTGATAAAAATGTTCCGGGTCTGCTGATGGCAGCTGCCCGTGTCAATGTCCCGACCGTATTTGTCAGCGGCGGCCCGATGCTCGCCGGACATGTACAGGGCAAGCGCACATCGCTGTCCAGCATGTTTGAGGCAGTCGGTGCACATGCAGCCGGCAAGATGACCGAGGAGCAGGTAGATGATTTCGTACAGCACGCCTGCCCGACCTGCGGCTCTTGCTCCGGTATGTACACCGCCAACTCGATGAACTGCCTGACCGAGGCGATCGGTATGGGCCTGCGCGGCAACGGCACGATCCCGGCAGTTTACTCCGACCGTATCAAGCTGGCAAAGCACGCTGGTATGGCCGTGATGGAAATGCTCGAGAAAAATATCCGCCCGCGCGATATCATGACGGAGAAGGCTTTCCAGAACGCGATGACCGTCGATATGGCACTCGGTTGCTCGACCAACACGATGCTGCATCTGCCGGCGATCGCACATGAGGCCGGCGTCGAGCTGAACCTCGACATCGCCAACGACATTAGTGCCAAGACACCGAACCTGTGCCACCTGGCACCGGCCGGACACACCTATATGGAGCAGCTGAACGAGGCCGGCGGTGTGTACGCGGTGATGAATGAGCTCGATAAAAAGGGTCTGCTGAATACCGATTGTATCACGGTAACCGGAAAGACCGTGAAAGAGAATATCCAGAACGCGATCAACCTCGATCCGGAGGTGATCCGTCCGATCGATAATCCTTACAGTGAGACCGGTGGTATCGCCGTGCTCAAGGGTAACATCGCACCGGATGGCGGCGTCGTGAAGCGTTCCGCTGTCGTACCGGAGATGATGGTCCATGAGGGACCGGCCCGCGTCTTTGACTGTGAGGAGGATGCGATCGCAGCGATCAAGGGCGGCAAGATCGTCGAGGGCGATGTCGTCGTTATCCGTTACGAGGGACCGAAGGGCGGCCCGGGTATGCGCGAGATGCTGAACCCGACCTCCGCTATCGCCGGTATGGGCCTCGGCTCATCGGTAGCGCTGATCACGGACGGACGTTTCTCAGGAGCGAGCCGTGGTGCTTCCATCGGACATATTTCTCCGGAGGCGGCTGTCGGCGGACCGATCGCGCTGATCGAGGAGGGCGATATCATCGCCGTCGATATCCCGGCAAACACGCTGAACGTCAAGGTGTCCGATGAGGAACTGGAGAAGAGACGTGCAGCATGGACACCGAGAGAACCGCGTGTGAAGGATGGTTATCTCGCACGCTATGCGAATATGGTGACCTCCGGAAGTAACGGAGCGATCCTGAAGTAAAGGAGTGGGAAAGATGCAACTGAATGGATCCGAAATCGTCATCGAGTGTCTGCTCGAGCAGGGCGTGGATACTGTGTTCGGTTATCCCGGTGGCGCGATCCTGAATATTTATGATGAATTATATCGCTACAAGCAGCAGATCCATCACGTGCTGACCTCGCATGAGCAGGGAGCGGCACACGCGGCGGACGGGTATGCGAGAGCGACCGGAAAGGTCGGTGTCTGTATGGCGACCTCGGGACCCGGAGCGATGAATCTGGTAACCGGAATCGGTACCGCCTATATGGACTCGGTTCCGATGGTGGCGATCACAGCGAACGTCACACTTGGTCTCCTGGGTAAGGACAGTTTTCAGGAGGTCGATATTGCCGGCATTACGATGCCGATCACGAAACACAGCTTCATCGTTAAGGATGTCACGCAGCTCGCGGACTGCATCCGCAGGGCATTTTTCATCGCGAAGTCCGGACGTCCCGGACCGGTGCTGGTAGATATCACCAAGGATGTGACAGCCGCGCGGACGGAGTTCACGCCGATGAAGCCGCAGCCGATCGAGAGGAAGTCGGATAAGATCACCGAGGAGGCACTCGATCAGGCGGTGAAGATGATCAGCGAGAGTAAAAAGCCGATGATTTTTGTCGGAGGCGGAGCAGTCATCTCAGAGGCCGATGAGGAGCTGCGCGAGTTTGTGAAAAAGGTGGACGCGCCGGTCACCGACACCTTGATGGGCAAGGGGGCCTACGACGGAGAAGAGGACTACTACACCGGGATGCTCGGCATGCACGGTACGAAAACCTCGAACCTCTGTGTCACGGAGTGTGATCTGCTGATCACGCTGGGGTCACGTTTCTCCGACCGCGTACTCGGCGATGCGTCACAATTTGCGGAGCATGCGAAAAAGTTACAGATCGATATCGATGAGGTGGAGATCGGTAAAAATATCCAGGTGGATCATGCGATCCTGGGAGATCTCAAGGTAGCCCTGCAAAAGCTCAACCAAAAGCTGGAGCAGCAGTACCATAAAGAATGGATCGATAAGGTAATGGCGCGCAAGGAAGCCCTGCCGCTGACCTATCCGGACGAGGGACTGAGCGGTCCGTATGTGGTGGAGCGTTTCTCCGAGCTGTTGGATGAAAATGCGATCATCGCGACCGATGTGGGACAGCATCAGATGTGGGCGGCGCAGTTTTATAAATACCGCAAGCCGAGACATCTCCTGACATCCGGCGGTATGGGTACGATGGGCTACGGCCTGGGTGCCGCGATCGGAGCTAAGGTCGGTTGTCCGGACAGCGTCGTGGTCAACTTTGCCGGAGACGGATGCTTCCGGATGAACATGAACGAGATCGCAACAGCAACCCGTCATGACATCCCGATCATCGAGGTTGTTTTTAACAACCACGCGCTCGGTATGGTCAGACAGTGGCAGACCCTGTTTTATAACAAGCATTATTCACAGACCGTCCTCGAGGACAAGGTGGATTATTGCAAGGTGGCTGAGGCGATGGGCGCCAAGGCAATCCGGGTTACGGAGCGGGGACAGCTCGACGATGCGATCCGCGAGGCGGTGGACGCCGGAGTGGCAACCGTCATCGAGGTTGTGATCGATCAGGATGAAAAGGTGTGGCCGATGGTGGCACCGGGTAAGCCGATCGACAGTTCCTTTAACGAGGAAGATCTTAAGAAACAGAATATGTAATTGTTTTAAACAATAATATTACATAGATTAACCATTTCAATCATAGGAGGAAAATGTAATGGGTAGAGTGTACAACTTTTCAGCAGGTCCGGCCGTATTGCCGGAGGAGGTATTGAAGGAAGCAGCAGCGGAGATGCTGGATTATAACGGATCCGGTATGTCGGTGATGGAGATGAGCCATCGTTCCAAGGTGTACGATGAGATCATCAAGACCGCAGAGGCAGATCTGCGCGAGCTGATGGGCATCCCGGAGAACTATGAGGTGCTTTTCCTGCAGGGTGGTGCCTGGACACAGTTCTCGGCTATCCCGATGAACCTGATGAAAAACGGAGTCGCAGATTATATCGTGACCGGTCAGTGGGCAAAGAAGGCTTGGCAGGAGGCTCAGAAGTACGGCAAGGCAAACAAGATTGCTTCGTCTGAGGATGAGACCTTCTCCTATATTCCGGATTGCTCGGATCTGCCGATCAGCGAGGATGCGGACTATGTATACATCTGTGAGAATAACACGATTTACGGAACCAAGTATTGGACACTGCCGAACACCAAGGGCAAGGATCTGGTAGCGGATGTTTCTTCCTGCTTCCTGTCAGAGCCGGTGGATGTAACCAAGTATGGTGTGATCTACGGTGGTGTGCAGAAGAATATCGGACCGGCCGGTGTGACGATCGTGATCATCCGCAAGGATCTGATCCGCGACGATCTGGCTGAGAATGTACCGACGATGCTGCAGTACAAGACACATGCCGATGCGCACAGCCTTTTCAACACCCCGCCGTGCTATGGTATCTATATCTGCGGTAAGGTGTTTAAGTGGTTGAAGAAGAACGGCGGTCTTTCCGTGATGAAGGAGAAAAATGAGGAGAAGGCGAAGATCCTTTATGATTTCCTGGATTCCTCGAAGCTTTTCAAGGGTACTGTTCGCAAGGAGGATCGTTCGCTGATGAACGTGCCGTTTGTAACGGGCAATGATGAGCTGGATGCGAAGTTCGTTGCGGAGTCGAAGGCAGCAGGGCTGGAGAACCTCAAGGGACATCGTTCGGTCGGCGGTATGAGAGCCAGCATTTATAATGCGATGCCGAAGGCGGGTGTCGAGAAGCTCGTTGAGTTTATGGAGAACTTTGAGAAGAATAATTAATCCGGGACGGCTATCGTAACCGCCCGTCCCTACATATTAAACTATAGAAAGTGAGTTGTAGAAATGAGTGTGAAAGTTAAGTGTTTGAATCCAATTGCTGACTGTGGGTTGGAGATGCTTCCGGAGAATTATGAGATTACCGAAGATGTTAATGAGGCGCAGGCGGTTTTAGTTAGGTCTGCTGTGATGCACGACATGGAGTTACCTGAGTCGCTGTTAGCGGTAGCGAGAGCCGGGGCGGGGGTGAATAATATCCCGCTGGAGAAGTGTGCTGAGAATGGTATTGTTGTTTTTAATACACCGGGTGCGAATGCGAATGGTGTAAAGGAGCTGACGATCGCAGCGCTGCTTTTGTCGGCGAGAGATATTGCCGGTGGTATCCGCTGGTGCAAGGACAACAAAGATGATGCGGATATCGCGAAGAGTGCTGAGAAGGCTAAGAAGGAGTTTGCCGGTACGGAGATCAAGGGCAAGAAGCTCGGTATCATCGGTCTCGGTGCGATCGGCGTTATCGTTGCGAATGCAGCGAACCGTCTCGGTATGGATGTCTATGGTTGCGATCCGTATATTTCTATCGAGAATGCGGTTAATATGACCCGTGACGTAACGATGGTTAAGACCAACGAGGAACTGTATGAGATCTGTGATTATATCACGATCCATGTACCGCTTCTGGATGCGACCAAGGGCATGCTGAATAAAGAGGCATTTGATAAGATGAAGGACGGCGTGGTTATCCTGAACCTGTCTCGTGATACGCTGGTAAACGAGGATGATATCAAGGCAGCTCTGGAGAGCGGCAAGGTCGGTCATTACTTCGTTGATTTCCCGAATCCGACGACCGTAAACCTGCCGAATACAACCGTAACACCGCACCTCGGCGCATCGACGCAGGAGAGTGAGGATAACTGTGCGAAGATGGCAGCGCGTGAGATCCGTGATTTCATCGATAACGGTAATATCCGCAATTCCGTGAACTATCCGGATACCGATGCGGGTATCTGCCAGACCGAGGGACGTATCACGATCCTTCATAAAAATCTCCCGAAGATGCTGACTCAGTTCACCAATGTGTTTGCGAAGGATGATGTCAATATCGAGAACATGTGGAACAAGAGTAAGGGCAGCTTCGCATATACCGTTTTGGATATTTGTTCGACAATCTCGGATACGGTTGTCAAGGATCTGGAGGCGATTCCGGAGGTTATCCGAGTGCGTGTAATCAAATAATAGGACACTACTATGACTCAAAATGAAATACATTCATATCTCGTGACGGCATCGGCGTCGGGCATCCGCCCGGGGCTTGACAGGATGCGGGAATTGTGCCGGAGACTGGGGGATCCGCAGGATACGATCGCGGTCATCCATGTCGCCGGGACAAACGGAAAAGGATCGACGTCCGCCTATCTGGCGTCGATCCTTTCGCGCGTTTTTCCTAAGACCGGATGGTATTCTTCACCGGCTGTTTTTGATGACAGAGAGACCGTGCGGATCGTGACGGCGGAGGGGAGTCAGTACCTCCCGACAACGACCTATGAGTCTGTGATGAGCGAGGTGATCCGCGCTTCCGAGGAGATGGTGGAGGCCGGATTTGAGAGACCGACCGTGTATGAGCTGGAGACCGCGGGGACATTTTTAGCGTTTCAAAAAGAAAAGGTCGATGTCGCGATCGTTGAGGTCGGTATGGGCGGCCGTGAGGATGCGACGAACGTGATCGCAAAGTCACTGCTGTCGATCATCACGCCGATCGGACTGGATCATATGCAGTTCCTCGGTGGGTCGGTGTTCCAGATCGCCGGGGAGAAGGCCGGGATCATCAAGGACGGTAGTCCGGTCGTGTCGTATCAGCCGGGAATCCGTCTGGAGATGGCCGGTACCAATGCGGACAAGCGTCAGGCACGTTTGCGTGAGAGGATCCTCGTGAGACTGGATGGCGAGGTCGGTGAAAAACATACAACGATCACTTATGTGGATGAAAATGAACTCCGCATCGACAGGCAGGAGCTGACCGGGACGGCATTTACCTATCGGGGTGAGGCCTATCATACCCGGATGTGCGGTGCGTTTCAGCCGGGCAATGCGGCACTCGCGATCGAGGCGGCAGGATGCATCCCCGGTGTCGAGATCTCCCGTGAGACGATCCGGGAAGGGATCGCCTGCGCGATCTGGCCGGGACGTTTTGATATCGTGAGTGAGGAACCGTTGACCATTTTTGACGGAGCACATAACACCGACGGTGTGACCGTGCTGTCCGAGACGATCCGGGATCTGTTGCCGGGACGAAGGATCTACGCCGTGATGGGTGTATTTATGGATAAGGCCGTGGAGGAGATGGCACGTCAGATCCTCCCGCATCTGACCGAGGTAATGACGGTCAAGGCACCGGGACCGCGTGGGCTCGGCGCACAGGAGCTGGCGGAGGTAATCCGTCGGGTGAACCCCTGGACGCAGGTCTACGAGGGCGGCGAGGATATCGCGGCGGCGGTCACCGAGATGCAGAAAAAGGCCGCGAAGCACGGCGGAACGGTTCTCGTTTTCGGCAGTCTTTCGCTGGCAAGAGCGATCTATCAGGCCGATTTCTCGGCTACGGGTGAGAGAGCGGAGATCGCAGGAGACGCCACTACGCTGCGGCTCGAGGGTGG
>JAZASH010000063.1:0-9749 GCA_036343395.1 Eubacterium sp. | reverse complement strand
GCAAAGAGCAGTGAGAAAGAGCGTTGGAATGAGGTGGAGCAGTACGACAGCCTCGAGGATCTGAAGATCCGCCTCGGTTATGCCGATTCCGTATCGATGGAGGAGGAAACGACTGAGGAGCCGGATGCCGGGGAACCGGAGGCAGAGGAAACGGATACTGTTTCCGATATCGAGTCGATACCCACGTCCATCGTGATCGCGCAGAAAGACGAGGAGGTTACCGCGACCGGCGAGATCCGTCTGGTCGGCGTGAAGGAAAAAGAGATGCCGGAGGGGGAAACGCCGGAGGTTGCACAGACCGGCGAAGAAGGCGAGACTCCGGAGAAAGAAGAAATTGCGGAGGGTGAATCGGAGGAGTCCGTCCGGGATGAGATCGAAGGAACGGAGGCAGATAAGGGCGAGGAGTCGCTTGCGGACTTTGAACAAGGCACGGAAGAAACAGAACCGACAGATCAGGAGGAAGGGTTTACCGGATCACTGGTTGACGATTTCAATCCGGTCGTGTTGATCACCAGTGTTTGTGTACTGATCGCGTTGATTGTCGTTGCCGTCATTATGCATTTTCGGAGGAAGCGCTAAAAAAAAATGTGAAGTCCAAACGATATCATGGGAGTAAAGGCCCGTGAGTTCTTGACAACCACCCACAAATATGATACCATAACCTGCGATGAGGCAAAGGCGTCTCGGAGTTTCTCCGGGATGCCTTTTTGCTTTGGAAAGGGGTAAACATGATTTCACTAAACGATTACTTATACAAGGGCGACACCGTTCTGAAGATCCTGCACAACTACTCTGCCGATCTGAAGACATCAGCGGTAAGAGAGCACAACGCCGTCGATCTGGCACACAGCAACTTCCTCTTGCAGGAGATCGAACTGCTTGAGCACAATGATTTCCTGACATCCCAGTCCCAACGAATCCGAGAGTTCTACAAGCACATGGCCGATCGGTATCCTTTTCTCGCATTCACCTTCAAAGGTCGGATCAAGTCGCTGATCCGTCTGGAGGAAAAGATCAATGGGAATATCGTGGAATACATCTACGAGCATCATGCGAAGACCGGCGCCTACCCATCCGAAACGGAGATCAAGGAACAGATCGGCCGAATACGGGATCTGATTGCCTACCGAATCGTTCTTTCACTCCCGGAGTGTCACGTGAAAGAGGGTGAGGATAAAAATGCCCGCGAGTTGGAATTACTGTACGAGATAGCAAACGACCTGCCGGGTTTTCTGGAGGAAAGAGGATTTAACGCGGAGATCTCGATTGGAGATGACCCGCATCCTTCGTCACGGATACAGAAAGAACTGTGGCCGTATTTTCGTGATTACATCGAGAATCCAAGTCCCTACGGCTATCAGTCGGTACACATCAATTTCTTTGATAACAGTTCCCGGTGCTATATCGAGGTCCAGCTTCGGACACATGAGATGGATGACTTCGCGGAGATCGGTCCGGCCAATCATCTCGGATATGAGAAACGTCAGGAGAAAGAACGAAGAAAGCGTGCCGAAGTTCCGGCGGGTGAAAATATCTATTTTGATAATGCCTACGAGCGCGGGATGATCCTTCAGAATCTGGATCTGAGCAAGCTAAAGGTCAATATGTTCGGCGCTGTAGATAACCAGCTGGTTAACGACGGATGCGGACTTTACAGAGGGCGTCTGATCCTGCCCTACGAACATCTGTCGAGATTTCAGAATGATTTGATTGATTGAAAAATGAAATGATGAGCAGTTGGAAGTTAAAGTGGGAAAGCCACTGCATTGTAAAAACTATGGGACACTTTTCGAAACGAAAAATTGTTTTGGAAAGTGTCTTTTTTCGTTGTAGTCGTTTTATATCCGACTAGGAAATCTTTACTTTTTGAGCAAAATGAGTTATAATAACGCAGATAAAAGGAAAGGCTTTTGGAAGGACGGATATTACGCTGCGTTTCCGAGGAGGTAGGAATCTTATGAATCTGAAGTTGTATATGTTTTCGGAGTGTCCGTATTGCCAGAAGGTTTTGAGAGAGATCGAGGCAAGCGGGCGAACAGATGTGGAGCTGCACAATATCCACGAGAACGAGGATGATAGAGAAGAACTCATCCGTGTCGGTGGCAAGCAACAGGTGCCATGTCTGTTCATTGACGGAAAGCCGATGTACGAGAGCGGAGATATCGTTATGTGGTTGCAGGGGCATCCGCAGGGAGCGTGATATGAATCGAGACATGGATGTCGAGCGCCGAGGGCAAGCCCAATAAGCCTGTGGAGAAGATCGCGAAGAAGCATGATTTCGAGGCTGCGAGTGGGCGCAAGTGTCGATAGGAAGGATAAAGAGAGTGGATATCAAGATTTGAGAGGAGAAAGACAATGGAATTAACACTGGAAAGAGCAAAAGAACTGAACGCGACGATGGTGCAGGATGAGAGCCTTATCATTCATGCGACGAATGTGATGGCAGCGATGGAAGCCATGGCAAAGCACTTTGGAGAGGATCCAGAGCACTGGAAAGCTGTTGGCTTTTTGCACGATTATGATTATGAGAAGTATCCGGATGAACATCTGCAGCATACGGAGAAGGAACTTCTTGCCGAGGGCGTGCCTGAGGAGGATGTTCGGGCAATCATGAGTCATGGATATGGGATCTGTACGGATGTGAAGCCTGAAACGAACCTTGAGAAGAGTCTGTATACGGTAGATGAGCTGACTGGGATCATACAGGCCTGTGCCAGGATGCGCCCGAATGGTATCACGGATTTGAAGATATCGAGTTTTATGAAGAAGTATAAGTCCAAAGGATTCGCAGCTAAGTGTGACAGAGGACTGATCGAAAGGGGCTGCGAGATGCTTGGTATGGATGTCAGGGAGGTTGCCGAGATCTGTATCGAGGGTATGAAACCGTATGCGGCTGAAATCGGATTGCTTGGAACGGGAGAGTGAGTATGAAGCTTGCATTGGCGCAGATGCAGATGACTCCGAATTTAGATGAAAACTATCAAAAGTCGTTGGATTATTTGCGAGAGGCAAAGAGAAACGGAGCAGAGTTGATATGTTTTCCGGAAGTGCAGTTGTCTCCGTTTTTCGCTCAGTATGAGGGCAGAGATGTTACAAATTATCTGATGGGATTAGAGGATGATCGAATATCGGAGTTTTGTGCTTTGTGTGGGGAACTTGGGATTTTTGCATCACCCAATTTCTATATCGATGATCAGGGAAAACGGTATGATATGAGCCTTCTGATCGATGATTATGGTGAAATCATTGGAAAACAGAAGATGGTTCATGTGGCTCAGTGCGAGCATTTTTATGAACAGGACTACTATACTCCTTCCGAAGAAGGCTTTCAGGTGTTTCAGACAAGACTTGGCAGAATCGGAATTGTGGTGTGTTTTGACAGGCACTACCCTGAGAGTATCCGAACGGAGGCCTTGCGGGGAGCAGATCTGATCATCATACCAACGGCGAACACCACGGCAGAACCATCCCGGCTTTTCGAATGGGAGATTCGGGTACAGGCATTTCAGAACTCTGTCAATATCGCTACGTGCAATAGGGTTGGCGTTGAGGATCAGATGGAGTTTTCAGGTGAGTCGCTTGTCGCTGATTACAACGGCGATTGCATAATAATCGGTGACAACAAGGAAGGACTTCTTTTTGCGGAAGTTGATATGGATAGTGTAGAGCGGGTAAGGAAAATGAAGCCGTATACATCTCTTAGGAGACCTGAGATGTATGAATGAGGAGAGTGAGTATGTATACCAGATCGGTGCTTATTAAGGATACAACGAAAGAAGAGCGTGAGGACATCATCCGAATGTCTCTTGACTGTGGCGGTGGCTGCGAGAATTGCTCATCGTGTTGGCTTGGCGGTGGCTCACCATGGGATATGTATCAGGACTATATCGATGGCAAGAAGGAAATCGCTGAGATTAACATGGAGTATAATGCCAGGTATCTGCATGGATAGGTATGTTCATGAAAGGATGAGTTATGGGAAATCCACCGGAGATTACAGAATCCACCATGGATGATAGAAGAGAATACATCAAGAAACGTTATCCGTGTATATCGGATTGTGATATGTGCGGGCTGTGTACCGTGTTCCGAGGGAAAGATCCGGAGCTGGCGTATCGGGATTATATTGAGGGGAACAGGTCATTTGAAGAGGTTTCAGAGGATTTCAGGTAAAGATTGGAGAGGGAAAACATGGAAGAAAAGACAATAAAGTTTCCGGCTCGTAATGAGCTACCCGGGCAGGAGCCAAATATGGACTTGCAGGAACTACTGGATATATTTGCTTCCGGTAATATCGTTGGTGAAGACCCTGCCGTGATACAGACGATGCGCTATTACAGTCGGCAGGCTCAGAAAATCACGATGAAAATCAATACGGAGTATCATGAGCCTGAGGAGTTGCAAAAAATGTTCTCTGAGCTGATCGGAAAAAAGGTAAGTGATGATTTTAGTCTGTTTCCGCCATTCTATACGGATTTTGGGAAAAATATCACACTCGGGAAGAATGTATTTATCAATGCCGGATGCAAGTTTCAGGATCAGGGTGGTATCTTTATTGATGATGGTGCCTTGATAGGTCATGGAGTTGTCCTGGCAACGCTAAATCACGATATGAATCCGGAGATTAGACATGCACTTCATCCCGCACCAATCCATATAGGGAAAAATGTTTGGATTGGAGCCAATGCTACAGTCACAGCAGGTGTTACGATTGGTGATAATGCGGTGGTTGCTGCTGGAGCAGTAGTAACCAAGGATGTCCCGGCTGACACAGTTGTCGGTGGAGTGCCGGCAAGGATTATCAAAAAGATTGTAGATGTAGAGGTATAAGGTTGATCGGAGCAGAAAATAAATGAAACGAAAGATTGTATTTGGATGGTTCCAAATCGTTGTGGGACTGTTTATCTTTTCATTTGGCGTCCACTTGACGATTTTTGCAAATATAGGACTTGCACCGTGGGATTGTCTGGGGATGGGAATATCCTACCACACCCCGTTGAACTATGGAATATCCATGACTTTGATTGCCTTGTGTGTTCTGGGGGTTGACCTTCTCCTTAAGGAAAAGATCGGCTTTGGTACGATCATCGATGCTCTGTTAACAGGGAATTTTGTACAGTTTTTTAACAACGTTAATCCGTTTCCATTAAATGACAATCTGTGGATCGGAATTCTTATCATGCTTGCCGGGTTTGTGTTTATGGCGCTCGGAATGGCTGTTTATATGAAAAGTGAGCAGTGCTGCGGACCGAGAGATGCTTTGCTTGTCGGTCTCGGAAAACGTATGCCCAAGGTTCCGATTGGAATTGTCGAGGTAATCCTTTGGGCAGTTGTGCTGGCAATCGGATGGCTACTGGGAGGACCGGTCGGAATTGGAACTCTGATCAGTACCTTTGGGGCAGGGCTTATGATGCAGCTTGTGTATATGGTGATACGTTTTGAACCCAGAGAGCTAAAGCACAAGGGAGTGATAGAGGTTTCAAAGATGTTGTTTTGTAATGGGGGATCGAATGGCACGGGAATTCCATGAAGGTAGATAATAATAGTCTACAAAAGTAGTATAAAAATGTTTTTCTTGCATGGTATTTTTCAATAAGGTATAATAGTGTCTGTTGGGAGGACGGACTCATGGACAGAGACATACATTCAGATCCGCTGATATACCGGACAGTCGTAGCATCTGAAGGATTGAGATTGTCTGAAGAGACAATAGACCGTGTCGTCGATATCCAGAAGCGCTATCAGAGGCAGGGGCACTCGATCGACTTTGTGGATTTTCTCATGGATGACGATGAGGAAGTCAACCGCCGGTGCGAGGAGGCAGAGAGGTATCTTTTGACGGTGATGGCAAGAAGGCCGTATGAGGATAGGGTGTAGGAAGTGATGGACGTTAGGAAAAAAGGGCTTTTGGGCGCATGACTTAGGAGCCTTTTTGTAGTTAAGGATGATTTTTTTCACAGTTTGATGATTTTCGCCACAGTTCTATTGACTTTTTTGAAGTATGTTGTAAAATTTACGTGGAAAGTGGGAAATATGTAACTATTGTAGAAAAATAATATGGAGGGAATGGAAAAATGAAAGGAAAGAGGAACCGGAAGGTATTGAAAACAGCACTTGCTTTTGTGATGGCAGTGGCGCTGGTATTTGGTATCACACCGATGCCGCATATCACGGAGGTGGCAAAGGCAGAAGGAAATGCTGCGAAGGTTGGTGAAACCGAGTACGCAACCTTTGATGCGGCAGTGTCTGCGTGGTTAGGTGCAAGCGACGGTGCAACACTTACGCTACTCGCAGATGTGGTGACGACTGGTCCGTTGAATATTCCTGAGGGAAAGTATGTTACCCTTGACCTGAACAACCATGGTATATTGAATACAGGCAGCACCGATATCTCTGGCAACAGAGTCATTAGAATTGGGAATGGTTCATCGCTGACGCTCACGGATACGGCGACGGACAAAACGACCCGCTACATCACGCTGTCCGCTGACGGACGCGGAACGGCAGTCAGCAACGCAGCACCCGGGAGCGGTACACAGGGCGTTAATTACCTCGCCGTCACCGGAGGTTATATCTCAGGTGGCTACTGTATTTATGGACAAGGCGGTACTGGTACGAACGGTGGTGGCGTGTTTATTGGAGATGATGGCACGTTTAACATGAGCGCCGGAACGATCTGCGGCAACTGTGCGGAGGAAGGTGCCGGCGTGTATGCCGGCAATGGTACGTTCTCAATGAGCGGTACGGCAAAAATATCAAATAACAGAAGTTTTGGTAACGAATCACGCGGCGGTGGAGTGTATCTCATCGACGGTACTTTCAATATGAGCGGAAACGTCGAGATCAGCGGTAATACAGCGTTGGGAGATTACGGCGGAGTTGATGGATTTGGTGGTGGCGTGTACCTTGTTGGTTCTCACGGCACGTTCAACATGAGTGGCGGAAAAATTGTGAACAATTCGGCGCGCAGAGGAGGCGGTGTATGTGTCGATTATGGCACATTTAATCTGACCGGCGGTGAGGTCACCGGAAACAATTCAACCCAGGAATTTGGTGGTGGCGTGTGCATCTATGGAGGTGACCCGGTGTTTGAACTCAGTGGTGAGGCAAAGATCACGGGAAATACTACGGGTACGGGCGCGAGTGCAGTTAAGGACAATGTTTGGCTGCAAATTGAAAAAACCATCACTGTTACCGGTTCGCTTGGCGCCACGGCATCCATTGGCGTCACTTTGGTTAAGTGGGACGATGAAAAGAATGCTTATGTGCCGATTGACGGAGTGTTTGCAATGGGCCCCGACATTGACCCACTCACTCCGTCTGATGCGGCGAAGTTCACCAGCGACAGCGACACCTACAGCGTGAAGTTAGATGACAGTTATAACACATTGACATTCGTTACGAAACCGAGTGGCGGCTCCGGAAGTGGCGGCTCCGGAAGTGGTGGTTCCGGAAGTGGTGGTTCAGGTTCAGGTGGTTCAGGTGGAAGCGGAACGCCTACTACATCACCAAGTCCGTCAGCAAAGCCTAGTGCAAGTCCTGCTCCTTCCACAAATCCTACGGCTGATCCATCGACAAAGCCTGCACCGACTATTGTGGAACAGACGACAGACACCAAGACGAATGAGGACGGAACGACTACGACTACGATAACTACGCTTGATTCGGAAGGTACGAAAACAGTTGAGGCAGAGACTGTTAAGGGTGACGGTTCGATTGAAAAGGTAACGGATATTGCAAAGTCAGATGGTTCTACGGAAAAAGTGGTAGAGACCCAAAAGCCTGATGGAACTTTTGAAAAAGTGACGGATATTGCTAATGCTGATGGTTCTACAGAGAAATCTACAGAAACCGTGAATCCGGATGGCTCTTTTAAAAAGAAAACGGAGATAGTTGAAAAAGACGGATCTACGCAGACCATAATTGAAAGCGTGAAGCCAAGTGGCGCGTCAGAAAAGACTGTGGATATTGAAAAAGCCGATGGAACGGTCATTTACGAGGATGTTAAGACTACAGCAAAGGGTAAGGAAACATCTTATCGTTCGGAAACTGCGCTTAATGGGGATAAAACTGTTACTGAACAGGTAAAACAGCCATCGGGTGATGTTACGAAAACGACTACCTCTACAACCGTGAAGAAAGATGCCGATGGTAATATCATTGACACATCGACTAAAATCGCAGTTGAGGTAAAGACAGGTGCAACTACGACAAAAACGTCGTTTTCCGTGATATCAACGGAGCCTGTGGCTAAAAAGAATGCTTTAAATCCGGGCATTAAGATGGCTTCAAAGAAAAAGAATCAGGTAGCACTTACCAAGGCGACGACGACCGCCAAGTCAAAGACCGTGACGATTCCTGAAAGTGTCAAGGCGGATGGCAAGACATATACCGTGACAACCCTGAAAAAGGGCCTTTTGAAGGGTAATAAGACAAAGCCGAAGAAGGTAACGATTCAGGCTTCCGGTATCACCAAGGTTGAAAAGGATGCCTTTAACAAATTGGCGAAGAATGCGACAATCCGCGTTAAAGCCGGCAAGAAGGACTTCAAGAGGATCAAAAAACAGATCACGAAGTCAGGATTGCCAAAGGGCGTGAAGGTAAAACGAGTCTGAATGTCTATTTAGGGGAAAGCATAATACGAGGGGGAGAACGTTGAACAAAACAAATGACAAGGTACAATTATTTGAGGATCAGCCGATAAGGACGGCTTGGGTTGAAGATGAGGAAGAGTGGTATTTTTCGATTGTAGATGTTGTCGGAGCTCTTGCTGAAAGCAAAGATCCGACAGCTTACTGGAGAAAGCTCAAGCAGAGGCTGAAAAATGAAGGAAATGAAACCGTGACAAATTGTCACGCTTTAAAAATGACTGCTCAAGACGGAAAGAAAAGATTTACCGATGTGGCTAATTCAAAGCCTTGAGACCAAGCAGATGAATTCCCTTTCCGATATACAGAAGGATTTGCAGGAGGCATCAAAAGCTGAGGCTGAAGAAAAACGAGCGAAGGAAAAGTCGGAAGCATCAAAAACGACGAAAGAAAAGACAGAAAAGGCCATATGGATCGGAGAGAACTCTGATGATGAGATCTTTGATCCCAAAACGGAGACATCCGTAGCGGATATCCCGCCAGGCAGTAATGTTGATGTGATACTCTGATTATGATTTCGTGTTGAAGATATTTGAAAAAAGTCTTACATATGCGAGGCTTTTTTTCTGTAATATGTGTAATTAAGTGTGGGAAAGATGCCTAATCGGAATATATGGGTCAAAACAGAAGTACCAATGATTGGCATTGATGGGATTTTGTTAAGCATGAAATTGAGTTTATTCTTTTGAAACGTACGAGAAGCGAGAGGGAGGATTACCGTGAAGTCACAATTTGTGATTTCGCAGAAAGGATTTTCGAATGGCAAACACAAAGGATAAAACTGAAATCATACCGGTAATTATCCAGACGAATGATATTGGCCGCTTGATTTATACAATTAGGGAAAAACAGATTATGTTGGATTATGACCTTGCTGCACTATATGGTTATGAGGTAAAAAGGCTAAATGAGCAAGTGAAGCGGAATGTTGGACGGTTTCCGGACGATTTTATGTTCCAATTGACAAAAGAAGAGGTTGAACTCGTGAAGTCGCAAATTGCGACTTCACCGGATTCTAATTTTTATTCAGGACAAGAAGGCGGTCGTAGGAAACCCCCGTATGCATTTACAGAGCAGGGAATATATATGCTGGCTACTGTT
>JAZASH010000062.1:0-9884 GCA_036343395.1 Eubacterium sp. | reverse complement strand
ATCGGCATGGACGATCCGCTGGTCGGCGGCGTGGTCGATGTCTTTGAAAAACGAGGACTTCGCGTCTTTGGCCCGCGCAAAAATGCAGCGATCATCGAAGGCTCCAAGGCATTTTCCAAGGACCTGATGAAGAAATACGACATCCCGACTGCCGCGTATGAAAACTTCAACGATGCGGACAAGGCAATCGCCTATCTCGAGACGCAGCAGATGCCGATCGTAGTCAAGGCATCCGGACTGGCACTCGGAAAAGGCGTTCTGATCTGCCAGACACTCGACGAAGCCAAGGACGCTGTCAAGTCGATCATGACGGACAAGCAGTTCGGCGACGCCGGAAACGAGATCGTCATCGAAGAATTCCTGACAGGACGCGAGGTGTCCGTGCTTTGCTACTGCGACGGAACACATATCAAGCCGATGACCAGCGCGCAGGATCACAAGCGTGCCAAGGACGGTGATCAGGGACTGAACACCGGCGGCATGGGAACCTTTTCGCCGAGTCCCTTCTATACGGACGAGGTTAAGAAGTTCTGCGAGGACAAGGTCTATCAGGCAACGATGGATGCGATGAAAAAAGAGGGCAGAGACTTCACCGGGATCCTATTTGTCGGACTGATCCTGACGGAAGCCGGACCGAAGGTCCTCGAGTATAATGCCCGTTTCGGTGACCCGGAGGCGCAGGTCGTATTACCGCGTATGAAAAATGACATCATCGACGTGATGGAAGCCTGCATCGACGGAAAGCTCGATACGATCGATCTTCAGTTTGAGGACAACGCAGCGGTATGTGTGGTACTGGCATCCGACGGTTATCCGGAGCACTACGAAAAAGGCAAAGAGATCCGCGGCCTTGAGAACTTCGAGGATAAGGAAGGCTACTATGTATTCCACGCCGGCACGAAAAAGGAAGGCGACAAGATCCTTACAAACGGCGGCCGCGTCCTCGGTGTAACAGCACTCGGCGATACGCTCAAAGAAGCCCGCGCGAATGCCTATCGCGCCACCGATTGGATCGACTTCGATAACAAATACATGCGCCACGACATAGGCAAGGCGTTAGATGAAATAAAATAATTAGGAGGAGAATCAAATGTATAGTTTCGATGAAGTAAGAAAAGCAGACCCCGAAGTAGCAAAAGCCATGGAGCTCGAGACCGGCCGTCAGAACGACCACATCGAGTTAATCGCTTCGGAGAACTTTGTGTCAAAAGCCGTTATGGCTGCGATGGGTTCAACACTGACCAACAAGTACGCAGAGGGATATCCGGGCAAGCGTTATTACGGCGGTTGTCAGTTTGTAGACATCGTCGAGGATCTCGCCCGCGATCGTGCTAAAAAGCTCTTTAACTGTACGTATGCAAACGTACAGCCGCACTCCGGTGCACAGGCTAACATGGCTGTATTTTTCGCACTGGTTAAGCCGGGTGAGACCGTAATGGGTATGAACCTCGACCACGGCGGTCACCTTTCCCATGGAAGCCCGGCCAACATCTCCGGAACCTATTACAACATCGTTCCGTACGGTGTGGATGACTCCGGATTTATCGATTACGACGAGGTACTCCGCATCGCAAAGGAATGCAAGCCGAAGATGATCATCGCCGGCGCATCGGCATATTGCCGCAAGATCGACTTCAAGCGTTTCCGTGAGATCGCGGATGAAGTCGGAGCATTTTTGATGGTAGATATCGCGCACATCGCAGGACTGGTTGCCAGCGGGTATCACGAGAGCCCGATCCCGTATGCGCATGTTACCACGACAACGACACATAAGACACTGCGCGGACCGCGTGGTGGTATGATCCTGTCATCGGAGGAGTTCGCAAACGAGCATAAGCTCAACAAGGCGATCTTCCCGGGTACACAGGGTGGCCCGCTGATGCATGTGATCGCCGCTAAGGCTGTCTGCTTCGGTGAGGCACTGAAGCCGGAGTTCAAAGAGTACGGAAAAGGAATTATCGATAATGCACAGGCACTTTGCAAGGGTCTGATGAGCCGCGGCGTTGACATCGTATCCGGCGGTACAGATAACCACCTGATGCTGATCGACCTGGTGAAAAAGGGCCTGACCGGTAAAGAGGTGGAGGTATGGCTGGACGATGCGAACATCACCGCCAACAAAAACACCATCCCGAACGACCCGCAGTCACCGTTCGTAACCTCAGGAATCCGTCTCGGATCCGCTGCGGTTACCTCCCGTGGTTTCAAGACCGACGATATGGATCAGGTGGCAGAGGCAATCGCGATGCTGATCGATGATCACGAGGCAAATTCAGAAAAAGCCAAGGCCATCGTAAAGACCCTGACGGACAAATATCCGTTGTACGAGATTATGTAATAAAGGCAAAATGAGTAAACGACTATTTATCGCAGAGAAACCCAGCGTCGCCAAGGAGTTTGCCCGTGTCATGGGCGTGAGCGGCGCTTCGCGAGACGGCTATATGGAGTCGAACGACACGATCGTCACGTGGTGTGTCGGCCATCTGGTCACGATGAGTTATCCGGAGATCTACGATCCGGCCATGAAAAACTGGAACGAAGCCACGCTGCCGTTTTTACCAGAGACCTACCTCTACGAGGTGATCCCGAGTGTAAAAAAGCAGTTTGATATCGTGAGTGGGCTCCTCAACCGTGACGATGTGGACACTATCTATGTTTGCACCGACTCGGGACGTGAGGGGGAGTACATCTACCGTCTGGTCGATGCACAGGCACATGTGCCGGACACGAAAAAAAAGCTTCGCGTCTGGATTGACTCGCAGACCGAAGAGGAGATCCGCCGGGGCGTGGAGGAAGCCAAGCCGCTGTCGGCCTACGATGCGCTCAGTGACTCCGCGTATCTGCGCGCCAAGCATGATTATCTGATGGGGATTAACTTCTCCCGGATCCTCTCGATCCGTTATGGAAAGTGGATGAACGACCGCCTTACGGAGAAAAAATGGACCTCCGTTTCAGTGGGACGCGTGATGACCTGTGTATTAGGGATGGTTGTCGTGCGGGAGTGGGAGATCCGCCGCTTTGTCAAAACACCGTTTTATCGTGTACAGGGGAAGTTCGATCTGGACGGAAAGACCTTTTCCGGTGAGTGGCGTGTGAGAGAGGGCTCGCATTATTACGAGCCGGACATCTACGTGATCACGGCAGACAACGCCGATGAGGGAGAAAGCGATAAGAAAAAAGAGAAAAACAAAGAGCCACAACCGGATTTTTCTCTGTCACATATCCTGTACAAAGAAAACGGATTCCGCGAGGAGATCCATGCAAAGGCACTGGCGGATTCGCTCGGAGAGACCGGCGTGATCGAGTCGGTTCAGAAAAAACAGGAGAAGAAAAATCCGCCGTTACTTTTCAACCTGGCGGAGTTACAAAACCTCTCCTCAAAACTGTTTAAGATCAGTCCGGATGAGACGCTACAGATCGTCCAGGATTTATACGAAAAGAAATTGGTTACCTATCCGCGTACCGATGCGAGAGTGCTCTCGACGGCGGTGGCCAAGGAGATCGGGAAAAACCTGAACGGGTTAATGAGTTACCCGCTTGCCATTCCGTATCTCAAATACATCTCGGAGAATAAGAGCCATCAGGGACTCGAAAAGACCCGTTATGTAAACGATAAAAAGATCACCGATCACTACGCGATTATACCGACCGGTTCGGCGGTTAACACACTGGGGAGTCTCAGTGAACTTCATCAAAAAATGTATGAGGTGATCGTCCGACGGTTTCTGTCCATTTTTTATCCGCCGGCAGTGTATCAGCGCCTGAGCGTTTGTATCGCCTGTGCGTGCGGAGAGGACACGGAGCGCTTTTTTACCGGAGCGAAGGTCCTGGTGGAGGACGGGTTTTTACCGGTCAATCAGTTTAGCTTTACCAAGCCACGCGATGAGGCAAAGGGTAAGAGTACATCCGATCAGGAAGACGGTTCTGACGATGACTCCGAGGAGGAAGAGGGCGAGAACGCCGATCTCAGAGAGGTCATCGATCAGATCAAAAAAGGTACGACCGTGGCGCTCACCGGCCATGAGATCAAGGAAGGTGAGACCTCGCCGCCGAAACGCTACAACTCCGGCTCGATCATCCTGGCTATGGAGAATGCCGGTCAGCTGATCGAGGATGAGGAACTGCGGGCACAGATCAAGGGAAGCGGTATCGGGACATCGGCGACACGTGCTGAGATCCTGAAAAAGCTTTTCAATATCGGATATCTGTCACTGAATAAAAAAACGCAGATCATCACCCCTTCCCTGAAGGGAGAACTGGTCTACGGAATCGTATATTATTCGATGCCTGCGATGTTATCGCCGAAGATGACAGCCAACTGGGAAAAGGGCTTAACGCAGGTGGCGGATGGAGAGATCCAGGACGGGGTCTACATGGACAAGCTGAACGCGTATGTCACGACCATGGTGGACCATGCCAAAAAGGGAAACAATACCGGAAAACTTCAGAGTTTTTACAGTAACGTTTCGGTGTATTATAATAATAAAAAAGGGAAGTCGACCAAATCAAAGGGAGGTGCTAAAAAATGATGGATAAAAAAATGCGAATTCGTGCACTTGAGACGACTCATCTGCTGGATTTGAGACACACCATCGCAGGCAATCTGTTCGCAGACAAACGGTATCCGTTTGAGGCGCTTTCGGAGATCCATGATTTTATTCTGGACATGGGAAATAACCATCTTTCCCCGGCGCGTTTTGAAAAGCGCGGTGAGGATATCTGGATTGCTAAAAATGCGACGGTTGCCGAGACAGCCGTATTAAACGGACCGCTTATCATCGATGAGGAAGCAGAGATCCGTCACTGCGCATACATCCGCGGAAACGTTATCGTGGGTAAGAGAGCGGTTGTCGGAAACTCTACGGAGTTAAAGAATTCCGTACTGTTTGATGGCGTTCAGGTGCCGCATTACAACTACGTCGGTGATTCGATCCTCGGCTTTATGGCGCATATGGGCGCCGGCTCGATCACATCGAATTTCAAGTCGGACGGCTCGCTGATTGAGGTACATTACGGGAAGCAGAGACTCCGTACCGAGATGCGAAAGTTTGGTGCCGTCCTCGGTGATTATGCCGAGATCGGTTGTGGTGCCGTACTGAATCCGGGCTCCATGGTAGGACGTGACTCGATGGTTTACCCGCTTTCCAGCGTGAGAGGCTATGTTCCGAATCAGAGCATCATGAAATCACAAGGAAAAGAGAGTATCATCAGCAAGCAGGCAAGATAAGACCGGATCATCGACTCCCGGGTATAAAAATAAACTCCCTTACGCAGGATGCCTGCGAAGGGAGTTTTTGTTTGCGTTCATATGGATCACAGCTTGATCCAGGTGTAGGAGGTGGGCCCTGTCTGGAGACGGAATGTCACCGGCGTAAAGCCTTTTTCTACCAGAACAGCAACGTCTGCCGTGATCGTGTTACCCGGCGAGATGTTCACGGTACTGATATTCTCGTGAGAGCCGAAGCCGTAACCGTAATCGATCGGGACGAGCTGCTTGGCGCCGTAAGCGCCGTAGATATTTTTAAAATAGTTAAATACGTTTGACATACGGATGGTCTGTGTTCCGGATTTGTACTTCAGACGAACCGAGAAGAACAGATACTGCTGTGTTGACAGCGGTTTCGGATTGGACGTGTTGTTTAACGCCATCCGCGCGCTTTCTTCTCCGTAGGCGAAGCGTTCGATCTGGATATTAAAGGAGCCGACCTTTTTCTCCTCCATATAGAAGGTGAAATCGTAGCCCTTATTTTTATTGGACGGAAGAGACTTGGGATTGTACTTGCCGCCTTTTTTCTTTGACTTTTTCTTGACCGTCACCTTGCAGGAAAGGGTTGTCTTGCCGGCCTTGGCCTTGATCGTGGTCGTGCCGGGGTCCTTGGCCGTGATGATCCCGGACTGAGTAACACTGGCTACGTATTTTTTTGATGAGCTCCAGGTGGGTACGCCCAGCAGACCCGTCGGTCTCAGCGTATAGATCGATCCGACACGGAGCTTCAGCGAAGTGACCGGGAACGATGCCGCCTCAGACGGCGCAGCCGGTGTCCCGATGCCGAAAGCCAGTGCAAAGACCAGAAGAACGGCTAAAAATTTATTTTTCAAAACTTCTTCCTCCTATCTTCACAATAAATCAATTTTATGTTATACTCTAATTGTGCCATAAACGTGGCAGGTAAGTGACGAATACACAGCAGCTGGCTGAGGTGTCCGGGACATGAGCCCGGTATTTTTGCGGGCTGTGGAGGACAGGAGAAGAAAAATGGCAATTGTAGACCAGGAGCATATACGGAATTTCTGCATTATTGCGCATATCGATCACGGAAAGTCGACCCTGGCGGACCGGATCATCGAGAAGACCGGCCTGCTGACAAGCCGGGAGATGCAGGCGCAGGTGCTTGACAATATGGAACTGGAGAGAGAACGCGGTATCACGATCAAGTCGCAGGCGGTGCGACTGGCGTATACGGCGAAAAACGGGGAGGAGTATCTGTTTAACCTGATTGACACCCCGGGACATGTAGACTTTAACTACGAGGTGTCGCGTTCACTGGCGGCGTGCGAGGGGGCAATCCTGATCGTCGACGCGGCGCAGGGGATCGAGGCACAGACACTGGCGAACTGCTACATGGCGATCGATCACGACCTGGAGATCATGCCGGTGATCAATAAAATCGACCTGCCGTCCGCGGAGCCGGAGCGTGTGATCGCGGAGATCGAGGATGTGATCGGGATCGAGGCGGCGGATGCGCCGCGGATTTCCGCTAAACTGGGGACGAATATCGAGGACGTGCTCGAGCAGATCGTCCAGAAGATCCCGTCTCCGGTCGGTGATAAAAAGGCACCGCTCAAGGCTTTGATCTTTGATTCTCTCTATGACCCGTATAAGGGCGTGATCATCTTTTGTCGCCTGTTTGACGGCAAGGTGACCAAGGGGACCCGTATAAAAATGATGGCAACGGGACTGACCGAGGAGGTTGTCGAGGTCGGAACATTCGGCGCCGGACAGTTTATCCCCTGCGAGGAGCTCGAGGCCGGGATGGTCGGCTATATTACGGCGTCTCTTAAAAATGTCGACGGGACACGTGTCGGCGATACGGTGACCGATGCGGAGCGGCCCTGTGAGGAGGCTTTGCCTGGGTATAAAAAGGTTCTTCCGATGGTATACTGTGGCCTGTATCCTGCGGATGGAGCCAAGTATCAGGATCTCAGGGATGCTCTTGAGAAGCTCCAGCTCAACGATGCGGCGTTGCAGTTTGAGGCAGAGACCTCGATCGCGCTGGGCTTTGGTTTCCGTTGTGGTTTCCTGGGGCTTTTGCATCTGGAGGTCATCGAGGAGCGACTGGAGCGCGAGTATAACCTGGATCTCGTGACGACAGCACCTGGTGTCGTGTATCACGTCTATAAAACCAACGGCGAGATGATCGAGGTGACGAACCCATCCAATCTGCCGGATCCCTCTGAGATCGAGCATATGGAGGAGCCGGTGGTGGATGCCGAGATCATGGTAACGACTGAGTTTGTCGGAGCGATCATGAAGCTCTGCCAGGAGCGACGCGGCGTCTATATCAGTATGGAATATATGGAGGAGACACGTGCGCTGTTGCGTTACACCCTGCCTCTGAATGAAATTATCTATGACTTTTTCGATTCGCTGAAGTCCCGGTCAAAGGGATATGCGTCGTTTGATTATGAGTTGAAGGGCTATGAGCCGGCGAAGCTGGTACGCCTGAACATCCTGATCAATCGCGAAGAGGTGGATGCGTTGTCCTTTATCGTGCATGAGTCTTCGGCGTATGAGCGCGGCAGAAAAATGTGCCAGAAGCTGAAAAATGAGATCCCGCGGCATCTGTTTGAGATTCCGATTCAGGCAGCGATCGGTAATAAGGTAATCGCCCGTGAGACGGTCAAGGCAGTCCGTAAGGATGTGTTGGCGAAGTGCTACGGCGGTGATATTTCACGTAAGAGAAAGCTGCTCGAGAAGCAGAAGGAAGGAAAGAAGCGGATGCGGCAGATCGGTAATGTTGAGATCCCGCAGAAGGCGTTTATGAGTGTGTTGAAGCTCGACGAGGAAGACAATTGAGTAGGGGATTGTACTTGCATATTCCGTTTTGTGTGAGGAAATGCGGTTACTGTGATTTCTGTTCGGTTGGGATCGGAGATGGGGATGTTGATCTGACCGGGCGGATGGTAGAGTGCCTGGTTCGAGAGCTTGGTTCACAGGCGGATGCGCGTGTGGGTGGACTTGACGAGGTGAGCACCGTGTTTATCGGGGGCGGGACGCCGTCTTTGTTGCCGGTGGCGCAGATGGAGCGTCTTCTCCGTGCGATCCGCGATACGGTCGGGACGGTCGGTGAGTTTACTATCGAGTGCAACCCCGGTACGGTGGACGAAGATAAACTGAGACTGTTTCGCGACTACGGTGTTAACCGCCTGAGCATCGGTTGTCAGTCGTTACAGGATGAGGAGCTGGCATCGCTCGGCAGGATCCACGACAGGCGTACATTTTTAGAGAGCTACGAACTGGCGAGGCGGGTCGGATTTGACAATATCAATATCGACCTGATGACCGCGATCCCCGGACAGACGACAGAGAGTCTGCGTGCTACGCTCGACGAGGCGATCCGCCTCGCACCGGAGCATATATCCGCCTACAGTCTCATTATCGAAGAGGGGACGCCGTTTTATGACCGATATCAGGATCGTCCGCCTGCGGATGAGGACACGGATCGGGCGTTTTACTTCCTTACGGAGGAACTGCTCACACGAGCGGGCTATGAGCATTACGAGATATCCAATTATGCGAAGCCGGGATATGCCTGTGAACATAATCTGAATTATTGGCGCCGTGGCTCCTACATCGGGATCGGACCGGCGGCGGCCTCGTTTGACAGTGACGACGGGGCGTATGGATCCCGAAAAACAAACACCCGCGACATGCAGCGCTATATGGAAGCAGTGGAGAGCGGAGATGTGCCCACAGCGGAGACGGAGCTTCTGACCGAGGAGCAGGCAGATATCGAGAAACTGTATCTGAGCCTACGGACTTCGGACGGGTTGGGTCCGGAGTCGTGGTATACGCGGCATCCCGAGCTGCGAGAGGCCTGGGATAAGGTTTGGGAGACCTGCCGGCGGGAGGGACTGATCGTATCAGATGATGATCGAGTCCGGTTGACCGGGAAAGGTTTTTTCCTGATCGATAGCATTGTTGGACTACTGATGAAGGAATGTGACTAAGCAAGCCTTCATCAGTATGACATAGATAAACAAACCAGTATTTTGCAACGGAGGTAGTACAGAATGAAAACCGGCAAGATGAGAGGTGGCAGAACAGTAGTAAAAAAATCAGTGGTGTTAGCCCTGGTGACAGCGATGACGGTTTCCTCGATCGCGGTGACACCGGCAAAGGATGCGGAGGCTGCAGCGGCAGTTAAGCTACAGTCCCAAACGGCGACGATCACGATCAAACAAAACAAATCCAAGGTCACCTTTGGCTCGATGAAGATCAAGTTAAAGACCGCGAAAAAGGTGAAGATAAAAAGTGTTTCCTATGAGACCTATGACGATGTTATCAAGGTGTCCAAAAAAGGAAAAGTAACGGCATGCCGAGGCGGAGATGCCAAGGTATTTGTCAACGTAAAATACAAGTATAAAAAGAAAACGACAACAAAGAAACTTACCCTCAAGGTAAAGGTAAACTGCTCATATAAAAATGTCGTAAAAGCGATCAAGCTGAAGCGTAAAACCTACGCGACCTTTGTCGGAAATGGGGAGGGTATCTGCCCGGTGATCACATCGAAAGTTAAGCTTCCGACGTACTTTGATTCGGCTGATGTGTTTACGGTGTCGGTAAAGGATAAAAAGATCGCATCGGTCGGCAGGGGTGGCCT
>JAZASH010000061.1:0-10069 GCA_036343395.1 Eubacterium sp. | reverse complement strand
TGCACCCGTATCCCCCTCATCGTCCGAACTCTCCGCATCCGCGGCCGTTGCCTCCGCAGCCTTCGACAGCCTCTGCGAAACGGTCTGCATCGGATTGACGCATGCCATCAGAGCAATCAGTCCCACTGCAATCATTCGTTTCATCCATGTCTTTTTCATGAGCATTTCCTCCTTTTTATAAATGGATCCTTTATGAATGGATCCGATCGGATTGATCCGTATATTGCCGGGTTACAACGCCTGTTTTGACGTCTCTATCCATATAACCGACATCCGGGTCCGATCGGTCGCATTTTTCTTGAAAAAATAATTTGTATTATTGTTATGGCAGGTACGGTCTCCGGTAAATTGCCGGCTTTTCTGTCTCCTTCGGAGGCAAATACTCCGGATCCGGAGCGGAGATGGCGCCTCCCCAATCCCCGTCTGCAGGGCCGTCCACACGGTTTGCATTTCCGGATTGGGTATTTGAGCTGCTGCCGAGTTTCCCTTTCGATGTATACTGAATCGTTCCTACTCCCATCATGATTCGTCCGTCAACCTCCGTAATTCTCGCGCCGGGCTTGACCGTATTGTCCCGGCGGCGGGCAAACAGATACAGACGGGCATCCGCCAGACTCATATCCTCCTCGTTGATCGAGAAAGCCCCTTCGTTGACGTTGCAGAGAGAACCCTCATCGGTCAAAAGATGCTCCCACACATAACCCATCTTCCCCGGAGTCGGAAGGAAATCACGCGGCATCGCCACGATCTGGTTGATCGGAGACAGATCCATGTATTCCAGCTTTGTTTTGCTCTCCTCCTCGCGGGACATACGCGAGAACGGATTGTCATCCTCATCCTCCTCATCCTCCTCATCCTCGTATTCCTCCGTCTCGTCCGGTGTCGCTTCCACATATTTTACGCCATTGGTCACGTACATATAGACGCTCAGCCCGCCGGTTCCCGCATTCAGCGAGACCGGTCCGACGCAGGTGTAGGCATAGCCGTCTACATCCACCATCTTCTGCGCTTCTTTTCCGACGGTCAGGTAGATGTCACGGATCGCGGACTCGGGGTCGTTCGTCCGTTTGAAGCCGAGCAGTACGTACTTGCCGCCCGCCTTGTAGTTGAGATCAAATCCCACACAGGAGGTGGCTCCGCGGGCCGCCGCATCCGCCAGCGCCTCACGGCGGTTCGCACCGACACCGATGATAAACTTGGAATAAAAACTGGTATTACCGTCCTCGCCGCGATCGAGATAGATGTATTTTACATCGTTTGTCTTGACCACCGGCGACGCGTCCTTCTTATCGGCCTCCGAGTTGGTCAGCTCCGTCACGGTCTCCACATTCTGTGAGAGCGGATCCGCTCCGGTCCTTATCTCCATCACCGGTGCGCCGTCACCCGAGTTGGTCGAGGTGCAGAGGCAAAACCTCCCGTTTACGGACATCGCCGTACCACCGGCCACCTTATATCCGGCGGCTCCGAGTATCTTACGGGTACCGGACGCGTTTTCATCCACACCGGTTACCTTGTAGACACCACGCAGTGCCTCGTTGTCGTCATTGGTTCTGGAACAGCCGATATAGCCGAACCACTGTGTCGCCTTCTTGTCGGAGGGAACCGCCGGATTGTCCGTGATATTCTCCGGCAGGATCTCCTTGGCACCACACTGGATGAGCGCCTGGCGGACGTTCTCCGGCATGTAGGCGATATACTCCGTTCTCTCTTCCACCTTCAGATCCGCCGGTGTCTCGGCTCCGCACATGTAAAGATCCTTTACATAGCGCGGACGGTCGGGCTTCTTCTCGCCCCGCACGTACAGGTACACCTTCGTCGGATTCCGGACACCGCTGTCATAAGCCAGATTGGCGGGCTTAGTATCGTACTCGTTCAAAAACTCCGTCACGGGATTAAAGCCCTGCGGTACGGTCGCACTCGTAGACATGCGGATATCATCGAGTGTCATCGGCGAAGCATCCTTTACCGGACCGCGTACATAGATATTGCGCGAGTCCTGTCCCACCTGCATCGGTACCATGTCGCCTTCCTTCGCGTTCAGATACCTCTCATAAAGATCCTTGTATAAATAGGGTGCCGAGTGATACCGGTCCCTCAGCTCCTCCTTGAGATCGTAGTCATCTATTTTTTTGAGCTCGTCATAAGGAATCTCTTTTACCTTGGTCAGAATCGTTGTCAGTTCCAGGGAACAGGCCGCCTGTCCGAAGGAGCTCTTGGAATGGGTCGACCTGCCGAAGTCGAAAAGGTTATGCAGCATCATGGCAGGCATACCCAGATACCGATCCAGATACGCGCCGGTACCGCCGTAAAAACGATAGAGATAGTAGTTGTCACTGAACAGACTCAGCCTCACCTCCGTCGGTTGCATATAGCTCTGGATACCGACATAACCGTAGCTTTCGTCACGGATGTTCTTCGGGAGTTCACTGACTACCTCGTCCGTGCGATAATACCGTAACCCCGTGATCGCACGATGCGGATTGTAGGTCGTGTACGCACACAGATAGATGGCGTAGTCCGTGATCAGATCATGCTCCGAGGTGTAATCATCCTGCGTGATATCGGCTGCCAGAGATTCACCGAGGATCTTGACTCCGAGCTCATCGGCATACTCACGGAGGAGATGCCTGCCGTCCCCGGCGCTATCACCACCGTCATAGCCGGCCAGCGCACAGATCCCGGAGATGTATTCCGTTCCGGATGTATATACCTCCTCCGGCTTAAAGTACAGGTAAAGCTCGCGTTTCTTCTCCTGACTCCTGAGTTTATCATATTCGCCGTCGGACTTTGATTCCGGTTCGATCGCTACCGATGAATGCTTCATAGCATACAGGTCATACTGCTGCTCCAGCAGCCCCGCGTCGTGCCAGTTGAAGGCCGGGCCACCGGACATGAGATTCACCGGCTCATAGCCTGCCTCAACCTTTTTCGTATTGAAAAAGCGCAGGTTGTCTGCATGGATCAGCGAACCGGCTCTCTCCTCCTTGGAGAAGCAGATGCTGATTCCGAATGGTACCGCCGTCGTGTCCTGATAGGCGGAATACTTGATATCACCGTAGCTGATCTCACCGACATGTGACTTCTCATCGATACCCGGGAGCTTGCCGAGGTTGACACGGATATCCCGGATAGCCGACGCTTTATTCTTGGTTCGTTTATATCCTATGTAGAGATAATCTCTCTTCTCACCGCCAAGCGGTGCCACGTTCGCCTCCAGCAGTTCGTAGCCTTCCATCTCCGCCTGGGATTTCGCCTCCGTCTCACTCGCACCGGAGAAGAATCGCAGATCACCGATCAGGTCACCTCCGGATGGATTTTTCTTCGCCGTGTTGCCCGAACGATCCATACCCGGGATGCCTGTGCGCATCCAGAGGTAGATGCCTCCCACCTCATCCTTCTTTGCGTAGGAGTTGAGGTTATAGCCACGCTCCGCACCGAACTTGCTCACCGGCACGTAATCGTCACCCGGACTGCCGGAATCACCGGTGGTGGTGACGAGCAGATCATCCATATCCGTCGAGCAGATCGGATCGCCGGCATGCTCGGAGGTGGATGAATACAGCGCGATCCATCGCTTGCCTTCTCCGTTGTTGAGGTCTCCGTACTTGATATTCTTTACATAGTCAAACACCATGTCGTACCGCAGATCGTATTCCCAACCCTCGACCGCATCGGTCGTATCAATGATAATATGCGGTATGTCCTTCTCCGCATCGTAGTCAAATTCATCCTTTTCCACCAGCGCATCGTAGATTTTGAAGCCAAGTGAAATGATGATGGTCGCCGCCAGCACGATCCATCCGACGACGCCGAGAATACCGCAGATCATCGCCACAAATCCACCGGCCGCGGCACATCCTGCCCCCGCGGCAATACCGAATACGAGCAGTTCTGCGCCTGCCTTTATCATGAAAAACAGTCCGACATTTCCCAGAACCAGCCCGGCTATAGAGCCCACCAGCCCGATGCCGGCACTGATCAGCGAGGACATGGTCTGGAAGTCCATACAGAACTGACGAAACGCCGATGTCTTGGTCACCGCGTCAAAGTTTTCCTTTGCCACATTGGCACGAGTCTTGGCATCTGTGTATACCACTTCCTCGTCAAAGAGCGACTGATCCACAGCACCCCAGATGGGAACCCCCTTCACGCGCTCTTCCCGCATTTTCTCCTGCAGATATGACATTCTCTGGTCCAAAAACGCATAGGTCTTGTCCGTCGTGTTCAGGTATCCGGCCAGCAGACTGAGACCCTGATAGCGGAGTACAGCTGTCTCGCCCGGTGTGAGAGCCATGATGACCGGATAGAGCATCCGGTAGGAGGACACGCTTTTGATCTGTGCGTTTCCGACATCCACGAAAAACTGACCGAGTCCGGTTGAAGCATCAAAGGAATACTGATTCAGCGAATGATACATCGACATCGTGGAGACGATACCGTCCAGATCCTCCTCCTCGAAGCCATCGGTCCGGATGGTCTTGGCTGTATCGGTAAAAAGCTTATCTTCGCCTGTTTTTTCGGCGGTTTCCGCCGCCGAGTCCGATACTTCCATATTGCCCTCGGCATCGATACGGATGCCGTCTTCGGTCTCGTAAACGCCGCCGGCCGCAGATATCTTCGCCTGCGCAGTGCGGACCTTTTTGGAAAAATCCTGGACAGAGGCTGCCATTCTCCTGGCGGTATCCTGATAGAGTCGATCCATCTCCGCCAGCTGTTCCTTGTCGGCGCCGGCCATGATGTCTACCTGGCCGGCCACCTTGTCGGCCCATTTTTCTCCGTCACGATCCACTACGGCGAGAGCCAGCTGCGTCAGGATTGTGTTGATCATCATCGGTGAGGTACGCATATATAGGTTTTTGATATCCTCTTTTTTGTAGCCTCCCTTGAGAAGATAATCACCGAAGTTGTCACCGCTGCTACCGTCATAATTCATCGTGAACAGATTCAAAAAATCCTTCGCGTAGCGCGCACCCTTCATGCCGTCGGCTTCGTTTTCCGACGCCTCGGCCGCCGCTACCATGATCTCGTCAACATGCTCGGAGAGGTCAAACATCGACTGCTCCACGAGTGTTGTGTAGTTGATCTTTTTATAGCCGCCGTTCATCGGCATGATCTTCAGGTCGCGTACCGCTTCGTCCGGATTCGTTGTCGTCGAATAGGCGAGCCAGACCGCCCCACCCTTGGTTCCTTCATTCAGATCCTGCTCCAGAACCTGCCAGCCTGGGTAGTTCATTTTGGCATCCCACACATCCTTAAAACCGCGGATCAGGCGTACCTGCTTGACAAACTTCGTACCCTCCGGATAGGTAGAGGAATCGCCCTGAACCGGCTCTGTTCCGGCCGCACTGCCACTGACAGACAGTGCTTCAGACTCCGAATTATCATTCTTTTTTTCGGATGCAGCGAACGTGATTCCGCTGTGAGAAAGTACCTGCATCGGATCGATGCTTGCCATACTAAACATCAAAAATATGGCGAGAAACTGTGCGAAGCGCTTATGCTTTTTCATCTTCATCTGCATCCTCCTTCCCGGCAGTCTCCAGGATGCCCTTTGCTTGGTCAGCGGCCCTTCCTTTCCTCCGTCTCGCATAGATAAACACACATACGAGAAGCAGGAGTGTCGGCACTCCGATGATGACAAGTATCTGAAAAGAACCCGTGCCGATCATGGATGCCAGCGTATTCTGCACGCTGACGGTCTTCTGATCGTACGAAACAGTCCCGTTATCCGCAAAGAAATAGCCTTGATCATACGCGTATCGATCGATATTCTCGGCAACAATCGCCGATTCATCGCGCTTGGATTCCGCGATATTGACGCCGATCTGTGTGCCCTCGGTCAGGCCTCCGTTTTGGATACGAGCCTGGGATGCTTTTCCGTTCTGGAGACAGAGGTTACTCCTGTCACCGCTGATAAGGTTGTTATTTTTGAGCTTGATTTTGCCCATCACCTTGAAATCCGAGAGAGAATCCACATAGACTCCACCGCCCGCATCGTTTGCCACATTCTTTTCAAACTCCGCATTGTATAGGAATACACCCTTGCCGCTGATATACATCGCACCGCCGTTTTGATACGCTTTATTGCTTTCCGACTTCATCCGGCTGACCTTCACGATGGCGTCGGTATCAAAGTAGATTCCGCCGCCTTCCTGGGCGAGATTTTGAGTTAAGACATTGTCATCCAGCCGCATCGGCTTATCATCGGAACCACTGCTTAAGTACATCGCGCCGCCGTAGTCCTTCTCCGCGCTGTTGCCCTTAAAGTTACATTCGATCAGGGTTAGGCCTCCGTCCTCATTAAAAATGGCCCCACCCCGGTTCTCCGCCCAGTTCTTTTCAAAGGTCGCATTCCGGATCTCCATCTCCGCATCGTAGCAGGCAATGGCACCACCGTGGTTTCGCTCGACGGAACCCGTGGCTGCATTGTTATGTACAAACCGTGTTCCGCTGATAAATAACCTGGCATCTTCCCCGTCAATCTTGATCGCACCGCCGTCGTTGGAGGAGGAATTGTTACAGAATGTCACTCCCTCAATATATACGGTCGCTCCGTTCTTGATCTGGATTCCGCCGGCGCCGTTGTTGGAGCTGCCTCCGCTTATATGGCCTCCACTCACGGTTCCTACATTGCCCACATCATACTCTTTGCCGGGATTGGAGTCCACGAGGGTCAATGTCGCGTTTTTCGCAACATGAAACACCTCGCCGTCATCGATGTATTCGTCTTCCGCCTTGCGCCGGATCGAATATCCGTTCAGGTCGATCGATATATTGCATCCATTCGGAACCAGGATTCCGCCGTCCTGAAAAGCATCTACCTTGCTCGTACTCGACGAGTTCAGATACGGGATATCCTTGTATCGCATATCCGCTCCCATATCGTACTTGTGGAGCACCAACCAGGCTCTGTCGGAACCGTAGGCAAGCGGTGAGGGGTACTGGGTACGCATTTCCTTCGATCTCGCGTTCCAGTTGGACTCGAGCTTAATGCTGACCTTCTTGCCCTCCTCGGCACGTGCCACCGCGTAATTCCAGGCGATGGCTGTCTGTGTATAGAAATCCCTGGCCCCGTCCTCGCCCTCGATCATCACACGTGCCATCAGTTCGTCATCACTCGGACACCCTTCGCTGGGATCCGTGAAAATATCTGAAACGCCATAATACACATAGTCAAATAACGGCCAGGTCCACGGCTTGTACCAACGCCATGCTTTTGACTCAATCGGTTTTGCAAGCAAAAACACACCCAACAGCATCGGTGCCAGGATAGCTATACGTATCAGTATTCTTTTGCCGGTTCTTTTCATAGGCATCCTCCTGTAGCTACGGAAAGTTTCCGATCTGTTTCAGACTGTTTCACTTATATAACCGACATTTTCAGCCTGCAGGTTGCAAAAAAAAAAAAAAAGCAAAATGACTTCAGCCTAACATCATCCCATGCATAATACCACATATCATACCTTCTTTGTCCCTGAACGATTCCGCAATTCGAATTATACCATAAATCTCCGTTTCCCGCAAGGCTTTTTACCTGCTTGACCTTTTGAGTTTCGTTGTTACAGCGTCGCATTTTTTGTTCGCTGCCATATCAATAATAAAAACTTTTGAAAAGGCAAAAATTTGTAAACAAGCTGTCAACATCGGTTTGATATGCTTTGATCACAGTAAAGGACAGACGAAAAACAAATCAAACAAAACCAATACAAATACCATCAATACTGCAAACTCAATTCAGAAAGGAGATATCACTATGAAAAACACAAAGAAAACCGGAAAACACAATTTCAAAACAAGGATCATCGCAGGCGCGCTTTCTCTCATCACAGCATTTTCGGTCGGCGCCGTCGCCGTGACAAGCGCCTCCGCCGCCGAGATCAGCAGCGTAACATCAGTGAATTATAACGGCAACACTATCTATTATTCCGACGATTATTTCAGACATTCGTCAACGGAATACGATCCGCATCTGGCTACCCTGTCCTGCATCATGACCAACTTCTCGGTCCCGCTGGAAAATCCGAGCAGCCTTGATAGCGACTGGTACATCAAACAGCCTAAAAGATTATACGACTTCTTCGGTTCTATCGGCTTCAAGGATTTCGAAACCAACGACGACTATGTATCCAGATCGCGTTTTGATTCGATCGGCGTAGCCTGCGCGAACAAGCAGGTAGACGACTACACCGTTATCGGCGTCGGCATCCGTTCCGGCGGCTACTTCCGTGAGTGGTCGAACAACGTTTACCTTGGCGACGGCACAAAGTCGGATTATATGCACGAGGGCTGGTACAACGCAGCAAACAAAACCATCGACTATATTGACGAGTATATTTCCGCTAACAGGATCACCGGCAAAATCAAAGTATGGATCGCAGGCTTCTCCCGCGGCGGCGCTACCACCAATCTCGCAGCAGGTCTGCTGGATAACAGGATCAAGAACAACGAAGAACTCTTCTCAAACGACGTTACTCTCACCCGTGACGACCTCTACGCCTACACATTCGAAGCTCCTCAGGGCGCGAATTATAACTCCGAGACCGTCGAAAAGCCCGGCAGCGAGCTGTACAACAACATCTATAACATCGTCAACCCCAACGATCTGGTACCCAAGGTCGCAATGAGCGAGTACGGCTTCACTAGATTCGGCACCGATAAGTTCATCACCACTGAGTTCTATGATCCCGAAAACTACGCCGACAACAGAGATGTGTTCCTGAATCTGTATGAAGAGAACGGCTCATCCCGCAGCGGTTACAAGGCTGATGATTTCAAGATGTACGGCACTCCGCTCAAGAAGATGGCTCCTCTGGTCGCGGAACTGGTTGCTTGCCTTCCGGCAGGCGTTGCCGATATCGTCTCTCAGATAAAAGACGGCACCATCCTTGTAAAAGACGATACAAAAGCAAACTACGACGCCAATATCACGGCTTATCTGCTGCTTGAGGAAATGACAAAGAATATCGGCAGCCGCAGCGATTACTGCAGAAAGTATCAGCAAGGCGTCAGCAACTTCCTCCTCACTCTCATGAACGACGTCGACGCTCTCAAAAAGGAAGAATTATACGGTCTTCTCTCTAAGGTGCTTCTGAGCTCGGCTGTATCTTCAGTACCCGGCTTCGGAGACTTGGCAGAAGACGCCATCAGAGACATCCTGCCGGCAGACGCAAACACCGATGAGGTAATCGATGCGATCGAGCCTCTTCTGGAAGTCGTAGCTCAGACATACTGGAACCGTCCCAACGAGCTGATCTCCTTCGGACTTTATGTCAAGGATATCTTCCAGAACCACGACAACGGCGTAAACATCGCTCACCTCGAAGCGCAGGACAGCTATTACGTAGGCAATTACAACAGAGAGCACGGTATCCTCATGCCGATGGTAGAGCTCAGAGATTCCGCTGATTTCGGCAGAGTGACCTGCAAGGATTACAACGATATCGGACTCTACACCAACGACGGCAAGACCAACCTCGTAAGCGTCAAGGGCGCTAAGGGAGTCAAGAGCGAGATCAAGAAGTGCGAAAAGGGATTCGCGGTAGGCTACTACTCCTACGCGACTGAGGAAGGACTGGAGCTGTTCATGCCCGTCAATCGGAAGTACATCCTGAACATGATGAGCTATTCCATCAAGCCGAAGCACACCGTATCTTACAGCGCATTTTATCAGTCGGTAAGCCCGAACAGTGATTGCCGGTTCAGAGACGGCAGAGGTAATTTCTCCGACTGGTATTTCATGAACAGTGATTTCTTGCAGCGCGGCGTGAACATGAACTACTATAAGTAATCGAACGATATGTGAGGCAATAAAAAAGTTGCAGATCCCTTTTAAGGACTGTTCGATCTCAAAAGATAAAAGCAGATAAACAATCGACCGCTCCGGACTCAGTTGAGTTCGGAGCGGTCTCGGTATATCAATATAAGTCTTCGTCATATAAAAAGTCAGCCCAATAATACTGGCTCATGTATTCGTTCTGATAGGCGTTGACCGCTTTAAGACTTTTTATCATTGCGTAAAATGCAGGGGTTTTCCAGTTTTCATGCACCTTTTGGGTGCATTTAGAATGTG
>JAZASH010000060.1:0-10480 GCA_036343395.1 Eubacterium sp. | reverse complement strand
GGTCGTATCACGAAATCCTTTGAGGATGTGCGCAAGGCAATCCGTGAGGCGGATAAGCAGATGGGCGTGGTGATCTCCGGGGATCATAAGGTCGTGTGGGAGAGAAGCGGTGCCTTTAATCAGAATAACTTAGGCGATCTGTCTTTGATCAAGAGCGGAAAGGGTGTCTCCAATCTGGCGGCCTGTGTGGCGATGGAACTCAGCCAGGTGTCGGATAAGAGTATCGAGCCGGAGACGTTGACAGCGGCGAAGCTGACACCGTTTGAGATGATGGAGGAGTACATCGATCATCCGCTGAACCTAAAGGGATGTACGCTGGACCAGGTGATCTATTTCGTCAGCAATAATAAACCGGTCATCGCGATGACCTATGACAACAAGGGGGTGGTGATCGCCGGTTACACACTGAAGGGACTCACGATCTACGATCCCGATGTGGGTAAACGTACGGTCAGCCGATCGAGCTTTGAGGATTTCTTTAAGAAAAACGGAAACCGTTTTATGAGTTATATGGAGTGATCGATTACATAGTATAACAACGCCGATGCTTGGGGTAAGCATCGGCGTTTTGATTTACATCAGGCGCCGGCCGGTGTGGTATTTGATTTACATCAGGCACCGGTCGGTTGGTATTTGTTTTACATGAGACGCCAGCCGGTGTGGTATTTGTTTTTGATGGTTTGGCGCTGCTTTTTACCCCAGCCGAGAGGATAGCCATCCACGCAGATCAGCACGTAGCCGTCTGCCGCGGGCCCGGTGCCCGCATCTCCAGTCGCACTACCTGCCGTTACGTCGGCAACTCCCGGTGCACTATCTGCCGTCACGTCGGCGGCTCCCGGTGCACCACCCGCCGTTATGTCGGCCTCTGTCAGGGTGATGGTTTCGCCTTTGAGGTAGCGGATGACACGCTCGTCCTTGGCGGGGAAGCTGAGTGTGTTTTGATAGTCCTCTGCGCGCAGTGCCATCGCCAGAGCCTGGCTTGGTTCAAAACGATTCTTCTTACATTCGCCTAAGAATAATCCGTTGCGTAAGAAGCGCAGCCCCTTTGCCGACGGCAGCCCCTCGACATCGTAATACAGCATCCCGTCGTGCGACTCGATGCGCGCCTCGTCAAAGGCGGTGTTCAGGTCAGAGGCAAACGCTGACCACGATTCCCGTTCATCCTTGCTCAGCTTGCCGCTTCGATTTCCGGATGGATTCGGAGCACTTTTTTTATTACGTTTTTTGGATGGATAGATATCCGAGTCATCAGCCGCGTCAATCGCGTCGGAGGCCCGACCATCTGTGGTTGCCGCCTTATGGAACAGGGCAAGAAAATGCCCCTCGCCGTCCATCCGGTGGGGAAAGATACGTACACATTTTTTGATGCTATCTATGTCGATGGCGGCCCCATCATCTGTGTGTGCCGGATCGATGACGGCTCTTCCATCCGTATGTGCCGGATCGATGCCGTCATTGCCTGCTTGCGCCGCATCGATGACGTCTGGACGTCCCGGAGCGAAGCCCTCATACCCATCGATATCGACAAGCGACAGCGACGGATCCATCGCCAGGATCTTTGCCACCGTGCCCTCGTCCTCGAGTGTCGAAAACGTACAGGTGGAGTAGAGCAGATACCCACCCGGCGCGAGCATCGGCAGGGCATGCCGGACGATATCCTCCTGCATCGCGGCATACTGTGCCGGCGAGTCCTCGTTCCACGACTTAACCATAGCCGGATCCTTGCGGAACATACCCTCACCGGAGCAGGGAGCATCGATCAATATTTTTTGAAAAAATCCCGGGAAAAAGGAAGCCAGCTTTTCCGGATACTCGGTAGTGATCAATGAATTTTTAACACCAAAGAGCTCGATATTTTTCTGGAGTGCTTTGGCTCGTTTGACGCTGATATCGTTGGCGACGAGGAGCCCGTCACCGCAAAGTCTCGCAGCGAGCTCGGTGGACTTGCCACCCGGAGCGGCGCACAGGTCGAGCACGTGATCACCCGGAGTGATCGGGAGTCGGGAGGCCGGTGTCATCGCTGACGGATCCTGCAGATAATACAAACCGGCAAAGTAATACGGATGCTTGGCCGGCTGACAGGTATCGCCATCATAAAAATATCCGTTGGGAATATAGGGGATTTTTTTTATGGGAAACGGAGCGATTTTTTCAAAGTCCTCCGTTGAGATCTTGGCTGTATTTACGCGCAGACCATAGAGCCTCGGAGCGTCCAGAGAACGCAGATAGTCCTCGTATGCATCGCCCAAAAGCTCTTTCATCGACTGTAAAAATGTCTCCGGTAGTTTCATATTTGCTCCCTCTCGTTTTTTCTCTACGCGTATTGTAAACCATTTTGTCACAAAAGGCAATGAAAAACTGTAAAAAAGCGCTTAAATCCATTGACGAGAAGGAAATGAATGTGCTATAATACTTCCCGTGCTTTTTAAAAGAAGAAAGCCGATAGATCAAGTCATAAGAGCCGGGAGACCGGCGCAGATTGGAGGAAGACATGAAAAAGATAGTAGCACTTATGCTCACATTGGTGATGAGTATGGCCGTACTCGCAGGTTGCGGTAGCGATGCGGGTGACAAAAACACAGAGACCAAGCCGGCCGATGCCGGTACTACACAGACGGAAGAGACGACCGGTACGCAGGCGCTGAAGGTGATCGATGTCGATCTGTCCAGCGAGGAGTATGCGTTTGGTGTGGATAAGGATCAGCCGGAGCTGCTCCAGCAGGCCAATGACTTCATCAAGGAGATCCAGGGGAACGGAGAGTTTGATCGAATCTGTAACAACTATTTCGGTGACGGGACACCGGTGCCGGTAGAGTCGGCAGAGCAGGACGACTCCAAGGACCAGCTGGTCGTAGCGACAAACGCAGGCTTCGAGCCTTTTGAGTATACCAAGGGAGACAAGTATCTCGGTATCGATATGGAGATCGCAAAGATGCTGGCAGACAAGCTCGGCAAAGAGCTGGTAATCGCCAACATGGATTTCGATGCGGTTTGCCTTTCGGTCGGCCAGCACAAGTGTGACATCGCGATGGCCGGACTGACCATCAAGGAGTCACGTAAAAAGTATGTGACCTTTACCGACTCGTACTACAACGCATCTCAGCGTCTGATCGTCAAGGGTGACGACACCGAGTTTGATGCGATGAAGGATGCGGATGCGGTTCACGCAGCACTGGCTGCCAAGGACAGCAGCGTAAAGATCGGTGTACAGAACGGTACCACCGGAAAAATGTACTGCGAGGGCGACGATGAGGCCGGCTTTGAGAAGTTGCCGGTCACAGCGGTTGGTTATAAAAACGGTTCACTGGCTTGCCAGGATCTGATCAACGGCAACCTGAATTACGTGATCATCGACTCCGCTCCGGCGAAGTGCATCACGGACGCCCTGAACAAGATGAGCGCATAAAGCGCGAACCTGCACGTGGCAACGTGTCCATCGCATGCTTGCATGCAGATTAGGAGATAAGTTATATGGGAAATTTCGGAGAAAAGTGGGATCAGTTTGTTGACATTTTTGTCAACTACGGTGGCTCGGATAAGGTCCTCGAGGGCCTGCGAAACACCCTGATCATCGCCGTATGCGGTCTGCTGATCGGTATCCTGATCGGAACCCTGATCGCAGCGGTGCGCGTGGTGCCAAAGTATAAGCTGTTGCCGCGTATCCTGAACGGCTTTTGCAGCTTTTATGTCGGCCTGTTTCGCGGAACCCCGGTCGTTGTACAGCTTTTGATCTTTTACTATGTATTGCTTCCGCTGATCGGATTGAAGATGACATCCGTCGCGGTTTCGATCATGGTATTTGGACTGAACAGCGGTGCCTACGTATCGGAGATCATGCGAAGCGGTATCATGTCCGTCGACCCCGGCCAGATGGAGGCCGGTCGTGCAGTGGGTCTTAGCTTCGCCACGACGATGCGCATGATCGTGATCCCGCAGGCGGTTAAAAATATCCTGCCGACACTCGGTAACGAGTTTATCATGCTGATCAAGGATACCTCTGTTGTCAGCTTTGTCGGCGCGACGGATCTCTACACCGCGTTTAATTATATCGGTACCAACAGTTATGAATTTATGGTTCCTTATCTGGTGATGGCAGTGATCTATATCGTGCTTGTCATCCTGATCAGTATCGGGATCAAATTGATGGAAAGGAGCCTGAGAAAAAGTGATAGACGTAATTGATCTGAAAAAAGATTTCGAAGGCGTTCCTGTATTAAAGGGTATCGATCTTCACGTGGATAAGGGCGATATTGTCGTCGTTATCGGACCGTCCGGCTCCGGTAAGAGTACCTTTTTACGATGCCTGAATTGTATGGAAGATCCGGATGGCGGACAGATTATTTTTAACGGTGTGGATATCGCGGATATGAGTGTGGATATCAACATCCATCGTCGCCATATGGGGATGGTTTTTCAGCACTTTAATCTGTTCAATAATAAGACGGTATTACAGAATATTTCTCTTGCGCCGATCTATGTGCGTACGCATACCAAATCGGAGTTATTTGAGAAGGGTGACGATCCGTCGGAGAAGAAAAATAAAAGTAAAAAAATGATCGTGGCAGAGGAAAATGCCAAGGCTCTGGCACTGCTCGAGAGGATCGGTCTGCAGGATTATGCGGGGGCGTATCCGTCGACGTTATCGGGTGGTCAGAAACAGCGTGTGGCGATCGTCCGTGCGCTGGCGATGAACCCGGATGTCATCCTTTTTGATGAGCCGACCTCGGCACTGGATCCGGAGATGGTCGGAGAGGTTCTCGATCTGATGAAAGAGCTTGCCGAAGACGGCATGACGATGATCATCGTAACACACGAAATGGGCTTTGCCAAAGAGGTTGCCAATCGCGTTATTTTTATCGATGAAGGAAAGATCAAGGAGGATCGTCCGCCGAAAGAGTTTTTCGAGGACCCACAGGATCCGAGATTGAAAGAGTTCTTATCCAAGGTCCTGATTTAAAATGCGAGTAGATTTCTCAGAATAGCAAAGATCAATAAAAGAACAATAACAATAAAGCAGATGATTTTTTCTGCGTTGGTCAAACGAAGCGATCCGGTGCGAATGTATCGGATCGTTATTTTTATCCCGAAGAATACAAAGAAGGGAAGAAGGATGAAGAGGGCCTGGTTCGCGTGGAAAGCCCCATCGAAGTCAAGCTGTATCAAAGAGAGCATCATATGTGTGACGCCGCAACCCGGACAGCGTAGTCCGGTCACTTCAAAGAAGACACAGGGGATCATAATCCCCTGCATGCAAAGAATCGCATACCCTCCGCCGAGAAGGCATGCGACTCCGATGAATACAATGATTCGTTTGAAACGCTGTGTTTCTGTCATGAGTTTGTGACAGTAGCACGCTGATTGAGCTCGTTCTGAAGCAAAGCCCAGTTAACGATGGAAAGCCCAACGATGGACAAAACCAAATACAGGACGCCACGGCTTCCGCTCGCGCCGTTCTCTTTGGTAACAATATAATCGTCCAAAGCCTGTCCGGTAATGTACATCCAGTAGATCAAATAGATGCTACATGTCACGATGGAAAGAAGAACAACCATACCGCCGGAAGTGGCATCCGGTTTCTCGAGAAGGGCGTTTACGTCCTCAACGATGCAGTACATCCAATAGAGTCCATAGATTCCGATTGTGATGATGGATAAAACGATGCATAATCCGATGTTTCTCTGCTGAATCTGTCTCATAATACAACTCCTTTATGTGTTTATTGATTTTTGCCGGCGCTCGCACTGACGCACACACAACGGAATTCATTATACATCACAATCCAAGAAATGTAAAGACATTCTTGACATTACCTGTCAAAACCGATAAAATAGGTAATCATGGGATGCCGGTGCACGGAACATCGTACGCATACGGCCTGAAAGGAGAGAGCCATGTTTTGTAGAGAGTGTGGAACAGAAAATGAAGATAATGCGAAGTTTTGCAGGAACTGCGGACTTCCGATCGTACCGGTTGAGGAGACAATCCAACCGGAGGTGGTAAAGACAGAGCCGCCGGTGGAGGAAACGGTGGAGACACCGGTGACGCCGATCGTAGAGGAGCCGGTGCAGACGCAGGAGGATCCGTTTGCGGAGGAGCGAGCGGCAGCGGGCTACGCACAGGGTACAGCTCCGGGTGGCGCACAGCCGTACGGGACGCCGGGACCGCAGGCAGCCTACGTCGCACAGGGAAACGGTTCCAAGCCGGCATCGGCGAGCGCGATCGTATCCCTGATCCTCGGTATTGTGTCCGTCGTGTGCTGTTGTACGTTCTTTGTCGGTGCCGGATGCGGTATCGCAGCGATCTGTGTAGCGGCATCTGATCGTAAGAAAAACGGGTCGAGCGGCCTTACGACAGCCGGTCTGATCCTGGGTATCGTCGGGGTATCATTGTCTGTGATTTATATCATCTGGTTTGTGACTTCCGGTGAGTTTGAGCGTCTGATGAATGCGATCCGAACCGGACGTTTGCAGGATTACCTGAACTCCATCGGTCAGTATAGGACCTATGGCTTCTGATGAAGATACGAAATATACATGGGGCGCCCTGTTAAGGACGCCTCGTGTTGTTGTTAAGGAGTAAGAAATTAGGAGTTGATTATGACAGATATTGTGTTTTCCAGTGAACAGATCACAACGTTTATCGTGATGCTTGCGCTTATCGTATTGCTTCCGATTGTGTTTTTTGTCCGTTTTTATATGACTCATAAGCCAAAGCTGGTATCCTTTTTCGTCGGATGTCTCGGTGGATTTATGGTGGTCGCCGGGAAGTATCTTCTCGATATGATCTTCGTGGTCTGGCTCGGGCTCGGTGAGTTTATCAATCCGGACATCCATCCGGTCTACACGGCACTTTATGTGGCGCTCATCACGGCGATCATGATGACGTTCGCAACCTGGATCCTGCTTCGCTACGGGATGGTCGGTCGAGAGGGACGTGAGAACGCGTTGCTGATGCTGATCGGAAAAGGCGGCATTTATGCGGTTGCTTACGGTGCGGTATCGATGACGACCTATCTTTCGGTCGCATTAACGGTCAACCAAAACGGGCTAGCCTCGTACCTGCAGCCGATCGCAGAGCAGGCAACCCGCGACGCGCAGCAAAAAGCAGTCACGGCACTCGCCGGCAGATCGGTCGTTGAGATCGTCTCCGAGGGACTCTTTCACATCCTGATCATGTTCCTCCAGATCGCACTCGGCGTGCTGATCTACATGTCGATCCATAAGACCAAGGACATCCTGTCCAAACAAAAGATGGCGCATATCAAAAATAAGGAGAAGCAGGACCTCGCCTGGTACGAAAAACGCACCGAGGGCCTCATCCCCCTGACGGTCCTTCTCCAGGCCCTCGCCATCTTCCCCTTCGCCATCCTACAAGTCGGCCTCGCCACCGATTACTCACTAATCATGGCCGCGGCCGTCCTGTTACTCACGATTATGACCTGTTTCGGCTGTTACACAGTATATAAGCAATTGAACTAACAAAACAATCAGCGTGGAGAGGCGCTCCAAGCGGCTGTGCACTCTGCCGCGCTCCAAGCGGTTGTGCCACACAGGAGGTTCCATGACCCTTTATCAATCCTTACAGCAATACATCATGCGCGGCATGACGCCGCTCCACATGCCCGGCCACAAACGCAACCCCGCCTTCCGCATGGAAAACCCCTACGCGATCGACATCACGGAAGTCGAAGGCATGGATGACCTGCATCACCCCACCGGTGTAATCCGCGAGCTGATGGAACGCTTCCGTCAGTTCTACGAGACGAGAAGCACCTACCTCCTCGTCAACGGCTCCACCTCCGGCAACATGATCGCGATCGCCTCGTCCTGCCGACGCGGTGATGTGATCGTGACTGATGCCAACTGTCATCGCTCGGTTCCGCATGCCGTGGAGTTGCTCGGCCTCAAATCCGTCCGCATCGTACGACCGGATATGGACGGCGACGCCCGTATCCCCGGACCGATCCGTCCTGAGGACGTAGAGGATCTGTTTAAGCACTTGGCATCTGCCGGTCGGACACCTGCGGCGATCGTGATCACCTCCCCGACCTATGAGGGTGTGGTGAGCGATATCAAAGCGATCGCGGACATCGTCCATCACTACGGCACGATCCTGATCGTGGACGAGGCACACGGGGCGCATCTGACACTGGCAGCGCGTACGGCAGGTCTGACACTCGACTGGCCCAAGCCCGCCACGATGCTCGGTGCGGACTTCGTCATCGAGAGCCTGCATAAAACACTCCCGGCGTTAACACAGACCGCTGTCCTGCACCGTATGAGCGACCGCGTGAGCGATGAGACGGTGATGAACTGGCATGACACCTTCATCACGAGTTCACCGTCCTACGTCCTGATGGCATCCATCGACCAGTGCTTAAGCTGGCAGGAACGACAGGGTATCGCCGCCTTCCGCCAGTACGATAAGGGACTCAAAAAGATCTACGAGGCGGCGGCCAAAACCCGTCAGCGTTCAGACGGCTCGCACCGATCGGGGATGGATCTGCTTCCGCCGGACGGACGGGATCCGTCAAAGCTGATCCTGCTCGGAGACGGTCCGACACTGGCCGGACAGCTCCTGGGGCAGCGGATCGAGCCGGAGCGGGTAGAGGAAAACTATGTGATCATGATGACAGGCCCCGGCGATATGCCGGAGACGTTGAAACGCCTGGCATCGTTATCGATGATATAAACATGCCCCGCAGGCGGGAAAAAGCCGCAGGGGTTGGAAAGAAGGAGCCATATGAAAGGAAACCTGTACATCGTCATGGGGAAAAGTGCGACCGGCAAGGACACGCTCTACGCCCGGATCCGCGAACGCCATCCGGAGCTGCTCCCGGTGATCCCGTATACGACACGCCCAATCCGCGAGGGCGAGCAGGAGGGCGAGGAGTACCACTTCGTTGACGAAACGACGATGCATACGATGGAGAACGAGAAAAAGATTATCGAGAGCCGCTGCTATCACACGATGCGCGGGGACTGGTATTACTTTACGGCAGCGGACGAGCAGCTGGAGGGCGAGGATGATCACATCATGATCACGACGCTCGAGGGCTACGAGCAGATCCGGGACTACTTTGGCGGGGACTGCGTGATCCCGATCTATATCGAGGTCGACGACGTCACCCGGATCGAGCGCGCGCTGGGACGCGAGAAAAAAGAGGAAACACCCTGCATCTCCGAGGTTTGCCGCCGATACCTGGCGGACGATGAGGATTTCTCGGAGGAGCGACTGGCGCAGGACGGTATCACACGCCGCGTCATCAACCGCGATCTGGAGGAAGCCGTCGAGCAGATCGAGGCGATCCTGCGAGGGTAATATGACTTGCGAGAACAGAATATTTATGGTATAATAGTTTAGATACCCATAGAGGAGTATGGGTTTTTCTATCAGGCACGAGGAGGTGATCGCATGGACCAGATCCGCATCGATTCGATGCAGCAGGTAAATCAGACCCCGGAGGCGAAGCAGGTTCAGAATTCGGACGATCAGTTCCGGTTCACCCTGATGTCCAAAATCGAGGAAGACGGTCTGGCAGAGCGCCTGGAAGGGATGATGAAAGAGATCACCCAGCAGGGCAAAAAGCTCGGCAAGCACATGGACATCCGCGATATGAAGCACTACCGTGCCCTGATCAAGGAGTTTTTAAACGAGGTCGTCAACCGTTCGCACAAGTTCTCCCGTGAGAACTTCCTTGACCGCCGCGGACGCCATCGCGTTTACGGGATGATCAAGCGGGTGGATGCCGCTCTCGACGAGTTGGCGGGAGAGCTCCTGAACGACGAAAAGGACGCACTCGCCATCCTGGACAAGGTCGATGAGATCCGAGGACTGCTGTTAGATATCGTGACCTGATCGGTCGGATATCGTGCATATCAAAAAAAGGAGCGCCCATGGCAGACGCTCCGGAATGGTGGTAGCTATGTTTTCATTTTCAGAGATCGTAGGCCACGAGGAGATCAAGGATCACCTTACGGAGGCCATAAAAAAGAAAAACCCCTTCCACGCCTATATTTTTGACGGAGATATCGGTGTCGGAAAGGAGACCATGGCAAAGACCTTTGCGGCCGGGCTCCAGTGCCAGGACGAAAAAGGCCATGAGAAGCCATGTAAAGAATGCATCGCCTGTCGGCAGATCGAGTCGGGCAACGCCCCCGATGTGATCTGGGTGACACATGCGGGGACGGACTACTCCATCGCGGAGATCCGTGAGCAGCTGATCGGGACGATCGATATCCGACCCTACTCGAGCCCCTATAAGATCTACATCATCCCGGAGGCAGAGCGGCTCAACGAGGCTACGCAAAACGCCCTGCTCAAAACGCTGGAGGAGCCACCGGAGTATGCGGTGATCCTGCTTTTGACCAGCAATATTTCCGAGCTGTTGCCGACGATCCAGTCCCGTTGTCTGACGATGGAGTTTTATCCGTTGTCCACGGGTACGGTGGAGGAGTTCCTGCGGACGCAGTGCGGGACG
>JAZASH010000059.1:0-10916 GCA_036343395.1 Eubacterium sp. | reverse complement strand
CCTCGCTGATACCGATCCCGATACCATTCATATAGATAGTTCCGCTCGCGTTGACCTTCTGCGTCATATCGCCGGTTGGGAAAGCCACCGTCTCTCTGGCGCGGGTCGGCTGTGTTGTCACCTTCAGATTGTAATCCGTCAACTTCACATCATCCGAAGCAGAGATCAGTTTCACATTGACATTGCTGGAGGTCGACTGTCTCGTACAGGTTCCGTCGAGCACGGTCATCGTGTTGAACTCGGTATCCCGAGAGATACGATCGATCTCGGTACGCAGCTGGTCGATCTCCTGCTGGATAGCCACACGATCCTCGATCGTCGTGGTACCCATGTTAGCTGCCTGCACGGAAAGCTCACGGCAGCGCTGAAGCATATTCTCGACTTCGTTCAGCGCACCCTCTGTCGTCTGGATAAACGCGATACCATCGGAGCCGTTCTCCGAGGCGCGCATAAGACCGCGGATCTGCGCATGCATCTTGTGAGAGATGGCCATACCGGCTGCGTCATCCGCTGCTTTTACGATTCGATATCCACTGGAAAGGCGGTTGGTTGATGAGGTGAGTCTCCTCTGTACCGCATTGAGATTGAAGTTGGCTCTCTGAGCCTCGATATTATTATTTACCTTCATATGGAATTCCCCCTTACCTTAATGTCATTTCCTGATGCTCTGCAAAAAGCACTTTGCGATCCGATACAGATCCTGATTGGTCGCGCCTTCTGCCGCATCACCTACATGAAGAGAATTCCGATTGCCCTGTAACAGGCGATTACCATCCGTTGTAAAACCGATCTCTCCCAAATCCTTTTCCAGTCCCGACAGCATCTGCTCGTAAGCCTCGATACTGTCCTGTCTCTCCGCTGTGACAAATCCGCTCACCTTGTTCCCCGCAAGCTTAAATGTCGCCTGAAGTCGTCCCAGTTCGTCCGAATCCACCGTGATCTCCACGGTTCCGCGCGCCTTCTCCTCGCCGCTGCGGATCGTGACGTTACAATCCAGGACGCCTCTTTCCGTCATGATCGGTACCTCGTACATCTGATACCGGCGGATCGACCGGAAAAAGGATATGTGCCCGGCCATCCTTGCCGAAGCTTTGATCCCGTCAACTGTTATATCGTCAGATTCCTTTTGATTCTCAATACTGTCCTGATGATTTTTTTCAATTCTTTCATAGGCTGCTGTGAGTCCCTCCGGATCATCGAAGTTCTCCACCACATCCTCGGACTCTTCCTCTGTCCAGAGTTCCCGCACATCCTTCATCTGCTGACGGATAAAGTCATCCGCGGAGATCACATTACGGATGGTCTCCGGCAGCTCGAGTTCCTGTAAAAATGTCATCGTCTGCGCATCGAGCTCCTCCATCGTACGGCGGACATCCTCTGCCATCTCCTCGTAGTACGGTGCCATCTCGCCATCTGTCTCCCCGTGCTCCGCGCACAGCTCCATCAGCTCCTCCGGTGTCATCTGCTCCACATCTCCGGCAAAGGCTGCCATTGCCTTGGGCGAGAGGACAGCTTTGAGTCCCGGCATTTCACTGGCGGTAAACGCCGAGAGGATCTGTGCGTCGATCGCGGTCCCCTTTGTGCTGACACGCTCTGTTGCGCCGGACTCCTCCGATACCTCGGCATCGATATGGCCCTTTTTCCTGGTCCGGGTCGCCTCGAGCATATTTTTCAGCGAGAGGTCACGCCCCTCGTTGACCAGCTGACCGATCACGGCACCGTCGCTCTTCTCGATCTTGTCGAGCAGACGATAGATCCCGATCATACTCTCACGCTCCTCGGCGGAGATATCCTTTTGCTTATCCAATTTCCATAAAAATCTGGAGAAAGCGATGTCTTCGGTATTGACCTCCTCACGAATCCGTCCCACCTGCTCCTCGAGCTCGGAGAGAGACAGCTCCAGAGGATTGATGTTTTCCTCGATCATCCTTTTGACAACCTGAGGTTTCATCGCATCCATCAGAGTATTCACACGGTTATCGTAGGTCTGCATCTCGCGGATGGATGCCTCGGTGATCTCCATCCGGTTATAGCCCAGGATGCGGACCGCTCTCTCATTCTCCGGTGTCTGCGGCAGACCCATCTCATCGAGAAGAGAGTCCATATGGCCAAAGGCTTTGCGGATCGAGTCGCCCAGATCGGAGCGAACCTCAGTCCCTACCGCCTCATAAACTTGCTCCATCTTACGGAAAATGTCGTTTTGTACCGGTTTTGTCGCCCCATCCGCGGTTGCTGCCACCTCCCCGGATGTCAGAGCCTGATAGCCGGCGATCAGAGAACGTCCCTCGGAAGCCAGTGCCTCAAAGGTAATTGTCTGTCTACTCTCAAAAGTGTATGACAAAAGTTCAACCGGTGCCGCCAGTACGGTTTCCGCGGCATCGAGCGTGCCACCCAGCATCTCACGGTTAGCATCCGTCGCCTCGAGCATCGCCTCGGAGAGCAGGGACTCCTTGGCCTGCTGCTCGTACGCGCGCAGGGTATCGACCATCTCCTCGAGGTTACCGATATCGATCGTCACACCGAGCTTGCTCATCTCTCTGGCCGCTGCCACCGTCATCGTCAGGCGGATCTCCTCGAGCTGCCGTCTCGCCGTCGCCGGATCCTCCGGATACGCTCTGCGCACGGTCGCGTCGTCCGTCTGCACCAGCTTCTCTACGAGGCGTCCGACCTCCTCACGACTCATATGGGACAGATCCGCCGACTCAGCACGAAGCCCGTCCTCCATTTCCGAAACCAGTCTCTCGAGCAGGGTCTCGGTATCCAGCTCGCGGAGCTGATTGACCGTATCCACCTGCGATATGTTCTCAGGGGTTACCGGTAATTCATTCTGATATAACCAGCGGGCGGTATCGAGCTCCTTTTCCGATACCGGCAGTCCGTCCGCCTGCAGTCTCTCCTCGATCTGCGGACGCACCTCATCGAATCCATCCTGACGAGACGGATCCGGCTGTGCCAACAGAACATCGTCCGTCGTCATCTCAGCCGATGCCTCCGGCTTGCCGACCATCGCCGTCCCGGACCCATAAAGGCTGTCCTGGATCGACTTCGGAGTCACCGCGGTTTCGTTTGCTACCATGTATTGTATCGCAACATCACCGAAAGCACGCACGCCTCCGGCCATGTCCATCGCCTTTTTCAAATCTCCGAGAGTGGTCTCCCGAATCGGGAGTTCTGATCCCGCCAGTACCTGACTCATCTGCTCCATCAGTCGGACATCCATCGCGATCTCCTCCGACTTCTCGCGGATCGACTCCTCCGTCTCGCGGATCTTTGCTGCTTCTTCCTCCGCAGACAGGGCCTTTGCGCTGCGCTGTTCCTTGACGCGGACGAGCGCACGCTCCATCGAAGATGCCGTATACTCCTCCAGAGGCGTCTGCTCCTCCGAGAGATCATGCGCATCCTCGCCGGTCATACACTGGCTTATGAAATTGGCCGGATCCATCACGTCCAGATCCGACTTTACTTCCTTCACATCAAACTGTTTTGCCACTTCTTCGGCATAGGTGCCGGTGGTCATCGGGTTCTTATGATTCCCAAACTCTGCCTGTACGATACTCTCCGTAGTTCTGCCGCTGAGCTTCTCAGCCGCTCTGCCTTCCATGGCAACCGGTACCGACACGCTCGACTGCGCGCCGTTTGCAGTGAGGGAATGCTGGTCCATTTTTACAACCATACGCATCCTCCTTATCCCCTCATCCCTTGCTGCGAGGTTCTGCATAAGTATTATCGGCAGCATTTCGTATTCTCTTAAGCAGGTCATCGCTCCGGACTAAAAAAGCCCCTCCCGGTTTCCCGAGAGAGGCATATCCTCTGTAAAAATGTCCCGATGGCCGCTTATTCGTGTATCGGTCCCAGCGGTGCATACTGATCCAGCAGATCGTGATCCAGCTGGATACGGTTGTCCATCGTTTTCATAACGTCGATGATCTTCACCTCCGACTTCACGGTCGGGAGCGAGATGTCGTACATCGTGTTGGAGTCAAACGCGATAACGATCGGCTCGAAGATCGCATCCTCGTTTCCACGGATGACGAGCCCCTTCTCAATACGTGTCGTAACCTCACCGGTGATCTGTTCTTTTGTAACCTCGAGTTCGACACACACACCCGGATACAGGATGTTGATTGCCTTGACCAGTGCATTTACGATCATCGGATCATAAGTGTCCTCATTATCCAGCAGGTGTCGGATCGCCAGGATCTCTGAGGTCGGCTCCGTCTCGGACTTCATCGCGGTCAGACGATCGTAGGTGTCAGCAACAAAAAGGATGTTGGCGTTGACATTCATCTTAAGTGCCTCCGGAACCTCATCACCGGTCCCCTCACGCACATAGAGCTCCTGCATCTGAGAGATCAGCTTGAGGACCTCATCGTCCAACTCGCCATAAGCTCTCAGAATGTCATCAGTATTGTTTTTGATCACCCGACGGATCTCCGGATCGACATTAGCACCGTCCGGCACCTCGTTCAGTCGGGTCACCCCGATATCGTGGAGCACGGCTGCCTTGATGATCGTGTTCAACCGGCCGCCCTTGACGCCCAGCTGTCCGCCGATCAGCGCTGACAGGATCGCTACGTTCAACACGTGTTTATAAACAAAATCCTCGCTGCTTCGGAGACTTTGTACAAAATTGATCTTATGGTCGAGGGTCGAGTAATTCTTAATCACCAGGGAAACCAGCCAGTCCAGACCCTTGTCCTTTTTCCCTAACGCGATCAGATCGAGGTCCTCACGGATCGAGAACACGGACATCGTCTGAAATCGCTCGAAGTTGATATCATCCTCGGTCATCGGCGGCAGAGGCTCTGCCGGCTCGAGAATATAGAGTCCCATAAGGTTGAAGTTCTTGATACCATAGATTGCCTGCATAGAAAGCTTTGTGTCACGATCATAGAGAAGAACACCGTTTTTGTTGTAAATCGGCTTTCCCAATCGCATCCCTGCTTTCAGATCGTCGACCTTAACGAATATCATAAGCCCCTCCTGTTTTCGGCACATCTTTCGACCCGCCAACTTTTTTTCAAAATTCTGAAAAACTTGATGATTTTTTTCCTTATATGTTATATAATAACAGTAATTGACATATTTCGCAAGTAAATTTTAATGTTCTGATAAATTCTTCCTCAGGAGGAGAAGAAAATGAAAAAATGTATTGCCCTTATCGCGACTCTCGCACTCATGCTGAATCTGAGTACGGTTTCGTCCACGGCAGGCACGATAGACACTGGTGTTGCAGACAACGACACCCCATCTGAGCTCACAATCGATGAGAGCATCTGCCTTTCCGGCGAGGCGCTCGTCACCCTGACATTGGCAAACGGCGAGGATTCTCCGCTAATCCATGAGGGATCTCTGAAGAATGACCCTCGTATCCATATCAACCGTGTAATGCACTTTGGCACGATGGTTGTTTCTCATATTAGCTCCACCGCCTGTGATACCGCTTCACTGATCACACTGGCGGAGGCGTATGCTCACGTGACGAATGTCTCCCCAAACTGTCGCCTGAAAAAGGATTCCCTGACCAACGATCCTCTGATTTCCGATCAGTGGGCACTGGGAGGCGAGCGGTTTTACAGTCCGATATCTCCCTCTGCGTCGTCACCCGATACCAAGACAGAGGTTGCCAGCCCGGCAGCTGCCTCTGTCGGATTTCAAAAAGAAACCGCGACCGTTTCTGACAAGGATACGCCGGTTATCGCCGTCATCGATGACGGGATCGATTTTTCCCACGAGGACTTACAAGACTGCAAATGGGTCAATACCTACTCCTCACTGAAGGGGAAAAACGGATACGATTTTGTCAACGATGATACGGATCCCAGTCCGACCGACGAGGAGGATTTCCACGCGACCAGAATTGCCGGCATCATCGCTGCTTCGGCGGACAACGGCGTCGGCATTGCCGGCATCGCACAGCATGTCAAGCTGATGTCTCTGAAAGTTTTTGATACAGGCAATCCTCAGGAGTCCGGCACCAACGCAGCTGTAATCGCTGCCATGGAATACGTTTATAAAGCCTCCCGGCTGGGTGTCAATATCGTAGCGATGAACTGCTCCTTTGCCTTTGACCCCAGCAACCAGCCGTACGACGAGTTCACGCAGATTCTCCCGACACTAAACACAATCCTGACAAAACTGGGGACGGAGGGGGTCCTCTATGTCGCATCCTCCGGAAACGAGTCCACCGAGATCACGAAGAACACCTACGGTTCTCCATTTGAACTGGATCCAACTTACCGGTTGCTCGTCGGATCTTCCGATAAAGACGGAAATCCGTCTTATTTCTCCAATTTCGGAAAAGACTGCGTCGACCTTTTTGCTCCCGGCGAATTCGTCCTGACCACCACCCTGGAACCGGTGTTTTTACCGACGACCTACAGCAAGGAAAAACAGAAAAAGCTCTGCCGTTTTGTCGATTCCTTTGACAAGTCAGACACCGGTCTGCATGCCTATGCCGAGTATAGTCAGCGAGAAAAAGAGGCCGTCACATTTACGCACTCGTATTATGATTCCTATGGCAACCCGCAAAGCGGCTCTGCCCGGATCCAACTTAAGCGATCCCGTACGGCTTCTCCCAATGCTTACAAGATTTTTTATGATGTAACCTCATACAACTTAGACATCAACAAGGAGGTTTATGTATCCTTTCTTTTCAAGCTCGATGGAGACACCTGGACACCAAGCTCAAGCGCCCTCAGTATGGGTGGTCCGCTCGGCCTGTATGCGATCAACGGACGTACGTATTTATCGATCGATCTGAAAAAGCTGGCTTCCATAGACTTTTCCATACTTCTCGGTAAATCCGTTTACATCGATGATCTGTCCATATCTGTCGACAACCCGGACCCCCGAGATTTTGGCTGCTACACTTTCACCGACGGGACCTCGTTCAGCGTTCCCTATGTATGCGGAGCGATCGCTCGACTGGCCAATCTTTTTCCTAAGGATAACGCCCTTACGAGAAAGAAAAAACTACTCACACTGGTCAAGCCCACGGAGTCCCTCAAGGATTACTGCCTGTCCGGCGGTACCCTTAATATTTCCGGCTTTGCCGACTCGGGAGACATCCATGTCGACGCCATCAAATACCCGGTAACCAAGATCCAACTGAATCGGACCAAAGCGTCGTTAAAGCCGGGGAAAACACTTAAGCTCAAGGCAACCATTTCTCCATCCTACGCAACCAATAAGGCCGTACGATGGACAGTCAATAAAAAGGCTTTCGCCTCCGTCAGTGCAAAGGGAGTCGTCAAGGCCAAGAAAAAGGGACGTGGTCGCACCGTTATCGTCACCGCTACCGCCAAGGACGGCAGCAAAAAGAAAGCGACCTGTAAGATCACCATCAAAGCGAGGTAGATAAAATGCCTGACAAACAACAATCCAAAGCGACCTGGGTCATCGGCCTGATGCTGGCCGGGATCGCGACCAATATCGCCGGCTCACAGCTGGCATCTACAACCGGCGTTGTTTTTTACTGGGATTCGATCGGTACCGTAGCCTCCTCCCTGCTCGGAGGTTATGTGCCCGGAATCCTGGTCGGGTTTATCACCAACCTGATCAAAACCTTTTTTGATGCGCCCTCGATCTACTACGGCCTGATCAATATCCTGATCGCCGTCTTCGCCGCGATGTTTGCACGTCGCGGCTGGTTCGAGCGCATCCACAAGGTCATCGTTCCCATCCTGGCAACCGGTATCATCGTCGGCTCGATCAGCTCGATCCTGACATGGTTCCTCTATGGCTTTGCCACCGAGGGGATCACGGCCGATCTGGCCTTCTGGCTTAACCGAAACACCTTTCTCGGGATGTTCCCGTCACAGATCGTGGCAGATGTTTCCATCGATCTGATGGATAAGTTTGTGAGTTTCTACGTCGCCTTTGCGATCTACCAACTTTTCCCGCACCGACTACGGCCAAACATGATGCTGACCGGCTGGAAGCAGGAGCCTCTCTCGATGGAGATGCTCCGCGTCGCGCGCAAAACGCGCATCCGGTCTTTTTCCCTGCGGGCAAAGATCCTGATCGTGCTGGTACCCTCGATGTTTGCGATCGCGATCGCGGGTACACTGATCAGCTACCTGATCTATGTGAATATGACCATTGAGGACCGAAAGGAATTCGGCCAGACCGTCGCCACGTTAGAGAGTGCTCTGATCGATCCGGAGCGTGTGGATGACTATATCGAAAAAGGGCCGGATGCTGCCGGCTATAAAGATATCGAAAAGAAACTGACCGATATTTATGAGAGCGCGGATGACATCGAGTACGTCTATGTCTACCGTATCCTCGAGGATGGCTATCATGTTATTTTTGATATCGACACGCCTGATCTCAGGGGCGCGGAGCCCGGTGAGATCGTCCCCATCGAGGAAACCTTCAAGCAGTATCTCCCGCAGCTTCTGGAGGGTGAAGAGATCGAGCCACTGGTATACACAGACCGCTACGGCTATCTGCTGACGGTCTACAGGCCGGTTTACGATGCGGAGGGGCACTGTGCCTGCTACGTCTGCGTCGACATCTCGATGGAGAAGCTGCACGACGCGGGAATGATCTTCTTAGCGAAGCTTTTCTCCCTGTTTTTCGGACTCTTTATCATGATCCTGGCGATCGGTCTGTGGTTGACCAAATACCACATCATTCTGCCGGTCAATACGATCTCGTACAGTGTCAGTCACTTTGCACACGACCGGGATGATGCGATGGAGCAGCACGTCAAGCAGATCCACGAGCTCGCGATCGGCACCGGAGACGAGGTCGAGACACTCTACGACGCCGTCTCCAAGATGGCGGATGACGACCTCGCGTATATGCTGGATATACAAAAGAAAAATGATACGATCATGCAGATGCAGAGTGGACTGATCATGATCCTCGCCGATATCGTCGAGAGCCGTGACAAGTGCACCGGCGATCATGTCCGCAAGACCGCTGCTTATGTCAAGATCATCATGGACCAGATGAAGTTTATGGATATCTATGCCGATCAGCTCACGGATGAATTTGTAAAGAATGTCGGCGACTCCGCGCCGCTCCATGACGTCGGAAAGATCCACGTACCGGATGCGATCCTCAACAAGCCGGGACGTCTGAGCGACGACGAGTTTACCGTAATGAAAGAGCATACGACAGCCGGCGCCGAGATCCTCGATCGCGCGATCGAGCTGGTACCGGATACCGGCTATCTGAGAGAGGCGAAAAACCTCGCCTTGTATCATCATGAAAAATGGGATGGATCCGGCTATCCGATGGGGATTTCCGGTGAGGATATCCCGCTGTCCGCGCGTATCATGGCGGTAGCGGATGTGTTTGATGCGCTCGTGTCTAAGCGTAGTTATAAAGAGGGTATGCCTTTTGAGAAGGCGATGTCCATCATCCACGAGGGCGCCGGAAGCCACTTCGATGCAGAGATCGTGAGGGCCTTTGAGAGTGCCGAAGATGAGGTGCGCAGGATCTCGGAGATGGTGATGGACGCAAGTACAAACAGAATCATGTAGTCGAAGATGCACAATAAGTAATTCCACTCGGGACCGCTCACGACTCGCTACGCTCGTCTGCGCTTAGCGAAAGTCCCTCGTCAGAATTCTTATTGTGCATCTTCTTATTCTACTTCCTTATGAATTCTACATTTAGATCAGCGCTTCCGTGAATTCCCGGAACCTTGCCGGATTCCGAGTACTGCCAGTAAGTGAAGCGATAGAGGGTTTGAGGTTCGGGTTTGTAGTCGGCGTACCAGAGGGGATATTCCTCGAGCTGAGACAGATCAAACATGTGATCCTCGCAATATAAGTTGCTGTAAATGGCCGGTTGATAGCCGGCCTTTTTGATTACCTTACAAAAGGCGAGGGTGTTTTTGGTAAACTGCTCTTTGGTCACATTATCCGTGCGGGCCTCGTCATCGCGGATGTACTCCGGGTCGTAGACGACCGGGAGCTCCAGCTTGGAGTTATTCAGTTCGCGCAGGACCAGCTTCGCCTCCTGGATTGCTTCTTTTTCGTTGATCGCCTGGGAGAAAAAGTACACACCCAGATCGATCCCGGCCGCGCGGGCCCTCTTAAAGCTGCTCTGAAATTCTCGGTCGACTAAAAGCTTCCCTTCCTTTCCGTAGCCACGATAACCGAGACGTAAAAACGCAAACTCATAGCCGGCTTTTTTTACCTTTTTCCAGTCGATCTCACCATTGTGATGCGAGACGTCGACGCCCTGACGGATCGTATAGGTGCCGTCGTCGTAACCGGCTACCTTCTTCGGACTTCCGGTCGTGTGCTCGAGCTTTGACCAGTCGTACTCATGGCGACCCACTCGATCGTCAAGCACCATCTCAAAGCGGTTCCCCTCGGCATCGTAATAAACCAGGATCTGCGGCTCCAACGGTGTGGACTCCGGCTCATCCTGCTCCTCTTTTTTCTCTGTTTTTTCTGCCGCTGTCTTTTCAGGCTTGGACGGATTCTCCATCTTTTGGAGATCACATCCGGCCAAAACGCCCATCGTCAGCGCTAAACACAGAATCAGCGCCCAGAGGCGCTGATTCTTGCAAAAAGTTGTTTTTGTTTTCATGACTTAAAACAATGCTCCAAACTGCTTGCTCTCTTCTTCCTGCTGCTTTTTCTGCATCATCATCTGATAGGTCTGGAGGAGATTCTCCTTTGACAGCTTCGATGCCATCTCGGCGATATCTGCATCCTCGATCCGGCTGGTGGCACTGGTCAGATTCTCCTGGCCGATCGCATTGTACTGGGATACATAATCCATCGCGTTGTACTGGGCACCGACCTTACCGCGTGTGGAGGATACCTGCTCCAAAGCATTGTCGATAATGGATACGGAGTTCTTTGCCGGGTCGTTTGATGTGACATCAAAGTCCTTGATCCCCAAGGCCTCCAGCGTCGCTGTACCGATGTCAACCTTCTCGCCCT
>JAZASH010000058.1:0-11046 GCA_036343395.1 Eubacterium sp. | reverse complement strand
CTGGTTGATCTTTGCATAGGATGCCAGGGAGTTGATAAGACCGATGTTCGGTCCCTCCGGCGTCTCAATCGGGCACATACGTCCGTAGTGTGAGTAGTGGACATCTCGCACGTCGAATCCGGCACGATCACGGGAAAGACCGCCCGGACCCAGCGCGGAAAGACGACGCTTATGTGTCAGCTCGGACAGCGGGTTGTTCTGATCCATGAACTGGGACAGCTGGGAGCTTCCGAAGAACTCCTTAACCGCAGCGGTCACCGGCTTGATGTTGATCAGTGACTGTGCCGAGATACCCTCGATATCCTGTGTGGACATACGGTCACGTACCATACGCTCCATACGGGAAAGGCCGATGCGGTACTGGTTCTGGAGAAGTTCTCCGACCGCACGGATACGACGGTTACCGAGGTGATCGATATCGTCCTTGTTTCCGATCCCGTAGGACAGGTGGATGTTGTAGTTGATCGAAGCAAAAATATCCTCTTTGGTGATATGCTTCGGAATCAGATCAGCGACACGACGACGGACTGCCTCGATGCGATCCGCCTGCTTTTTATTCTCCTCGAGGATCTCTTTAAGTACCGGGTAGTATACCTCCTCGGTGATGCCGAGCTCCTCTTTATCTGCTTTCGGTAAAAATGCGTTCAGGTCTACCATCATATTGGAAAGAACCTTTACGACACGGTGAACCATCGATACGGTCTCGCCCTCACCGCTCTCGGATACGGTTCTCTCCTCGAGCTCTACGTCAACCATAACGTACGGGATTGCTGCATACTGGATCTGATCTGCCAGCTCCTCGGTTACGAGTGTGCCGGCCTCAGCGATCACCTCGCCGGTCTCTGTGCTGACAGCGTCCTCTGCGAGTACCAGGCCTGCGATGCGGTTGCGGAAAGCGAGTTTCTTATTGAACTTATAACGTCCCACCTTTGCCAGGTCGTAACGACGTACGTCAAAGAACATCGAGTTGAAAAGGCTGAATGCGTTCTCTACGGAGAGAAGCTCGCCCGGACGGAGCTTTTTATACAGCTCAATGATACCCTCGTCAGAGTTCTGAGCGGTATCTTTTTCCAGACTCGCGAGGATTTTTGGCTCCTCACCGAACATCTCGATGATTTCCTCGTTGGTGGACACACCAAGAGCGCGGATCAAAATCGTGATCGGTACTTTACGATTTCTATCCACCTTTACATAGAAGACCTCTGATGAATCGGTCTCGTATTCCAGCCATGCACCACGGTTCGGGATTACCGTTGCAGACAGAAGCTCGGTTCCGTATTTGTCCTTGGCGATATCATAGTAGATACCCGGAGAACGGACCAGCTGGCTGACGATAACACGTTCTGCTCCATTGATCACAAAGGTACCGGTGCGGGTCATCAGTGGCAGGTCTCCCATAAAGATCACATGCTCACTGATCTCCTCGGTCTCGTTGTTGATCAGACGGACTGTCACCTTGAGCGGTGCTGCGTATGTAGCGTCTCTTTCTTTACATTCCTCGATCGTGTACTTCGCCTCGTCCCGACAAAGCTCGAAGTTCACGAACTCGAGGCTGAGCGCCCCATTGAAGTCCGTAATCGGCGAGATATCCCGGAATACCTCCTGCAGTCCCTCGTTGAGGAACCAGTCATAGGAGTCCTTTTGTACCTGAATCAGGTTCGGCATCTCCAAGACTTCTCGCTGTTTTGAGTAACTCATCCTGACACGTTTGCCCACATTGATTGGGCGTATCCTGTTTTTTTCCATCGATGATACACTCCTTGTTTATTTTGCAGAACTGTGATTATTACTAATATGTAGGGCCTAGTTCCCTACTTTACACAATAGTGCAACCTATACCTTAACACAAATCAACATACGTGTCAAGACTTTTTTTTAAAAACTTTCCGGCGGAGTAAACGAGCCATTCTAAACTGTCCGCTCGGCGCTACGCTTCCGCCATTCCCGAACGCAGCACTGCACGCGTACATAATACGTACGCTGCGCAGTGGCGTTCGCGACAGGCGCCTCGCCGGACAGTTTAAATGGCTCTGTTCCCGCCGGACATATTCTAATAAATAAAAGCGGGAGATACCGCGTGGTATCTCCTGCTTTGTGTTTGTGTATAGGTTGGTGGCATTTCTTACTTAAGAGTAACCTTAGCGCCCTCTGCCTCGAGCTTCTCTTTGATCTGGTCTGCTTCCTCTTTGGTAGCGCCCTCTTTAACGATCTTCGGCGCGCCGTCAACCAGCTCTTTTGCCTCCTTGAGGCCAAGACCGGTGATCTCGCGAACAACCTTGATAACCTTTACCTTTGCGCCGCCAACGTCTGTCAGCTCTACGTCGAACGAATCCTTGTCGTCGCCGCCTGCTGCGCCGCCGTCACCACCTGCTGCTGCTACAACAACACCAGCTGCTGCAGATACGCCAAACTCTTCCTCACAAGCCTTAACCAGCTCGTTCAAATCGGTAACGCTCATCTCTTTGATAGCGTCGATAAATTCCTGTGTAGTCATGAATATTTCCTCCATTCATATTCCGGAGCATGTCCGGTTGCCTAATTAATTACTTTCTTACTCTTCTGCTGCTTCTTCAGCAGGTGCCTCTTCAGCTGCTTCCTCAGCCGGAGCCTCTTCAGCTGCCGGTGCCTCAGCCTCTTCAGCCGGTGCTGCTTCCTCAGCTGCCGGTGCTTCCTCAGCTGCTGTCTCCTCAGCCGGAGCTTCTGCGTCAGCAGAAGATTCTCCGCCCTTCTCTGCGATCTGATTCAGAACGCGAGCCAGGTTGGTGATCGGTGACTGCAAGCTTCCAAGCAACTTGGAGATCAACTCGTCTCTTGACGGGATCTTCGCCAGCTCTTTGATGCCATCCGCATCGTAGTAGGTTCCACCTACAACAGCGCCCTTGAACTCGAGTGCCTCGGCTTCCTTCGCAAAGTTGTTGAGAATTCTTGCCGGTGCTGTCTCATCGTCAATACCGAATGCGATTGCTGTCGGTCCTTCCAGATGCTTGTCGAGCTGATCATAGTCGGTTCCCTCAAAAGCCAGGTGAAGCATGGTGTTCTTATATACCTTATAAACCACGCCTGCCTCACGCAGCTGACGACGAAGACGTACGTCCTGCTCTACCGTGAGTCCACGATAGTCAACCAGCACAGCGCCCTTGGCGTCATTAGCATAGCCCTTGATCTCGTCTACGATCGGCTTTTTCAATTCGACTTTTGCCATGAGATCTTTTTCCTCCTTTTATATTTTTTGAAAAAAATAAGTTCATCTGCACATCCGCAGACGAACTTAAGGAGTCTCATGTTATATATACGCGCACGCGTTATACTCATCTTCGACATCCCCCTCGGCAGGCGTGACCTCGTCACTTGTGCTCATGAACACATAGGCATCCATGCTTTGCACCTGCTGTCTACGGCAGACTGTTATTTTTCTCACGACGACCACTCTAACATATAACGCGTGCAATGTCAAGTATTTTCTATAATTTTATGACAACGACCTTTTTCCCCTGGCCGCGGTTGCTGAAAAGCTTCTTATACGGCTTCAGCTTGATCTTCGGAACGGAGATCTTGCAGTCGTGCACCCCGGTCAGGGCTTTTTTACCGACGGTTTTCAACTGCTTTGAGTAAACGATGATCGCGATCAGCTTTTTACACATACTGAATACCGAGTTGCCGATTTTCTGCACCTGACAGTTGATGATAACCTTGCGCAAGGCCGCACAGTTCTCAAAAGCACTCGCGCCGATGGTGATGTTGATCACCTGGCCCTCCTGCTGGATCTCGATATCTCCGTCGTAGGCGAGCATCGTCGACTGGATCGCTACACCCGAGCCCGCGAGCGCCGCCTTCAGCGCGGTTTCCTTTACGCCGATGTTTGCCTCCGTCATACGGATACAGTTCTTAAAGCAGCTGTTCCCCAGCTTTTCTATCGTTTGAGGGAGAACAACCTTTTTCAACTGGATACAGTTATAAAAGGCACTGTCTTCGATGATCCGCAGCACCGGTGAGCTGACGAAGCTCTTCAGCGCGATACAGTTGCGGAAAGCATTCGCCTCCACCACCTCAATGTTTGCGCCAAAACGGACGGTCTTTAATCGGGTGCACCCGGCAAAGGATCGCTCCAGGATCCTCGTCACACGATATACATCGCCGCTCCTCGACCGGACAGTGTCCGGCAGTGTCACACTGGTTACCCACTTGTTGACCATCCCGATAAAGCCTACCGTATGATCCTCAAACACCTCGAAGCGCGCGCCCCCCTGTTGGAGGATATCACCCTCCTTCGGCGGATCCGGCACAGGAGTCGGCGTCGGAACCGGTGTTGGGGTCGGTGTCGGCGTCGGTGTAGGGGATGGCGTCGGAGTCGGCGGAGTCATACCCGCCGTGATCAGCGCATCAGCCGTACCCTGATTCTGGATTGTAATACCGGATACATTGACTGCAAGGTTTGCGATACTTACTCCGCTCGTTGTTGAGTTATTGTCTATACTTCCTGCCACTGCGCCAACATTGGTAAACTCTATAGCAACGCCCGCCGGAAGCGTAGACATGTTCGCAGTTTGATCCACCAAAAAGTATTCAACTGCAACATTCTCAAGGATACTGTTTTTTATCCGACCGGCCACATTACCAATATCACTTACCGTTATCGGAGAATTACCGGAAAACGGTTTGGGATTGCTTCCCAGATTAAACCAATCATAATCGATAGAACAGTTAGCATATCTTATATTCTTTATCGTTGCTCCGTCGATCTCGTCAAAGAATCCTACACCCGATGTATGGTCGCTATCAAGGCTAATCCGAAAGTCGGATAATGTAAAAACACCATTTGGATTACTGGGATTTCCGATCAATTCACCCCTAAACCCACTGATCGGCTCCCAGGCAGCCGTACTCGAAAAGCTAATTTCATCAAGACTATTCGAAAGTTTAAACTTGGCATTTGGCTGAGCGGCACCGGTATAATCAAAACTATTGTTTCCGTTACTACCGGATTTCCCCTCAATCATGCCCTTCATCTCAATGAGATCCTCAAATGTCTGAATGATATAGTATCCATTTGCATCCGCTACCAGGTTGCCGGTTGATGCCGCCGAGGACTTCTTTGTCAGGTCGCTCGGGATCACCCCGCCAACTGCGAGCACCAATCCAATAACTACAAGCAGCGCCAAGCCGCGTCTCATCCATCCGCTCTTCATCACTACCCGTCCTCCTTTATTTACCAGACCCTCCCGGGGCAACTACAACTCAAATACCTACGCTCACATATTATCACGATTCCGCCGTGTTTTCAACAAAATTATAAACACAACCAAATCAAAATGCCACTTGGATTATATATCCAAGTGGCTTTTTGATTTTTAGGTAACGTTTCTTATGCGTACTTAACCGGACTTACCTTGATACCCGGGCCCATCGTATTCGCGATGGTCACCGACTTAAAGTACTGTCCCTTTGCGCTGGCCGGCTTAGCCTTAACCAGAGCATCCATAAGTGTATCGAAGTTCTCGGTCAGCTGCTCCTCAGAGAAAGAGGTGCGTCCGATCGGGCAATGGATTATATTGGCTTTGTCCAAACGATATTCGATCTTACCTGCCTTGATATCCTCAACAGCCTTGCCAACATCCATGGTAACCGTACCGGCTTTCGGGTTCGGCATGAGGCCCTTCGGTCCGAGTACACGACCGAGACGACCAACGACACCCATCATATCCGGGGTAGCTACAACGACATCAAACTCGAACCAGCCATCATTCTGGATCTTCGGGATCAGCTCCTCGCCACCTACATGATCAGCGCCGGCAGCCTCTGCCTCAGAAAGCTTATCACCCTTTGCGAAAACCAGAACGCGAACCTGCTTACCGGTTCCGTGCGGAAGTACAACCGCACCACGTACCTGCTGGTCAGCATGACGTCCATCGACACCCAGACGTACATGAGCCTCTACGGTTTCATCGAACTTGGCAACCGCTGTCTTCTTTACAAGAGCAACGGCATCGGCTACTTCGTACTGTGTGGTACGATCCACCAGCTTAGCAGCCTCATTATACTTCTTTCCGTGTTTCATTATACTTACCTCCTAGTGGTGTTGGCGGCAGCTTCTCACTGCCTCCCACAACGTCCATTTCTCGAGTTAGGTCATTTTTGCGCTTCAAAAACATATGTTACACGGGTTCGAATCAATCCTCGACTTCGATACCCATACTGCGTGCAGTACCGGCGATCATGCTCATTGCCGCCTCAATGCTGCCTGCGTTCAGATCCGGCATTTTTGTCTCCGCGATCTGTCTGAGGTCGTCCTTTGTTACCTTGGCAACCTTTTTCTTGTTCGGCTCACCCGATCCTGACTGGATCTTTGCTGCCTTCTTGAGAAGAACAGCGGCCGGCGGTGTCTTTGTTACGAAGCTGAAGCTTCGATCTGCATACACCGTGATGACAACCGGGATGATCATTCCGTCCTGTCCCTGTGTCTGTGCATTAAACTGTTTTGTAAACTCTGCGATATTGATACCGTGCTGTCCCAGCGCCGGTCCAACCGGCGGTGCCGGTGTGGCCTTACCTGCCGGGATCTGCAGTTTCACATATCCTTCGACTTTCTTAGCCATGATAATCCTCCTTAATTAAACCTTCTCCAATTCCGATAGATTGAAGTCAACCGGTGTATCTCGGCCGAACATCTCAATCATGACGACTGCGGTTCCCTCAGCCGGGTGAATCTCAGAGATCACACCGACCTTATCCTGCCACATCGCATCGTTGATCACTACGTGATCCCCGACGGAGAACGGTGATACCGTCGCCTCAGCGATCATGCTCAGGGACTTAACCTCCTCCTCGGTCAGCGGCACCGGCTTAGAACCCGGTCCTACGAAACCTGTTACACCGCGGGTGTTTCTCACAACATACCATGTCTGCTCATTCATGATCATCTTGACCAGAACATATGCCGGAAACATCTTTTTCTCGGATTCCTTTTTCTTTCCGTTCTTCTCCTCGGACACGGTCTGTGTCGGGATCATCACATCGAGAATCTGATCCTCCATGCTGCGGTGATTGATCATTTTTAAAATGTCATCCTTCACCTTGTTCTCGTAACCCGAGTAGGTGTGAACGACATACCACTGTGCTTTTTCAGCCATCGAATCCTCCTAACGAATTATGAAACAATATTCATTGCGGTCAGTCCCAAACGGATCGCCCAGTCAAATCCGGCGATCAACACACCCAGGAGCACCGATACCAGGATTACCAGTACCGACTGCTTGGCCAGTTCGTCCTTCTTCGGCCAGGTGCACTTTTTGAACTCCGCTTTCAGATTCTTGAAAAAGCCCGGTTTTGCGGTTCTTTCTTCACTCACTCGATACACATCCTTTCCGATTACTTCGTCTCCTTATGGAGCGTATGCTTCCTGCAGAATCGACAATACTTTTTTGTTTCCATTCTGTCCGGATGGTTTCTTTTCTCTTTGGTCGTATCGTAGTTGCGCTGTTTGCACTCGGTACACTCCAAAGTGATCTTTGTACGCATCACGTCACCTCCGTTCTTTTTTTGAGCACAAAAAAAAGAGACCTAAAACTCTTTGCCCGCATAGTATAGCATAAGAGAAGGACTCCGTCAAGGTTTTTTTGAAAAATCTTTCTTCTTTAATAAAGAAGTGTTTTCGGTGAAAGAAGAGCTCCCGGGGCAAACCACCCCGGGAGTTCCCTGCAACAGGCCCCTCGTATTCGCCTGCTGCCACGCGACGCCTTTCGTTCTCGTCGCTTCTCACGATCCTTGTATCAGCAGTAAGAATTGAATAGCATTCCACTATATAACGAATTTTCGTAGGCAGGTCCGATGTCATTTCCAGCCAGGTGACCGTAACTGTACACCTTCTGTTCCACGTACTCCATCGGATTCATGCTCATCTCTTCTGCTTTCTCTTCCAGCTCTGATACAAAGCCTACCGGCGGGAACAGTGAATCACTGTCCTCTGCCACTGGTGCTGTCAGAAAACCTTCATCGTCAATCGAGAAACCGGCACGGGTCAACTCATCGGTATGCCTGCGGATCATGTTCCGCAATTCCCCTCCGGGACGGGATGGCTTCCCGTTCGCCTTCCCGAATTCATCGCTCTTTTTGAGAAGATCATTGAAGGTCTCTGCCATCTTAGCCATGTTTTCGGAGAGTCTTTCCTGATCTCCCCTTAACACGGACTCCGTAGCCTCGCCAAGTTCCATGGACAATTCCTTCACATTTAACACATACGCCTGTGTTTTGTTAGAAATGCGAACCACCGTCTGCGGATTGGAATTGTTCATGCTTACGATGTTTTTGTATTTAGTTTTTAGCTCTTGCCTGTTGTGGACACTGCGCTGCGGATCGAGCCGCGGCAGGTAGCCACCCAGGTACAAATTGTAAGCTGCTACCATAACAATCACGCCTTCCTTGGCTGCTCCCACGGTGCATCCCTGCTATGTGGGAGGTGCTAACACTACCCGGTAAGAGCCATGGACCCCCGAGCGTCCTGCCCGGAGAGGCTATTACCTCATTTACAGTATACCACCGGCAGGCGATAAATGCAAGTATTATTTTTTCCTTCTGACGTATACAAATACGACCGCTCCCAGCATGATTACAACAACCGGGATGAGCACCCACAGAAACGTTCCTGAGGATATGAAGGATCCTGTCGCGGAGGCGCTTGCCGGGGAGACCGCGTCGCCTTCTGTTTCTACCTGAGCCGGCGGCTCGGACTCTGTCACTGTCTCATCACCGGAACCGTCTCCCGATCCCAGCTGCTGGCGATAAGACTCCAGTTTTTCGGGGTCACTGGTTCCTGTTCCATCTATACCGCCGATTACGATGTCGCCGGTCGAAGTTTCTCCGTATCTTCTGACCACAGCGATACTCTCCGCCGTCCGGGAACCTGCTGCCACATCGACTCCTGCTAATACACTATCCTCAAATCCCATATCTGCCTTCAGTACCGACAGATCATCATACAGCTTTACCTCTCCTCCGGTACAGTGAAGCGAAGAATTCTTGTTCTTTTTGAACGCCGTATCGGACTTCTCGATAAAGCTCTTTACAAACTTTCTGAATCCGTCTCCCAGGAAATATTTCTTTACCCAGTCTCCGACCGAGACTATTTCTCCCTCTTTTACGAGCATCTCACTCTCAGGACATACATCTACGATCGCCATTCCCGCCCCCTTGCTTTTTGATTTGTAAAGCTTGTAATCGGATTCTCCGTCTTTGACTAAGTAAACGCCTCGCAATGACTCAGCCACATTATCCGTGCGCTTGATACCAAGCATATATGATGTATTGCCCAGTTCTACGATCTTTACAAAATTATAACCTTTGTAGAGTATTCCTGCTCTGGTCTTGTCATCCGTCCCCTTGACAAGAACAACATCACTGACATACTTTTTTGCGATATTGTCTCTGAGAACCACGGTATATACCGGGATTTTTTCTTTATTCATCTCGTACGCTCTGGCCGCGTAGGATGTCTCCGGAATCGGATTCGCTTTAACATATCTGTTGAAAGCAAATTCCGCGCCGTTACAATCAAGAGAATCCTTCAGGAAATACACATCACAGATCGGATCACCGGAGGTTTCGTTGCGTGTCGTATAAAGCATGTTAAAATACTTGTTCGTCGGATTCTGCGGGAGAACACACTGATAAGCAACCATTTTCTTGTTACTATCTTTGAGTTTCTTTTCTGTTCTATCATCAAAATCCGTACGAACCTGGATGTCTCTCAGAGACTCGGACGCATCATCGGTACGCTTTACATACGCCTTTGCATAAGCAAAAGCCTTGTCTCCTTCCATATCGATGTCTCCCCCGTCTTCCATATCCGGGCCTATCAGATCCCAGCTGTCCAGATCCGGTACTCGGTTATTCCACGCCCCAAGAACGACACTTTTCGGTGTAAAGGAGAACTGAAGATCCGAGACATACCTTCCGCTTGATTTTGCCGAAGCTCCCGTCCCCGTTCCGATCAGAGAGGCGATACCAAGCGCCAACACACCCATCCATACAAATCCGATTCTTTTTCTCATAACGACACCATCCTTTCTATCCAAAAGTGAACACAATCGTGACACCTATGTCTTTTCTGTTTTAGCCCGTCACTTATATAACCGACATTTTCCCTCGCCGGGTTGCACATTTTTTCAAATTATTTTAAAAAAAATGCAACCGTGTCACTTTTCGGGATTAGACTTTCCCCCGGTTGATACGTTTCCGGATCAACTACTATACGATCAGTCGTCGCCGACAATACGCAGGATATCGAGGAACAGGTTGATGATATCCACATACAACGCCGTTGCAAAAAGAACGGCATTTTTCGTTGTCGTCGGTGCCTCCTGCGCCTTTGCCCAGTCATATCCGATAAAGCCGGAGAAGATGATCGCCGATACCACACTGATCCAGGTCGGATAGGTACCGGTGACGAGGAGCATGATCACTTCCGTGATGATCACGCCCAGCAGAGCGATAGCAAGAACGGCGCCGATCTTTTTAAAGAAATCCTGCCAGAGCTGTCCCAGAAGGAGCATCAAACCGGTTACGATCGTCGTTACCAAAAAGGCTTCCATCACGACAGCCGGTGCATACATCTCTACGATGACCGCGAGCGACACACCGAAGCCAACGACCAGAAGGTTGTAGCCAAGGAAACTGATGACCGGATTCTTTGCGAAGTGAACAACGGCAAATCCCGCGATCACCAATGCCAGATAGATCAGGATCATCGTCCAACTGCGACCGAATGCCGCTGTCAGTTTTTCTCCGTAAAACTTGCAGATCAATGTGTCAATCCCGACACCCCACAGGATGATGAATCCCATGATAAGGTTATAGGTACGTCTGGAGATCGTCGACTCCATGTCGATCCCTTTTTTAGCCATCTTTTCCATACGGCGGCTGGGCGCTGCTGCGGCCTGTGCCGAGTTCGCACGCGCTGAGTCAGCCATCGCCTGCTCATAAAACGCTCCCTGGTTCTGTGAACCCTGATTGTTATTGTAATCCATGGTTTCTCCTTTCACGCTTTCCGCGTTT
>JAZASH010000057.1:0-11518 GCA_036343395.1 Eubacterium sp. | reverse complement strand
GGCTTGGTCGACGAGGTGGTGTCCCGGATTATTTTTATGCCGGAATATCGAAACCACGATGCCGTCCGCGGCCTGGAAGCGTTCTCGCACCTGTGGCTGGTGTGGGTGTTCTCCGATGGATTCTCCCACCGGAGGCAGGCAGACACAGCTGCAGACGGTGCAGGTGGAGTCGAGATGGCGGATGCTGCTGCCGGCACAGAGGCAGGCAGGGCAGGTGGAGCCGGGATGGCGGATGCTGCTGCCGGCACAGAGGCAGGCAGGGCAGCCAACCAGCGGCGCTGGTCACCGACAGTACGGCCGCCGCGGCTTGGCGGGAACGAACGCCTCGGCGTGTGGGCAACGCGCTCGCCCAACCGCCCCAATCCGATCGGCCTTTCCTGCGTCGAGATCGTCTCGGTCGAGCCGGACACACCGGACGGCCCGGTCATCACGGTACGCGGTGCCGATCTGCTCGACGGCACACCGATCCTCGATATCAAGCCCTACATCGCCTATGCCGATGCCAAGCCGGACGCGAGCTGCAGCTACGCCTCCGCCGCACCGGACACGGGTATCCTCTCCGTCGAGGGAGCCGAGCTGCTCCCCTCAGACATCAACAAAGAGGCGGTCATCGCCGTTCTTTCCGGCGACCCCCGCCCCTCGTATCAGGACGATCCCACACGTATCTATGGGATTCGTTTTGGTTCTTATGATATTCGCTTTCGCATCACCGATGGTGTCGCAACCATCCTCGAGGTCCGATAACCCGACCGTCCAGCCGAATAATCATTCTTTCTTAACCTGCGCCATCCGGTGTGGGCATGTGTGCCCACAATGGCTACACTCGCCCCCACAAATCACAGACTTCCCCCGACGCTTATCTCTCACCATCGATCTAATAATCAGCGCAACCACGCCAATTAAAATCGCTACCACGATTATCGTTCCTATCATCTAGCGCCCTCCCGGATCGACGATGAATACCGTGCGCGTGGGCGGCGGACAAGCAGCCATACCCCCGCGAGCACGACGATCACACTCAGTATCTGGAAGATGATCTGTACGCCGTCCATATGGCCGGTCACGAGGCACCCGAGCTGGTACACGCACATCGCCACCAGATACGCGAAACCGCACTGATAACCGATCGCTCTCCAGAACCACACGGTGTTGTTCATCTCACGCTTGATCGCACCCATCGCTGCAAAACACGGTGCACACAGCAGGTTAAACGTCAGGAAGCTGTAGCCCGCGAGCAGACCGACGATCGAAGTGGTCCCAAACGCGTTCGCGATGTTCGACCACACCGTCGCATCGCCGCCACCATACAGGATACCCATCGTACCGACGATGTTCTCCTTTGCCACGAGTCCGGTGACTGAGGATACCGTCGCCTGCCAGTCGCCCCATCCGAGCGGAGCAAAAATCCACGAAACGCCGTTTCCGATCGCTGCGAGGATCGACGAGTCGATCTCGTCCTCCGTCAGCATCCGGAACTGGCCGTCCACCCATCCGAAGAAAGACAGGAACCAGATCAGGATCGTCGACAGCAGGATGATCGTGCCGGCCTTTTTGATAAAGGACCAGCCGCGCTCCCACATGCTGCGGAGCACTGTGCCGACCGTCGGCAGATGGTACGCCGGCAGCTCCATCACGAACGGAGCCGGATCGCCGGAGAACATTTTTGTCTTTTTCAGAATAATACCCGAGATGATGATCGCTGCCATGCCCATGAAGTACGCACTCGGAGCTACCCACCAGGCGCCGCCGAAGATCGCTCCGGCCACCATGCCGATGAACGGCAGCTTTGCACCACACGGGATAAAGGTCGTCGTCATGACCGTCATACGACGATCGTTCTCATTCTCGATCGTACGCGCCGCCATGATACCCGGGATTCCGCATCCGGTCCCGACCAGGATCGGGATAAAGGACTTACCCGACAGGCCAAACCGTCGGAAGATCCGATCCAGGATAAAGGCGATACGCGCCATATAACCGCAGCTCTCCAAAAATGCCAGGAAGATAAACAGGATCAAAATCTGCGGTACGAAGCCGAGCACTGCACCGACACCGGCCACGATACCGTCGATAACCAGACCGTGAACCCAGCCGTCCTCCGCTACACCCATCGCGTCAAGGAGTTTTTCAACCAGCACCGGTACACCCGGGACAAAGACTGCTCCCTCGGCAGACGGATCCGGATCCTCGGCACCGTATTTCTCAATCACAGGGATCGCCTCCATGAGCTCCGCCGCGGTATGCTCTTCCTCCGAGGTCTCGAGTGTCTCCTCATCCTCGACCTCATGCTTCACGACTGCCGACGACGGCACGCTGCCTACCCAGGCCTTGACCGCCTGCACAGCCGCCTCACCGTCAAAGTCCTCCGCCTCGGTGTCCAGCTTGCCGGCGACCTCCTCGTCACCGTACTCCTCCGACTCGACGAAAGCGGTCAGCACATCCGATGCGCCCTCATACTCCTCGACGGCGTCATTGTACTGTCCATCGGTAAACGGCACACACCAGCCGTCCCCGAAAACACCATCGTTCGCCCAGTCTGTCGCCCAGGTTCCCACAGTCGTCACCGACACATAGTAAACCAGGATCATGATCGCTGCAAAAATAGGCAGGGCGAGGATTCGGTTGGTCACGACCTTGTCGATCTTATCCGAAACCGTCGTTTTATTTTTCTCTTTTTTCTGTACACAGTCCTCGATGATGCCGGAGATAAAGCCGTAGCGCTCACCGGTAATGATGCTCTCCACGTCATCATCCATCGCTTTTTCGAGCTCCGCACGCTCTGTCGACACATCCGGAAGTCCGGTGAAGGACTCACGGATCTTGTCGTCGTTCTCGAGTACCTTGATCGCTACAAATCGCTTCTGCGACTCGGGTATGCCCGCTCCCAGCCGGCTCTCGACATCCCGGATCGTCTGCTCGACGGTCTCGTCAAACTGACGGATCGGCTGCGGAGCCTGAGACTTCCTCGCGAGCTCGACTGCCTTCTGCGCGACCTTCTCGACGCCGCGCCCCTTCAGTGCGGAGATCTCGATCGCCGGACAACCGATCTTCTCGCTCAGGGTGTCGAGGTTAACGACATCGCCGTTTTTCTCCACCACATCGATCATGTTGACCGCCATCACGACCGGGATTCCGAGCTCGATCAGCTGCGTCGTCAGATACAGGTTTCGCTCGATATTGGTACCATCGATGATGTTCAGGATGGCATCCGGTTTTTCATTTAACAGATAGTTTCTCGCTACGACCTCCTCGAGGGTGTAGGGAGAAAGGGAATAAATACCCGGCAGATCGGCGATCTTTACCTCCTCGCCGCCGGACAGACTTTTCTTCAGTTTTCCCTCTTTCTTTTCTACGGTTACGCCGGGCCAGTTGCCGACAAACTGATTGGAGCCGGTCAACGCGTTAAAAAGCGTGGTCTTACCGCTATTCGGATTGCCGGCCAGTGCTACTACCAGTGACATGTTCTCTCGTTTCCTCCTAATGAAAAATGATTTATACTGCCTCTACTTCAATGATATCCGCGTCCGCCTTGCGCAGGGACAACTCATACCCGCGCACCGTGATCTCCACCGGATCACCGAGCGGTGCAACCTTGCGGATATAGAGCTCGACACCCTTGGTGATCCCCATATCCATGATACGCTTTTTCACCGGTCCGACACCGTCGATCTTTTTGACCGTCACTGTCGATCCGACTCTCGCATCTCGCAATCTGCTCATCGTAATGCTTCCTCCTCAACCATGATTTTTTTCGCCAGGGCACCGTCCAGCGCGACGCGGGAGTCCCGCACCTGCAGGATCAGATTATCCCTGACCTTATTCACGACCGTCACCTCCGAGTTCGGGACGAAGCCCATCTCCTCGAGATGCCGGTGTGTCTCCTCCAGTCCTCCGACGCGCACGATCCGCACCGGTTCTCCAACTTTTACTACGCTAAGTGGCATCATTCTGCCCCCTTTCAACTGATCATCCTGCACCATCTGCACAGCGCGCGACACCACCATCGACGTACACAGCGCACGACACCGCCATCGGCATACGCGGCGAGCGACACCGCCATCGCTGTGTGCGGCGCGCTTCCCTTTGTCTGTTCGGTTTGTGAAACAATAGTTTTACATATAAAATATTTGTATCACATTCCAAACCATAGTTAGTATACGCTAACAATCGGAGAATGTCAAGGGAAAAAATAAAAAAGACCGCGGGACACGCCCACGGCCACGGCGCAACAAAAAAACACCCCCTGCCCTACCGGGCAAGGGATGTCATGTAATATTCGCTATGCTGTTTATCTTTCGAGCTGGAACATATGCACGATCTCTTCGAGCGAGTGAACATAATCCTCGCACTCCTGTACCTTGCTCGTGATATTGCCTGTACCGTTTACGATGTCGCTCGTCTTCTCAGCCACATCGGTGATACCCTGCGCCGAATCGCCGATGAGCTCGGAGATATCGCCGATTGCTGCCACGATCGTGTTGATCGAGCCGGTCAGGTTGCCCATGCCGCCCTTGATCTCCTGCATGCTGTTCTTAAATACATCGGCGTCGTTATGATACTGATCGCCGACCTTTGCGAATGTATCGTAATCGTTGAGAACCGTTTCCTCGAGGAAGCTTGTCATCTCCTGCAGACACTCGCTCATAAGCGATACTGCCTCATTGACCTCAGCCACGATGGTATCAATATCGGATACGGCCGAAGATGTCTGTCCTGCCAGGTTACCGATCTCGGAAGCCACGACGGCAAAGCCCTTGCCTGCCTCTCCGGCTCTCGCCGCCTCGATCGAAGCATTCAGTGCCAGGAGACTTGTCTGAGACGAAATCGACATGATCGTCTCGGTGAGCTCATTGATCTTGTCAACCGCCTTGGAAGACTCAATCGCTGCATCGGACTTCACACGTACATTCTCGTACATATTTCTGGTACGGTTCGATGCCTCCAGTGTCGACTTGCGGAGCTCCTCGGCACGTGTCATGATCTCATCCGACATCGTGGTACCGTCCTTCGTCAGGTCATCAATGCCGACTGCGTCATTGTGCATCGCATCAAGATTTATATTGATCGTATCAGCGGATGTCGAGGTCTCCTCCATCGCGGATGCCAGCTCCTCGGTCGTTGCCGAGTTGTCGGAACACATACCGCTTACATCACCGGCTGTCGCGAACAGCGCCTCAACGTCCTCCGTAATCATATCTGCCGCCGCGCTGATCTTGCCGACGATATCACGCAGATTGCTACGCATGTAACGCATCTCCTGCGCGATCATACCGATCTCATCGTTTCTCTTAACGAGCTTATCCGATCCCTCCTGGTGACGGAAATCAAAGTGAGCCGTCGCTGCTACGATATTGAACAGCTTGTGCATCGGGCGGATGACCAGCATGATGGCCACGTACGCAATCGCCATCGCAACGATCAGCATGATAACTGCTACCCAGATCAGGCTCTGACGCATGCTCGTCACCGGCGCTATAACCTTATCGTAATCACCGGTTACCACGACGATGTTGCCACCCTCGGTAAAGGCATAACCGGCATACTTATCACTACCCTTAAACTCATACACGATGGAGCCTGGCCCGATGGACGCTGCCGACTCACCGCTGCTGAGTCTCGTAACCAGCTCAGTCACGGCTGCGTTCTCTACCTTTCCACCGATCTTCTCCTCGGTCGGGTGGAAAACCATCAGTCCGTCCTTGCTGACATAGTAGGCGTAGGAGCCCTCGACGCCGTCGAGCTTGACATTTCCGAGAACCCCGGAGAAATACTCTCCCATCTCTTTCTTAACGTCAGCGTTCTCCGGATCAGCTGCCAGCTTCGCGATCACTTCGTTTTCATTGCGAGCGATCTCGGTCGATGTACGACCCTTCTCACCGCCGCTGAAAAGTCCGTTCAGACCCTCTGCGGTCGCCTCAGCGACGTTCTTGGTATAATTGGTATAGATGTCCTCCGTCGTCGTCCTTGCGGTCCGCGATGAGATAAAAATCGATACCCCGACCACAGCCAGGATCAACGCGAAAAAGATGATCACCATCTTAAACGACAACGACTGAAGCGGATTCACATGGTCCTTGACATCCTCGTTTGTTTTCTTCGGTGCCTCCGCTACTTCGATCTCATTTACATGATTCTCGCTCATAGTGCCCTCCATAATCAAAAATAGTCCGATTCGCGCTGTCTCATGTGCACACTTATCTACCGTCTATCATATCACATCTTCATGAAAAAGAAAAGCACATTTTTAATAAATCATCGCTCATCTGAGTGAAAAGTGATACACGGTTTTGTTTTAAGGGATTCTTGACGTTTTTTACAGGGAATGCTATACTTTTAGACAGCATTCTTTTTAGCAGAATACCAGTGGAGAGCATGATGAAAAAGCACGATGATAAAATGATGGGAAGACTGTATATGCGTCTTCTCCCCGTCCAGATCATCCTCGTGATCATCTCGGGCGTGAATAATGTAATCGACAGCACCTTTGCCAGCAATCTGATCGGGCCGGAGGCAATGGCCGTGGCGGGACTCTTTTTCCCGGTCCTCAACCTCATCAACTCCATCAATGTCCTGTTTGCCGGCGGTTCGCAGATCATGTGCGGCCGCTATCTCGGAAAGCATATGGTGGATCGTACAAAGAGCATTTTTACCCTCGATATGCTGGCCGTGACCTGTGTGACTGTCAGCATGGTCGTGATCTGTGAGATCATCCCGGAGCCGGTGTCCGCCCTGCTCGGTGCCGAGGGCGTATATACGGGACAGCTTGCCTCCTATATCCGCGGCTTCGTGATCGGTCTGCTCCCGCAGATGATCGGAACACAGCTGTCTGCCTTTCTGCAGATCGAGCAGCAGGAAAAGCGGACCTACATCGCGATCGCGGGGATGCTGGTCTCGAATATCTTTTTCAACTGGCTTTTTATCGCGGTTATGGATATGGGATTCTTTGGACTCGGCCTGGCGACCTCCGTCAGCAATACGGTCTTTTTCCTGATCCAGGTCGTTTACTATTTCTCGAAAAAGGCGGTGATGCGGTTTTCTCTCCGCTCCGTGATCAAGTCGGATCTGAAGGACATCTTAAAAACCGGCTTCCCGTCGGCGATTACACAGTTCTGCATCCTGATTCGACTAGTTATCGTCAACTATCTTTTGCGTGATTATGTCGGGCCGGACGGCCTCCAGGCGTATGCGGCAGTCATGTCCTTTGGCTCGATGTACTGGGCGTGCGCGGCCGGCGTGACCTCCGCCGTAACGATGCTCGCCAGCATCCATGTCGGCGAGGAGGATCGCGAGGGACTGCGTTCTCTGATGCGGGTATTTTTAAAGAGGGGGCTCGTACTCTTTATCTTCACCACGATCGTGTACATGGCACTGTGCGTACCGCTGACCAATATTTTCTTCCACGATCCGGCCGCACCGGTGTACGATATGGCGATGATGGGATTTTTCTTCTTCCCGCTGTCGCTCGTGCTGAGCACGCTGAACATGGGCTATACCAACTACGTCCACTGTCTGGGGACGAACGAAGGCTTCATCCGGTTTACGGCGCTCTTTGACGGGGCTATCGGCGTGGCGGGACTGAGCCTGATCTGTATCCCGCTTTTCGAGATGCCGGGGGCATGGTTCGCCCAGGTCGCAAACGGCTTTCTGCTGAGCCTGATCCTGCTCTTATTTGTGATTGTTAAGAATCGGAGATTCCCACGATGCGGGGATGATATGATGTGCTTTCAGTCGGATTTCGGGGCGAAGGAAGGTGACCGGATCGATATCACGGTCCACAGTATGGAGGAGGCCCTGCAGGTGTCCGAGGAGGTGACCGGCTTTTGTCTGGCGCACGGCAGCACGCGGCGGATCGCCAACAAGACGTCGCTTTGCATCGAGGAGCTCGTCACCAACATCGTCAAGCACGGCTTCGACGACAAGAAAAAGCACCATATTGATATGAGTGTTACCTATGTAAACCGGGACATCGTCATCAATATCAAGGACGACTGTCGTGCGTTTAATCCCAAAGAATACGCGGAGCTTTTTGATCCCGAGGATCGTACGCACAACATCGGTCTGCGTCTGATTGCCGGCATCGCGAGGGATATGATCTATCAGAACACCTACGGTCTGAACATCCTCACGATCATCCTCTAGTCACGCGTCCGCTTGCTCGGCACCCGTGTCAGGTGCTCTTGCGGCCGCCATCTGCGTCACGCGTTCTCGAGATCCCAGATGTACTCCTCGGCCCAGCTGTATTGATTCATGAACTCACCCCGGTAGGCGTTGATCGCCTCCGGGTTTCCTTTCAGAAACTCCAGATAATCACAGTCTACCTTATCGACCAGAATCCGGTACTCATTTCTCTTATGATAAAAAATATCCTCGACTCCCACGGATTTCAGCGATTTTCTCAGGTCGGAAATCAGCGCGGCGATGTAGGACTTCTGCGACTTTTTCTCCTCATCCTCCCAGAGGACATCACAGAGCTCGGCACGGGAGGCGGAGGCTCCGTTTTTCGCAATCAGATAGGCGAGAACTTCCCTTGACTTTGAGCGGGAGAAGCGCAGCGGCTCTCCGCCGAACTCCACACGGAACTCCCCAAAGCAGGTGATTTTCAGCCGCTCGGGATCCGTTTTTTGCTCGAGCGGGTGGCGCAGATGGTCGAGCTCCTCGCGGATGTCCTCGGCATCCACCGGCTTCAGCAGGTATCCACCGACGTGGAGCTTGTACGCTTTGATGGCGTAGTTAGGGTACGCCGTGGTCATGATGATGTTGATCGAGGGCTGCATATCCTTTAGCCTCTTGGCGATCTCGAGGCCGTTCATCCCCGGCATCTCGATGTCGAGGAACGCCAGTGAGATATCCACCTTGGTCAGGATTTCCATCGCCTCGTCACCGTTTGATGCGACAAAAATAGCGGCATCGGGGAGGACCTTGCTGACCTCCTTTTCCATGCCGATCCGCATCATCCGTTCGTCGTCCGCTATCAATACGTTCATGCTCTCACCTCTCATCCTGCCTGTTTCTCTAAAGTCCCACTTTCTTATTGTAATAAAATCTGCCGAATTGGCAAGTTTTTTCTCCATTTATAGACATTTCACGCCCTGTAGCTCCCTGTATTTTTCTCCTTATGCAGTTTTCGGACGAAAACTACCATCGTGAAAAAGGACGCGGATCCTCCGAGGATGTTGGAGACCGGCTCCGCTGCAAATACGCCGTTCACCGACGGCTCGAGGATCAGCGGCAACAGGTAGGTCAGCGGTACCACGAGGATCACCTTGCGGAAGATCGAGAAAAAGATCGACCGCGCCCGCTGGTTGAGCGCCTTGTAACTCGTCTGTCCGATGTACTGCAGGGTCATAAAGAGAAAGGCACAGAAGTAAATCCTCGTCGCTCCGACCGTCTGATGCAGGATGTCCGGGTCGTCGGAAATGATGCCGACAAAGGCCGTCGGAAAGAGCATCAACAGCGCCCAGATCACCGCCGTATAGCCGAGGCTGAGATACGACATCACGCGGATCGAGCGACGCACGCGGTCATATGCCTCCGCCCCGTAGTTATAGCTGATGGCCGGTGAGGAGCCCTCGCAGATCGCGAGGATCGGTGTCTCGAAGATCTGACGGAGCGATGTGATGACCGTCATCACCGAGACGTAGAGGTTGCCGCCGGTGCGCGCGAGGACCGCGTTGCAGACGAGGCTCACCAGAGCGTTGGTAAACTGCATGACGAAGGCAGCCAGCCCCAACGTGAGGATCGACCAGATCTGGCGGAGACTCCGCCCGTGGACCCGGAAGATCAGGCGTATGGGCATCCTTCTGCGCCGCAGGATGCAGAGCACGACGATCGCAGATACCGCCTGCGAGATCACGGTCGCAACGGCCGCGCCGCGGATCCCCATCCCCATCGGGAAGATAAAGATCGGGTCGAGAACCAGGTTCAGGATCGCGCCGATCACCACCGAGAACATACCAAAGGCGGGCATACCCTGCGCGTTGATAAAAGGGTTCATCCCGATCGCCACCATACAGAAGAGCGTCCCGCACAGATAGATCCGCAGATACGGGAGGGCAAAGAGCAGCGCCTCGTCATCCGCACCGAAAACACGCATCATCGGTTCCGCGAGGAGCTGGCCGAGGCCGGTGATCAGGATCGCTGTCCCCACCTCGAGGAAAAAGCAAAGCGTCAGGATTTGCGAAGCCTTGCGGGGATTTTTCTCACCACGGGCGATCGCAAACAACGGCGCACCGCCCCCGGAATACAGGTTCGTAAAGGCCATGATCAGGATCACCACCGGGAAGGTCAGGCCGAGTCCGCCCAGTGCCTCCGCGCCGACGACGGGGATGCGGCCGATGAAGACGCGGTCAACCAGGGTGTAGAGAAGGTTCACTAACTGAGCGATCAGCATCGGTATTGCTGACGCGATGATGTTTTTTGTGATGCTTCCCTTTCCGTAATCCAGCTGACTCATCGTCCATGCCTCCTTTATGTCCGATTCTATCACACCTGGAGTCTCAGGTCAAAGAAAAAATACGAAACTGTTTCGTAAAAAAATGCCCTTGTTTTGGGCTTGATACTATGGTATATTTAGTTATATAGAAATCTTTCGTTCGATTCCTTTCGAATCTTATACTCCGAAAGAGAGGTCGCTTATGACAACGATCAAGGACATAGCGGAAAGACTGGGTGTTTCATCAGGAACCGTCTCCAAAGGCTTAAACGGTGCGGATGATATCAGTGAAGCGCTTCGTGATAAAATCCTGGAGACCGCTGTTGAAATGGGATACACAAAAAAGAGCATCCATCGTCAGGATACTCGCAAGCTGTGTATTTTTATCGAGAATATCGATTATTATCTCGAGGATGATTTCGGCTATGACATCCTGCTCGGCTTCCGTCAGGCTGCCTTCAAGGAGAACTGGGACGTCGAAGTGATCCCGGTCAGCCATGATTTCCAGGAAAAAAGACCCTATGATCCGTTTATGCTGGGCCGCAATATCAGCGGTGCGCTTTTGATCGGCTTTGAGTTGAACGATCCCTGGATGAAGGAGCTGGAGACGACAAAGGTTCCTACTGTTCTTTTTGATAATTATATCCGTGAAAATCCGATGTGTGGTTCGGTCGGCAGCGATTCCGAGGAGGGAATGGGGCTGGCGATCGATCATCTGGCTGCGCTCGGCCATCGCAAGATCGCCTTTCTCGACGGCCCGATGGGCACGATGATCTCGGAGTCGCGGATGAATGCGTATAAGCACAATATGGAAAAGCATGATCTGGCTTATTCCAATCGTTTTATCGCCTATGAGCCGTACAGTATCGAGTCGGCGTCGCGGCATGTGTCGCGGTTTCTCGATATCGGCGTGACGGCGATCCTCTGTGGCAACGATACCATCGCCTTTGGTGTACTCCGGGAGTGCCAGCGTCTGGGCTTCCGTGTGCCGGAGGATGTGAGCGTGATCGGCTATGACGACGTGCCGGGCTGCGAGAAGACAACGCCGCCGCTGACGTCGGTGAAGCAGGATCGCGTGCAGCTCGG
>JAZASH010000056.1:0-12135 GCA_036343395.1 Eubacterium sp. | reverse complement strand
CATATCCCATCCGGTCGCACCGAGATCACGGGCACAGCCTCGGAGCATACTCTCTACCTGAGCAGGTGTGACTCCGGGATTGTTAACCATGATCATCGCCGCGCAGGCGGATATATGCGGTGTCGCCATAGACGTCCCGCTGTACGAGCTGTACGAGCCACCCGGTACGCAGCTGACGACATCGACACCGGGCGCTACGACATCCACGCTGTTTCCGTAGTTGGAGAAGTCGGCTTTGTCTAAGTCATCGTCGATCGCACCGACCACGATGATGCTGCCGATATGGGCCGGGCAAAAGGATGACGTATTGCTGTAGTTGTTTCCGGCAGCAGCGACGACCGTTACGCCCTTATTCAACGCGTACTGGATATAGCTGTCCACGTAGCTGCTGTGTCCGCCGCCGAGGCTCAGATTGATGACCTTGGCGCCGTGATCGGCCGCATAACGGATCCCGTTTGCGATGGTCGACATATAGCCGTTACCGTTTGCATCCAGGACACGCACCGGCAGGATTTTTATATTCAGCCCGGGTGTACAGTCTACGATCGTCCCGGATACATGAGTCCCGTGCGAGTTCAGATCGGCGGGATTGTTGTCATTATCGACATAGTCGATGCCGGTGGACAGGACTCTGCCGGATAAAAATGAATGCGAGGAAACACCGGTATCGACGACGGCTACCGTGAGCTCGTCGCTGCCGGTTTTCGCTGCATAGGCGTCGGCCCCGATCACCGAAACACCCCAGGACAGAGAGCCCCTGGCCGCTGTCGCGTCTTCATTGTCAACGATGGTATCGGTACCGACATGCGCATCCGGCTCGACCCACTCGACATCCTGACTGTTTGAGATCTGCTGAAATGCTGCCTTCGCTTTTTCGGAGGTTTCAAACTGCAGCAGATAGATATCATCGTCACTTCGCAGGGTCGCCTGCGGCGCGTACTTGGAAAAATCGATTCCCGAAGCTTTCCCCTTGGCGATCAGACGTCCGGTATAAAAAGGATCCGCTGCCGCGATCGCTGAGCTGCTCTGCACCGTATGGTTTTGTATCAGCTCGGATGCTTTTTTTGCAAAGTCTTCGAAGCGGAGGCCTTTTTTCTCAACGGCCGAAACGGTGATGCTGCAGGTGAGCGTCTTTTTCTTTACCGTTGCTTTGACCTTGGCTTTACCCGCTTTTAAAGCTTTGATCTTCAGCTTAAGCTTGGTGGCTTTGACCTTTTTGATCACAGTCGTGTCGGTAATGCGCCACTTTACTTTTGTCTTTGAGGAAACTCCTTTTACAGCAAGCGTAGCGGATTTGCCCGCCTTCATGGTAAGCTTTTTATTGGTAAGACTCGGCTTTGTTTTAGCCTCAGCGTCGGCCGATCCCGCCCCTCCGATCGTGGCGATCAGCATCGCCAACGTCAGGATGGTTGCTGTATTTTTACGAAACGAACTGTGTTTTTTCATACGCGCTTCCCCTCTGTTTTATTTGATCTTTATGGTGACGATCGCTGCTTTCCAGGATGACGGTTTGAACGCGTCATTACCTGCTGCTTTGACCTTTACGATTAATTTGTAGGTTCCCTTTTTCAGACCTTTTTTGATCGTTATATTTCCGGTTTTAGCAGCCACCTTGAAGGACGATTTATAGTTCTTCATTCCCTTTTCCGCACCGACATATTGGAAGCTGAGTTTACCCTCTGCATTGCTTACCTTGAGTACCTTGGCACGCTTGATCGTCTTTGCTTTTTTATTGACCACGCTGTACTTAACAGATGCGGTGCCGGCCTTGAGTTTCATCGGGTTAGCCGCTTTTTTCCTTAACTTGATCGGAATCTGACAGGAGCCTGAGTAATCCCCGATACCGGTGAGCGTGACGAGTGCTTCGCCTTTTTCCTTATCAAAGGAATCACAGGTGATCGCAAAAGAAGTGCTGTCCAGATAGGTGGACTCGGTGGTGATTTTGCCGTCTTTCATGGACGGGAAGTATTCCGCATTCAGGTTAAACCCGAGCCTTTCGACCAGTTCTTTTTCGTTGGCACAGTCATACTCCTCCTCGGCCCCGGTACAGCTGAGGAGCTGCTCGTCGAGCACATTGTTCTCGATCTTGGAACGGATGTCCGCTGGGTTACGGTAGAAGTCTTCGAGGAACCAGATATCCGGTTTTTCTGTTGCTGTTTTCTTTTGAAAACATTTTTCTCTCCGATCTTGAAAGTACTACAGAGACACTTTCACTATACCACTATCAGAGAGAAAAGTCAAAATATCCGTCGGTTTTTCGGCAAACATCGTGGCACCCGCCTCGACCAGGCAGTCCCGGTCACGGAAGCCCCACAGGACGGAGATGCACGGGATCCCGACGTTTTTGGCGGTTTGGATATCGACCTCCGAGTCTCCAACGTAGATCGCCTCCGCCGTCGTGCTGCCGAGCTCGTCCAGCGCAGCATATACCGTGTCGGGGGCGGGCTTCCTGTGCACGCCCTCCTTTTCGCCGATGGCAGCACCTGTGTAGTCTGAAAAATAGCGGCGGTTTAGCTCTTTTACCGCCGAGTCGATCTTGTTGGAAACGATCGCCATCTTGAATCCGCGTTCTTTCAGCTGCTGCATCAGTTCGAGGATCCCATCGTACGGTCTCGTTTTGTCGAGGCAGTGCTTGTTGTAGTGCTCTCGGTAGACCTCCACCATCCCGTCGATCACGTCCTCCGGCGTGCCGTCCGGTGCCGCGAGACGGATCGCGTGGCGGATGCCGTTTCCGAAATAGTATCGGAACTCCTGCGGGTCACGTGGCGGGAGGTGAAACCTCTCCAGTGCCACATTCACCGACGTCGCGAGATCGTCGAGCGTGTCCAGCACCGTCCCGTCCATGTCGAAGATTATTGTTTTTATTGTATTCATTGTTTATGTGTTTCCTATCACTATACTCTCTTGATCTTTACGCCTTTTCCTACGCCGGATTTTGTGATGAGTTTTTTGATCCGGTTGAAGTCTTTTTTGCCGGCCTGTACTTGGATCGTGGCCTTATTATTGAGCTTGTTAAATGCGCCCTTTTCAATCTTTGTGATGCCGTTGGCTTTGAGAAGGACTTTCTTCGGCTTCCCCCTTCATAACCAGATCGACCGTTTACAATATATTTATTATATCACACAGTAATCGACTACGCAATATGCTTATCCAAACAGCGCATTTGCCACCTTCCGGGGAGATTTGAACGGTCTGGGCAGCGCGCTCGTGGCAAATCCAAACTTCTCATAATACAAAAGCGGATATGACTAAAGTCACACCCGTTTTTGTGTCTTTCTTCACTTGTATCAACCATCCGGAAATAGTATACTGACATCAACATAAAGCAAATGACACCCTCGGGACGGTCCGGGGAATAACAAGGAGTGACGAGATGGATAAGTTATTAAAAATCGTTGATCTGACAAAAAAATACGACAACCGGCCGGTCGTGGACAATCTGAACATCGAGATCAAAAAGGGAGAGATATTCGGACTGCTTGGCCCCAACGGTGCCGGAAAGAGCACCACTATGAACATGATCTGTAACATCGTAAAGCCGGATTTCGGCACGATCGAGTTCATGGGAAAGGATTTCCGTAAAAATAAAAAGGAGCTGAGCGGGCATCTCGGATATATCCCGCAGCATCTGGCAATTCACGGAAATCTCAAGGCATGGGAGAACGTCGAGCTTTTTACCTCCCTGTACGGAATCAAAGGCGAAGAGTTAAAGCATCGTATCGACGAGTCGCTGGAATATGTCGGACTGTCTGAGCGGAGAAATGACTACGCCAAGAAATTCTCCGGCGGTATGAAACGTCGGCTCAACATCGCCTGCGCGATCGGACATCATCCGGATCTGCTCATTTTTGATGAACCGACAGTCGGGATCGATCCACAGTCGAGGAACTTTATCCTGGAAAAAATAAAGGAATCCAATGCAAACGGAGCAACCGTTATTTACACCAGTCACTATATGGAAGAGGTCGAGGCGATCTGCACCCGCATCGCGATCATGGACAACGGAAAGATCATCGCAAGCGGAACCAGTGCAGAACTGAAAAAGCTGGTGGTCGACGATACGGAGGCGATCACGTTGGAGGAGGTTTTCCTCACCTTGACCGGAAAGAAATTGAGAGATGCCGTGTAAAAAAATATAACACATCGCAGGATGATTCTCGTTCGTTTTTGTATGATAGTAAACGAAGCAAGAAAGGATGATAATAATGAACAGAAAAATCGGAATGATAGGATCGCTTATAAACGCCGCCACTGTGATCGCATTTGCTGTCTGCATGCTGTTCCATTTCAATTTTGGGAGTTATGCTGTCTGCATTCTGCTGGCGTTGAGTTTCCTGTGCATGGTTGGTGCCATGGATGCGGAGTGTACTGAAAAGAATAAAGCCGCAGGGCGCGTGGCACTCGTGATGGCGGGTGTCTATGCTACGCTTATCCTGATAGTATACTATACTCAGTGCACCACGGTACAAAATGAAACCTTGAGCGAGGGAGCATCTCATATACTAGATTATCGTTACTTGGGATTGATGTTCAATTTGGACGTTTTCGGATACGGTATCATGGCTCTGTCAACATTCTTTATCGGGTTGACCGTATGCGTAAAAAACAAAGTAGACAAAGCGCTCAAGATACTTCTGCTCGGACACGGACTCTTTTTCCCGGGATGCTTTATCATGCCGATGACAGGTATGTTTTTAGGGAGCGACGGATCAACTTCCTCCGGTGGAGTTATCGCACTGGAGATATGGTGTCTGTATTTCCTCCCGATCGGTATACTTTCGTTCATGCATTTTAAAAACGCAAAAGAATAATCCACTATGGAGGCTGATATGATTCGTTATCTGATTAAAAATAATCTGAAAATCATGTTCCGAAGTCCGGTCAATATCATATTGTATGTGCTCTGTCCCGTCATTGTTTCGGCTGTCATCATGAGCGCATTCTCCGCAGTTTTTGAGAGCTATGAGGGACCGGATGAATTTGTGGCAGGCTATTCGATCGATGGCGAGAGTAATTCGACCGCTTATCTCGATATCCTCACAAAGATCGGGGAGGACAACGGAATCACATTCAAGGAGTACGACGGAGACATCGAAGAGGGGATCAATAAAAATGACCTCGGTGGGTTTGTTGAAATCCGAAAGGACAGTTACAAGGTCTACAAATCCGAGGATAAAAAAGTTGAAGGTGCCAAGCTGGAATACCTGATGTCGGCATTTTTCAACAGCATGATCAATGCGAACGAGGGAGAGATCAAATATTCCATTGAAACACCGGAACACGCGCCCGCGATCGACTCCACGGATTATTACGGAATCGTTTACATCGTTTATTTCGGTTGGTGCGCGATCGTTTGCGGAGCGGGTCTCTTTACAAGCGAAAAGAAAAATAGTATAATAGAGAGGCTTCAGGTATCCAATCTGTCGTCGTTTCAGATTTATCTGGCCAGACTGATTCCCATTGTCATCGTTGTGTTCATGGGAGTCGCAATCGCCGGTGTCGCTTCCGCTTTGCTGCTGGGAGCCCACTGGGGCAATATTCTCATCTCGGCTGCGATCGTCCTTTTGACGGTGACCGCCGCGACGGCCTTTGAAATGATGATCTACGAGATGACAAACAGTATGATAGCGACGATAATACTGTCCTTCGGTATCGTATGGTTTATGGGATATGTGGGCGGTTCCTTTGAAGCCTATCTCATATCCGAAATGCCGGAAACGTTCAAATCGCTGTCACCTCTTTATCACGCCAACCGGTCATTGGTCGAACTGTCAAGTATGGGGCACAGTTCCTATATCCTTAGTTCGATCCTTTACTCAGTAGCCTTGGTTGTGGGATGTTCCGGTATCTCACTGATCGTGGGAAAGATAAGGAGGGCAGGTAGATAATGGGTACGATAATTCGATCAACGATGCGGTTACTCTGCCGCAATAAAGGTTTTTGGTTTTTCCTGCTCGCTACACCGCTTTTGTCCACTCTCGTTCTTTCCATAAAGCAGGGAAGCGTATCGATGTTTGAAGCGGTCAGTGAGATGGAGATCCATGAACTGGATCAGGTGACGGACAGGGTTGCCTATTTCGGAGGGAAAGGGAAATACGTTGTAAAGGTTTACGATGCCTGCGGGAGCGAGTTGTCTGAGTATTTTTTAAAAAAGCTCACTGAGAGCGGTGCCATCCTCGTTTGCCGGGCAAAGGCTCCGGAGATGACAAAAAAAGATGTGGATGAGCGCACGGAGACGGATGGTTTCAATGACCGGATGGGCTCGTCGATCTACATCGGCAAGAGTTTTGATTCGGAAGCCCTGGCCGGAGACATGAAGGACGGTCTCGTGGTCTATACCCTTTCGGATGACGAAAGGAAGGAGCTGTTGGCGTCTGAGATCAACCTCGTGATCGGGCAGATCAAAACGGCGGGAGCGCAGACGGGCGGCAGCACAACGGATGTCGTGAGTACTCTGAAAAAAATGAATGAGACACTGCCGGCCAAGGAAGTTAAGACCTTTGCAGCCGCAGACTCTGTGAACCTCAACAATGAACAAAGAGAACAAACAGGACTTATGGGCTATGCCTTTGCCATCCTTACGCTCGGCTATGTTTTCGGCGGTATCTTCATCGCACATACGGTAATCAATGAGCGAAAGGACATGGTCATGACGAGAATCCGGCTGACGAATCTCAGCGACACCGGATACTTCGCAGGGAAGCTCCTTTCAGCAGTTATCGTATCGGCCGGACTGACAGTGGTCATGACAGCGTGTTCGTTTCTCATCAGCACGGAAAAGCTCGGCATGGGGCGGATCGAGTTTATCGCAATGATCTTTTTACTCGGTCTTATCTTCAGCACGATTAGTCTTGTTGTCGGCGTGCTGCTCGGAAATGTCATGAGTGCCAATATCGCGGCGTTTGCACTGTGGAGTATGTCGTCCATGCTGGCGGGGCTTTACTTCCCGCTGGATTCCACATCGGACGCGATCAAAACGATTTCGTATATCATGCCTCAAAAATGGTTTATGAGAGGTACGGAGCTTTCGATGGCGAATGATAACAACGCATTTTTGATAGTGCTCGGCGTCACGGCAGCCTATCTGATTGTAACACTCAGTCTTGGAAGTGTGGGGATAAAGCTTAAGAAAAATGAGTGAAAAAACAAGAGATCATTTTTTTACCTTAGCACGGCTGTTGCTCATGCTGGTACTGTGCATATATGGGTTGTTGAGTTATTTTGACAAGTCGGGAGTATCGATCGGGGTACTCCTGCTTGTTTCGTTTTATATCGGGGCGATGACGGTAGGGGAGATTGTCTCCGGAAAGGAAAAGGCCGTCCTGACTGTGGCGGGCTTACTGACCTTTTGCGTCATGCTGTATTTTGGCCGGTGGGCGTTCTTTTTGCTGGTGTTTTACACGGTGTATGAGATCATGACATTGTTCCCGTCCATCGATTACAAATGGTATTTTTTGCCGCTGGTGGGCATTTTTATCGATTCATCCGCCGAGTTCGTGGAGCATTTGGTGACGGTTTTTATCATGGCGGTTTTTTATATCCAGAACAATTACGTCGTAGCCGGGTATCGGAATCTGAAAAAGGAAGACGATCGGATCGAACAGCAACTGAAAAAGGACATGGAGCGACAGGAGTATACGGCCAAAAATGAGATCAAGCAGAGCATGCTCGCGGCCGAGAATCAGATGTTGGAGGACAGGGCTATGCTGTCTCAGACGCTTCATGACAAGTTGGGGCACAACATCAACGGCTCGATCTATCAGCTAGAGGCGGTTAAGCTTCTGATGGAAAAAGATACCGAAAAGTCGAAGAGCATGGTGCAGGCGGTGATCGATCAACTCCGGACCGGTATGGACGAGATTCGCGCTATTCTGAGAAAAGAGAGACCGGAAAAAAGAGAGATGGCGTTGCTCCAGCTCTACAAGCTTTGTGAGGATTGTAACAACAAAGGGGTTGAGACGGAGTTTGACAGCGAGGGAGATACCTCACAGGTCACCGATGAGCTGTGGGAGGTCATTCTGGACAATGCGTTCGAGGCTGTCACCAATGCGATGAAATACGCGAAATGCAAGCATATCAAAATCCATCTGGTCGTGATGAATCAGATGCTGCGATGCAGTATTACGGATGACGGAATCGGATGCGAGGAAATCCATGACGGGATGGGGATATCCGGGATGCGAAGCCGGGTGAGGAGTGTCGGCGGTACACTCAGTTTTGAGACGGAGGCAGGGTTTTCGGTAACGATGTTGCTTCCGATGGAAAAATGATTGCATCAAGACAACACCTGCTGTCAGGGAAAGGATAAAAATATGGATAAAATAAAAGTCATCATAGCCGACGACAGTGATTTTGTCCGCGACGGGATGAAGATCATCCTCGATGTGGATGACGAATTCGAGGTGATCGGCGTCGCCGCGACGGGAAGGGAAGCAATCGAGCTTGCCGAGAAAACGCCGCCGGATATTTTTCTGATGGATATCCAGATGCCGGATATGGATGGGATCGAAGCTACGAAGATCATCGTGGAAAGGGAACTCGGTAAGGTCCTGATACTGACGACCTTTGATGATGATGACCTCGTCAAGCAGGCGCTGAAAAACGGAGCGAAGGGGTATCTGATCAAAAACCATACCCCGGAGCATCTGAAGCAGATGATCAAATCCGTGTACTACGGATCCGGCGTGATGGACGAAAATATACTGGAGTCGTTGGCGCGGGAGACGGATGCACCTTCCTCGGAGCCGGGCGGGACGGGCTTTGATGCATCGGAGTTTTCCGAGAGAGAACTGGAGATCATCCGGGAAGTTGCGGAGGGCCTTTCTAATAAAGAAATAGCCGCTAAGCTTTTCATATCAGAAGGAACCGTGAAAAATCATATTTCCGGGATCCTGTCAAAAACCGGTCTGTCACACAGGACCGCGCTCGCGGTATACTACCTGACCGGAAAGAACGGAGAAGGAGGGATTTGAACATTGTCCCGTCCTCGCAAACCCGCTCGGGGGAGTTTTTTTTATTTCTTTATTAATAATCATCAAAGAAGAATTCGGCCCAGTAATATTGGCTCATGTATTCATTCTGATAAGCATTCACCGCGCCGGCGTCGAGCTCGGCGAAGCGGTAGTAATCACAATCCAACGTATCGACATTGACCGCCAGCGCATTGTAGCTGCGGGAGATTACTTCCTCGGCACCGATTGCCCTTAGGGACCGGATCATCGAGGTAATGATAGTCTGGATGGCGTTCTGTTGCTTCTTATCGTATGGGGCGTCTTCAAAAAGAGCCGCGCAGATTTCCTTGGTCGTACACGAGGAACCGTGTCGATGAACCAGGTAGGCAAAAACCTCCTTGGAGCGGCTTCGTTCAAAGCGGACGTGAGCACCGTCCGGCGTAAAAACATCAAAGTTACCAAAACATTGGACGCGAAGCAACGCGTCTTTTTTTGGTACAATGGGAAATCTAAGATCGGCAAATTCCTGCTCTATTTTCTCCTTGGTAACCGGCTTCATGATGTAGCCGCTGGCATGGAGCTGCATCGCTTCGGCGGCGTACTCAGAAAATCCGGTGACGAATATGATATTCATCTTCGGGTTGGTTTCCTTGAGGGATTTGGCGAGGTCCACGCCGTTCAGTCCACGCATATGGATATCGAGGAGAGCGACGTCGCAGCCGTTTTTCTCAGCTTCCATGATGAGATCGGCCTGGCGCTCAAAGACATGCACATCGGCGTCAGGGAGGGCCTCTTTCACGGCCATTTCGACCATCTGTCTCATCAGCGGTTCGTCATCAATACAAAGAATTCTCATCCGCGTGACCTCCGTTTTCGATCTGGGCATCGTGTGTATCCGGCTGACCGTCCTTAGGAAGGATGATTCGCGCCGTTGTCCCCTGACCGGGCGTGCTTTCCAGGATTACTTCACCGTGGCACATATCCTGCAGTCGCTTTTTCGTGTTCTCCATTCCGACGTGACTTCTGCCGTCATCCTCTTTAGGTGCCTGTGTATCGAACCCCACTCCATCGTCGATGATGGTAACTTCGTAGGTATCGCCGGTATCCCGGGTGGAGATGGTGATGGTGCCGCCGTCTTCTTTCATGCCGACACCGTGCTTAACGGCGTTCTCCACGAGCGGTTGTACGGAAAGCAGAGGAAGATAGAAGCCTGTTTCCTTTATGTCGTACTCGATATTGAGTTTGTCCTGAAAGCGAAGTTTTTCTATATATAAGTATTTTTTTAAATGTTCCAGTTCCTTTGAAAAAAGAACCGGAGCGGTCTGCTTCAGGGAATCCATATTTCCGCGTATATAATCGGAAAAATTGATCGTCGCGTTGTAGGCAGTGTCCGGATCAAGCTTACATAACACCGCAATTGAGGATAACGTGTTGTACATGAAATGCGGACGGATCTGGCTGACCATAAGCGATACTCTGGCTTCGTACAGTTCCTGTCGAAGCTGTTCCTGACGGATTTTTTCCCTGTACTGATTTCGGATGTCGACAATCACGGATGCCAGCTGGATGATCAGTGTGGTTGCGAGTCCCCAGACGAAAAAGTTGATCACGGAAAAATTATAAATCCATTCTGCCGCCTGGAGGACTGAGCCGATGAGAAGCGGAGTCCAGGATAGCAGGAAGCGGACCGTTGATCGGTCGGAACGAACCTCGCTGATCAGGAGGACGACAGTCGCGATGGCGCATACCATTCCGGTCACATTGACAAAGACACCGGATTCGACCAGATCCATTACCTGCGCCCAATGCAATATGGCGGTTGTCACGATTGACAGGAATACTACGGTTATCGCTATGTTTCCGATGGCACGTGTGAGGGACTTTTTCAGATGCGACTTGAAGTAGGCGAATACAGCCAGAATAAGGACGTATGCGGCCAGCTTGTCCAGCGCCATGGCGGTTGTGGTATCCATAAACCATATTCCGGCATATGGTGCGAGGTTCTTCGTGATCATGAAAAGCGCGAAGATAAGGCATAGGATACCGACAGTAAAGTATTTCGTGTTTAGTTTTCCCATGATAAATCCCGCCAACGGGAAAAGGATGATCCCCAAAAGACACATCGAGAGAATCGGGATCAGAGACGGCAGTATATCGAGGATGAGTTTTCGATAGACACCGGTCGGTGCACATACGATGACATGTATGCAGTTAGATAATTGCTCCGTTGCGAGAGTATAAGGCCTGGTAACCTCAAAGGTGATGTTCTTGTCAGTCAGAGACACCGTGCTGTCTTGAGACATAATATACGAATTGAATCCCTGAAAATTGTAACCCGGTGTTTCCGATTTCGGCATATCTTCCGGATCCGCTTTTGACCGCATCGTTTTTGTAGATAGATCATAGCCGAAGGCGGATTCGCCCTCGCCATAGGTTTCGTCATCAAACTTCAGGGTATACCACACGTTTTTTGAAACAATATAGATGTAATCATCGTTCTCCAGAAGTCCCTCCGGTATCTGACCTTTGAAGGTTGCCTTATGAAACTCATTTGTAATAGGCTTGGATCTGTCGATCGGGCGCCAGGGACCGTCATCGATCTGATAGACACCGTCGAGCATGATGGTCATGTCCTTGTAGCCGTAGTAAGGCAGAAAGCTTTCGGCAAAAATACCGATTACCAAAGACAAGCCGATTGCTGACAGAATGAGCACTATGGCTGTCCAAAGCTTGCTTCCTAAGATCTTTTTCATCGACATGTCCTCCCGGATTTGTACAAATTCATGCACCCTGATGGTGTTATTATATCTTTTTTTTAAAAAAAACACAAGTATAACCAATAAAAATGCGAAAGAAAAAGCCCGAAAATTCGTCGTTTTTTAACTTTTTCAAATTTTTTTTAAAAAAATGTGCAGATTTGTACAGATTTTGTACAGGTTGCTTTGGTAAGATGGTCTCAACAAAAGAGAAACACAGTCGAAGAGCTCACGGCGGTGGTTCTCAAAAAAAGAAACAGGAAGAAAATCTTACATAAGAAACCATTAATCAAAACAAAAAACAAAAATAATAAAGAATAAGGGGGACACCACTATGAAAACAAAGAATATGAGAATCAAAGCAGTAGCACTTTCACTCGCGGTAATCACCGCATTCGGAGCAATCGCACCGAGCATGCAGCGGACCT
>JAZASH010000055.1:0-12251 GCA_036343395.1 Eubacterium sp. | reverse complement strand
TCTGAGTCGATCAGCTGATACTTCAGCGATGAGCTGCCGCAGTTTATTACTAACACTTTCATGGTTTTGTCCTCCAAAATTGTAGTCTATGATTCATGGGATCCGGCACATGACCGGTCTGAATTACAGGTCCTCCTTGAGGAAAGCATCCTCATCCAGCTCCAGCGTCTCGGTCTTATTCGGCGCCGGCTCCAGCTGGAGTTCCTGATCATTGCTTGATTCTACCGCTGTATTATTCGAGGTGCTCGCGCTCTGAGACGCCGTCCCGCCGAGCTGAGACATTAATTCATTTTGGTTCCCCTCGATGATCGTCGCACTCTGCTTTAACGCCTCCTGATAACGCTGATGAACCGCATCGGAATCCTTCAGAGCCTGCTGAATATGCAACTTGGCATCCGCCAGAAGATCGTTGGTATAGGCCAGCGCGCCACGACGCAGCTCGTCGCTCTCCTTTTGCGCCTGCTCGAGAAGCATCGTCGCCTCTTCGTTTGCCTGACGCATGATCTCCTCGGCACGTGTATAGGCCGCCTGCATGATCTCGCTCTCATCGAGAAGCTGATTGGTCTTGGCCTGTGCCTGTGAAAGCATCGTCTCCGCACGCTTCTGTGCATCATTCAGGATATCGTCACGATTGGTGATGACCTTTTGATACCGACGGATCTCATCCGGAGCGGAAAGCCGCAGCTCCTCCAAAAGATCCATCAGCTCATCCTTGTCCACCGACACCTTGTTGGCGTAGAACTTAGACGGCTTGCAGGTATCCAGATACTTGTAGATATCCTCGATTGTCTGTTCGATTTTTGATGCGTTCATCTGTCTCCTCCTAAATCTTATTCTAAACCTGTTCAGGTCATACTCGTTTTATAAAAATATGCCGATTGGACTTGTAGTCCTTGACACGGACGATCTCATACACCGTCTTATCAACATAATCCGTCTCGGTCTCAATCGCGCTCTCGATGATGATCAGCGTATCCTCCGTTACGATCGGTGACTCTGCGAGGAGTCCCAGGAGCCGCTCCTCCCAGTCTTTACGATACGGCGGATCGGCAAAAATGATATCAAAGGGCTTCCCTTCTCGTCCGAGCGCTGCCAGCGCCACCGTAACATCCGTCGTCCTTAAGTCCGCCTGATCGGCAAGCTTGGTTTTCTCAAGATTTGTCTTGATGCATCGGACCGCCTTACGGTCACTCTCGACGAACACCGCCTGTGCCGCGCCTCGGCTCAGCGCCTCGATCCCGATCCCGCCCGATCCGGCAAACAGATCGAGAAACCGACAGTCATACAACTCATCCTGAAGGATATTGAACAGGGTTTCCTTGATCCTGTCCGTCGTGGGTCTCGTATCGTCCCCGGGCGGAGCGATCAGAGGAATCCGTCTGGCCTTTCCGGCAATCACTCGCATATAACTCTCCCTACGGTCGCGCCCGTGAAACGCTCCGTGAAACACTACTCTACTAGTTTACTATAAAATCGTTTTTTTTTCAAGCATAAGGTGAGAAAAGATATGAGCATTCTACTTTTGTAGATCACAGGGTGACCTCCCCCATATATTGTGTCACCTTTTTCAATAATCGCTCATTTTGATTTTTTGCGTCGCGGAACGAGCCTTTCTCATTTGTCAAGCCCTTTTCATCAGAAAAAAGTTTTTCCAGGGAATAATTCTTGGCTTCCTCAGAGGCTTTTTCCAGGATTTTGGCATCCTCATAGATGTCCGCCAGGGCAAAAAGCTTGTCCCCGCTCTGCAGCGTCCCGAACAGGTCTCCCTGACCGCGTCGCTTCAGATCCTCACTCGCCACGTGGAACCCGTCGTTGGACCGCTCCAGGATCTGCAGACGTTCTCTGGCCTCCTTACTCTCCTGACCCATCATAAAAATGCAGTACGACTGGGCTGAGCCTCGTCCGATCCGTCCACGCAGCTGATGCAGAGCTGCGAGTCCAAATCGCTCCGCATTCTCAATCAGCATCGTGGTCGCGTTTGGCACATCGATCCCGACCTCGATCACAGTCGTTGATACCAGCACATCGATCTCATGTGCCGCAAAGCGCTCCATGATCTCATCCTTTTGCTTTGGCTTCATCTTGCCGTGGAGTGGCTCGATCCTCACGGACGGCGGCAGTGCTTCCTTTAGCTCTTCAGCATAGATCGTCACGTTTTCCAGGTCGCTGTTCTCGCTGTCCTCGATCATCGGACAAATCACATATACCTGCTCACCGGCCGCGATCCGCTTTTTCATAAAGTCATAGGCGCGGGTGCGGTAGTCGGTCCCCACGAGGGCATTTTTCACCGGGAGTCGGTTTGCCGGTTTCTCGTCGATGACCGTCAGATCCATATCGCCATACAGGATCAGAGCGAGTGTCCGTGGAATCGGTGTCGCGCTCATCGCGAGCACATGCGGCTCCTCTCCTTTTTTAAAAAACGTCTCTCTCTGGCGGACGCCGAAACGGTGCTGCTCATCCGTCACGACCAACGCCAGGTTCTGAAACTCGACATCCTCCTGCAGGAGCGCGTGCGTCCCGATGATGATGTCGATCTCACCGGCGGCCAGTCGCGCCTTAACGTCCTTTTTCTGCTTCGCCGTCATGGAGCCCACGAGGAGCTCGATCCGAATCTGATCTCCGCCGGCGCTCTCTGCCTCGTCTGTCTCCGGCTGCTCACCGGCGTCCCCATCCCCGAGCTGCCGGTCTGTCTCGTTCGTGTGGTCGGTGTCTCCGTTTAGCAACGAACGGAATGTCTTCAGATGCTGACCGGCCAATACCTCCGTCGGCACCATCAGTGCCCCCTGCGCACCGTTTTTCACGACCTGATAGAGCGCCAACAGCGCCACGATCGTTTTACCGGAGCCGACATCGCCCTGTACCAGACGGTTCATCACCTGCCCACTCCCCATATCGGTGAGGATCTCCTGATAGGCCTTTTCCTGTGCTCCCGTCAGCTCGAACGGCAGGGATGCCTTAAAGCCCTCCACCTCGTCAGACGGTGTGATCGTGTGCGCGCTCTCCTTTACCTGAGCGGCATCTCGGATATGGCGCAGCGCCAATACGTATAAAAACAACTCATCGAAAACCAGACGCTTTCTGGCCCCGCGCAACTCCTCGGCCGTTGTCGGAAAATGGATCGACTTCAGGGCATTTTTATAGCCGATCAGATCCTGGCGCTGCCGAATCTCGGGCGGGAGGTACTCGAGCAGATCCTCGGTCTCCTTCAGCGCAGCCTCCTCGGCCTTGGTGATGGCGTTGTTTGTTAAGCCTTTGGTCAGCGGGTAGATGGGGCGGAGCTTGCCGACCAGGTTGTAAAACTCGGTCTTGGTGTACATCTTCGGCTGCTCCATCACGAGTCGGTCGCGCTTTCTCGCCACACGACCGCGCAGGATGTAAACCGTCCCCATGTGAAGCTGGTTCTTCATAAACGGCATATTAAACCAGGTCACATCGATCATACCGCCGCTGTGATCGGTCATCATCGTCGTCAGGATTGACAGCTTCCCGTGGGTCTTCATCTGCGGTCTGGAGACGAGATTTCCCTCGATCGCCACCAGCTCGCCCTCTCTTACCGAACGGATCGGCCGGATCTTCTTCACCTCGTCATAGTCACGCGGATAATGCTCCAGCAGATCTCCCACCGTCTCAATCCCGAGCTTCTCATACTTCTCCAGCGCCTTCTCCCCGACGCCCTTAATTATATTAATCGAATCAGCTTGAATCATCAAACTCCTCCTCAGGTTATCCGAGCTGTGTCAACAGTTTCCATCGAGGGGTCTTTGCGAACGCCACTGCGCAGTGTGTCTCAACCTCGTTTATGACCAATAACCTCCGACACATCCGTAAACGTCGTAAATGCCGAGTAATCAAGCTTGGAGATCATCATGCGGAAATCATGCACCTCCGCACGTGTGATCACGCAGAGCAGCACATCCTTCCCGGTCTGGCTGATATACCCCTCACCCCGCAGAAACGTCACCGTCCGGTCGAAATTCCGATATATCTCATCCGCGATCGCCTCGCCATGCTCGGTAATGATCATCACCGACTTATCCTGCTCGAGGCCCGTTTCGATCATATCGATGATACGCGACGAGATAAAATACATCAGCATCGAATACAACCCGTGCTCGATCCCAAACAGGATCCCGGCCCCTGTGTAGATCAAAACGTTGATGATCATCACGACATTGCCGACCGAGAGCGAGGATCTCTTATTGATCAGGATCCCGACGATCTCCGTACCGTCCAGGCACCCACCGCCTCGCAGCACGAAACCGACACCGATGCCCAGCAGCACACCGCCGAAGGCCGTCGCCAGGATCGGCTGATCCGCCTGCTCATGCAGGATCTGCGGCAGTCCCTCAAACAGTGAAAGACAAACCGAAAACAGCGCCATCGCATAGGCCGCCTTCAGGATAAAAATATGCCCGATGTTTTTCCATGCGATGATCAAAAACGGAATATTGATCAAAATCGTCAGGATACCCAGCTTGAACCCGGTCAGGTGTGACAGGATCATGCTGACACCGACCACGCCGCCGTCAAAAATGTTACTCGGCGTGAGGAACTCCTCGACGGCGAAGGCCGCCAGTGCCGCTCCCACCGTGATCGCGATCAACGAAAGCAGCGTCTCACGCTTTTTTTCGTAATGCGCGTTGCGGGTATTTTTCTGTACGATAGGCTTTATGTTTTTCTCCATTAAAAAATCCTCCCTGCGTGCTCACACACACAAGGAGGATTATATCATAGTTTTAGGTCAAGCGCAAATCCAAACGTAAACAGCGGAAGCGCTCAGACACACGGTACGGGGAGGATCAGGCTCCTGCCTTTCTCACGATGGCACCTGCCTTCTCGAGTTGCGCGATCGTCTCCGTACACTCCGATGTCACACAGACGGTGATGTAACAATTCGTTGTTTCACGCTCTACCCCGTCGACTTCGATCATTTTGTTATCGCCGCCGTGGAGCGAGATTTCCAGCTGACAGATGATGTCCTTAACGCGAGCATCGCCGAACACCTCAGCGTCCTCGAGACTGTAGGGAAGGATCTTACCATTACTCATATCCTTCAGGATCGCCTGATACAGGCAGGTCTGGTCCGTATACTTCATAATGACATTACTGTCAGGGCCGTCATCCTTCAGCGGGAATTTTTCCAGAGTTTTCACGGCACTCTTGATCAGATAGTCATACTTCTGCAAATCGGATATATTCTCCGTCGTAACATCCGCACCGTCATCCGGATCATCATCGATCAAAATCGAACCATCGGGCTGGCTTCTCTCGATGAAGGCGTCCTTATCCCACAGGTAATCGCCAAAACCTACCTGATCTGCATATCCCTTCGAGCGATCTTCGGAATTACCGAAATACGTGAACGAGATCTCATCCGGCAACATCGTCGGTGCATCTTTGCCGATTACCGAAGTCATCATATGCGCGCCATCGGTGACATCCGGGATGAACGAATCAAAAATGCGCTTCCTGTCCTCCTCGTTGTCATACGCATAATTCAGATAGATCCAGCTTCCGTCTTCATTGATAAACCGGAACTGAACACATCCGAAATCTCCCGACTCACCCCTTTGCTCACGCTTCGCCAGCTCCAAAAGCTTGGGATCATCGACGAGTTCCCGATGCGTCTGCGCGATCTTTCGCAGCATCTCCCCGTCCAGTTCGGCGCTGAAGGTATAGCCACCGGCAAAATCCGTGCCGCTGATCTCAAGAAGCATAACCTCATCCGGATCCGGTTTGTACGCCGGTCCGATAATATGGACACTGAGAAGCATCACATAAAGCAACATCACACCGAGCGGAATCACACCCTGTATAAACGGAATCTTTTTCCCTTTAAAAATATGCACATTTTTCTGAAGCAGCATCTCGCTGATGAAAAATCCAATCACACTTCCGATGATCAGAAGACCGATCGCAAAGGCGATCAAACCTGTGTTTTCATCAACCTCGATGACGATCTGGTTACTCATCATAACAAACACGCCACCCATAACCAGACCGCCGCCGCAGACGGTAAAGAGTACTCGGAACACAACCCGACACCAGCCGAAAGCTACGGTCTCTCCGGTTCTTTCCAGGCGTTTATTTTTATATAACAGGGCTGCCACTACACACAGGGCCGCCGCCGGGATCAGCATCCACAGCACATGTAAAAAATCACCGACATAGCTAATCTCTTGGGAACCCATGACCGGTTGCAGCCGGTTATGACACTTCGTAAAGAAGTATACCGGGAACAGGAAGTCCGTTTTTTCGAAAATAATAAACTGGAACCCCTGTGAACGCACGCTAGCGATCGGATGATGAGCAAGCAACGTGTGCATAAAGCTCGCGAACATATTGATGAAAAGCCAAAGCGCGTTCAGCACACCAAAGGTTACGATCGACAGGATCATATTGCCGCATACCACCACGGTGAGCAATGACAAGGCATGGAAAAACAGAATCTCAACCAACGCCTCTACCATACGCAGCATAACGAATCCGGACAGCCAGGCTTCGGTCCCCGAGATAAAGAGCATCGAGACAAAAGTCACCAGCATGAGGATCAGCATAACCGTCAGACCGGCCAGCGCGTGACTGACAAAATGCGCGAGCCGACGGATCGGAAAACTATGGAGCATATACGAGGATCGGCGGCTGAACTGATAATGAAACAGGACAACCGTGATCATGATGGAAAGTGCTCCGATCAATACCGGATTTGTCATCCAGTCTGTTATATCCATAAGCACGTTATACTTCGCCGTCACAGCCAAAGGATCACCGATCATATCCGGCTGCGAGGCTCTCATATATTCCATGATCCCCGGGACAAACAGTAAACTGAAGTATCCGAAAAGGAGAAGCGCGATCGTCGGAATCTGGCTTTTCAGATCACTCAGATACAGGCTTTTGTTAAAAAAGGATGTCTTTGATCGCATCGTTCTCACCTCCCAGTTCGTTGATAAAAATCTCCTCCAGTGACAATGGCATAAACTCGGTAAATACCGGTGCCGTTTCCCGAATCCTTGTTTCCAGCACCTCGCGATCCCCCTGCAGGATCAGCGTATGCATGCGCCCGTTTGAGGTTTTGTGAAGGATCTTTGCCCCCTCACCGAGCTCCGGCACCTCGCCTTCTTCCTGATAGGCGATCGTTACCTTGGCGAAGCCATCCTGCAACTCATCAAATGACCTCTCCAGCACGATCCGCCCGTGATCCATGATGCCGATATGATCACAGACATCCTCGAGCTCTCGCAGGTTATGCGACGAAACCAGTACGGTCGTGCCCTCCGCAGCGACACTCTCCATGATCACTTTCCAGATCGTATGACGCGCCACCGGGTCCAGCCCGTCCATCGGCTCGTCGAGGATCAGGATATCTGCATGGCAGCTCAGCGCCAGCAGCACCGACGCCTGCTTTTGCATTCCCTTTGACATTTTTCGGAAATACAGTTTATCATTCAGCACAGGAAAGAGTCCCATCAGGCGGCTCATCCGGTCTGCGTCAAACTTAGGGAACACGCCCGCGTAAAGCTTTGCCACATTGGCAATCGTCGATCCGTTCGTATAGTAAATATCGTCTGGAACGTAGGCCATCCTTTCTTTGATAACCGGATTCTCATACACCGGCTCGCCGTCGATCAAAAGCTCACCGCTGTCCTGCTTAAAAATGCCCATAATATGCCGGATCAATGTGGACTTGCCGCTTCCGTTCGGGCCGACCAGGCCGTACACGCTGCCGCTTTCTACGGCAAAGGTCGCCACGTCGAGCGCCTTCAGTCCGTCAAAGTCCTTTACGATGTCATTTCCAGTAATCATCGACATCCTCCCTTCTCACTCCTAAGAATTTCAATTCATCAATCGTCTTTCTTAATGTTTCCTTCAGCTCCCCGATTCGCTTTTCATTTTGATCGGGGACCCCGGCCACAAAGCATCCTCTTCCCTGTGCCGTGTAAATGTAGCCTTCGTGCTCCAGCTCCCGATACGCCCGACTGATCGTGTTCGGATTGATCGTCAGCATCGTCGCCAACTCACGTACGGAAGGGAGCTTCTCGTCCTTTTCCAGGATGCCCTGAATGATCTGTTTGCGAAAGCCATCCATGATCTGTTCGTAGATCGGACGGCTGTCGCGATAGTTCACCTGAACCAAGGGCCTCACCTCCTTTTCAACACATCTTTTGCTTCTTTCTCGCTTCTTTATGGATAGTGTGTTTCCTTCGGAAAAAATAGCCACGTGGTGAACGGTTGATAACTGTGTTATAACTGTACTATTTATCCTAGTACAGTTATAACACGGAAGATCTGTTTTGTCAACAGGTTTTTTGAAAAATGTTTGCGGGCGGGGTGAACATGCAAAAAGAGCGCCGCTTCCTGCATAAGCGAACGCCCTTTTTGCGATCTAATGTGATCAGATGATGAACAGTGATGATTGGCGGGATGTCGAAAGGCCGAACACGTTTCACGTGTTCGCCCGAAAGAATTCACTACGTGAATTCTTTCCCCGGGGTGGCTCTACCTTGCTCCCCCAGGTCCATAAGGATACACCCTGGTGTATCCTTATGGACCTGGGGGGAGTTGAACCCCCGTCCAAATCGGAGTCCCATGTACTTCTACTATCATAGTCGGTCATTCCGGGGTTTTCCTCACCCGGGCGGAGATCGACACCCTCCGGGTTCGGTAGTCCGTTAGATCTCTGCGCGCATCACGGACGGGATACACACAGGGAGCCTGCTAAGGATGATACCAACGCGTGGTCGCAGGAAGCCTCACGATGGCAGCCAGGTGCGATTAGGCAGCCTGAGCAACTAACTTATTGTTGTTAGCGTTTAATTTTAAGGTCTGTGTTTTAACGTGGTCACAGTCCACGGATAGCTTCTCCATCTTCCGCCGACCTGTCGAAACCGGTACAAGCCCAGCATTCGTAGCAGCATCCTTCTGCTACTCTCTTATCATATCGGACACATATGTCATTTGAATGACACCTGATAGATAATTATGTGAATTATTAACAAGTTTACAGTTTAACTTTGAAGTCTCTCTCTGCGGCGCGCTTGAGGTCTTTTTTCTTGATGTCCTCGCGCTTATCGTAGAGTTTTTTACCTTTGGCCAAAGCGATCTCTACCTTTATCAACGAGCCCTTGAAGTATACTTCCATCGGGATCAATGTGTAACCCTTCTCCTTGATCTTGCCGATCAGTTTGCGTATCTCGGACTTATGCATCAGGAGCTTCCGTGGACGTAACGGGTCGCGGTTAAATATGTTCCCCTTCTCGTAGGGGCTCACGTGCATCCCGTACAGCATAACCTCGTTGTTCTTATCGATCCTGACAAAGGCTTCATTCAGCGAGCAATGTCCCATTCGGATCGACTTCACCTCGGTCCCGACGAGCTCGATTCCGCACTCATACGTCTCCTCGATGAAGTAATCATGCCGCGCCTTTTTATTATTCGCAATCATTTTTTTGCTAGTATTCCCCATTAGAAATCTCTCTTTCTGTATTAAACGGTTGTTCTCTGATCCTGCCGTAGTGTACACACCGGTATACAGAGCAACAATCTGTTGAATCCGGAGGGGCTTAATGAAACGTCACTGCGCAGCCACCGTATTCTGGTGGCGTGCAGTGCTACGTTTCATTCTGGCGCAAGCGGACCCCGAAGGATCAACAGTATTGTTGCGGTATACCGGTTAGTAATGCTACGCCAGCATCAGAAAATCAATCGTCCGCATCATCGTATCCACCCGCGCGACCTGGATTCTCACCGGCTGGCCGAGTCGATACTCGCGGCGCGACCGATGCCCGACAACACGGAACTTATCTTCCTCATAATCATACCGATCATCTGTCATATCACTCAGCCGCACCATACCCTCAACCGTATTCGGCAACGCCACATAGATGCCCCAGCTCGTCACACCGCTGATGACACCGTCGAACTCCTCTCCGATTCGCTCTTCCATATACGCGGCCTTCTTCAGACGATCCACCTCACGCTCCGCCTCATCCGCACGCCGCTCGCGCTCGGATGCCAGCTTCGCCGTCGCCGCCAGAGTCTCCGCATAAAACGACAATCGCTCCGGCGTCAGCTCACCATGGCGATACTCCTTCAGGATCCGATGGATCTGCAGATCCGGATACCGACGGATCGGCGACGTAAAGTGACAATAATACTTTGCCGCCAGTCCGAAATGCCCATCGTTACTCGTCCGATACTCCGCACGCATCATCGCGCGCAGCGTCAGCTGTGTCAAAAAGGACTCCTCCGGCGTATCCTTGATCGCATCCATCAGCGAACGGATCACCTTCGGATGGATCTTGTCCTGTCCTACCTTCAACGTGTGTCCGAAATACGACGTCACACGCGCCAGATCCCGGATCTTCTCCCGTTCCGGTTCATCGTGACAACGATATACAAACGGAAGCTCCAGCCAGTAGGCCTCCTCCGCCACAGTACGATTCGCCGCCAGCATAAACTCCTCGATGATCCGCGTCGCGATATTGCGATCATACGGACAAATATCCACCGGTCGGCCGGACGGATCCAGTTCCATCTTGCACTCCGGCATATCAAAGTCGATCGAGCCGTGTTTCTCCCGACGCCGGCGCATTTTTCCGGCCAGCTCCTCCATCAGAAGATACCACGGGATACTCTTTTTATACTGCGCAAACAGCTCCGCAGCCTCTCCGCCCTCGGCCTTCGCAACCTTTTTTACATGATTCAGTGAAAGATCGTCCGGATTCTTTGACGGCTTCTTGGCCTTATGCGCCATATCGATCAGTGCAGCCACATTGTGATACGTCATCCGCTCATTGACCTTGATCACGGACTCCACGATCTCGTGAGACTTCACCTCACCGCGTTCGTCCAACTGCATCACACAGCTGAGCGTCAGACGATCCTCGCCCTCATTCAGTGAGCAGATCCCGTTGGACAGCTTTTTCGGCAGCATCGGGATCACACGATCCGCCAAATACACACTCGTCCCACGGTTTCTCGCCTCACGGTCCAGCGGCGATCCGGCCGTCACATAATGCGACACATCCGCGATATGCACACCGAGCTCGTAGCCGTCCTTGGTCCGGACCAACGTGATCGCATCATCAAAATCCTTGGTATCGTCCCCGTCGATCGTAACCGTCATCAGACCGCGGAAATCCCTGCGTCCCTTACGCTCTGACCGGGATACCGAGTTCGGGAGCTTCTTCGCCTGCCGGAGCACATCCTCCGGATACTCCACCGGCAGCTCCATCCCGCGGATCACACTCTCCACGTCAACACCGGGCTCATCCAGATACCCGAGCACTTTGGTCACGGTCCCCTCCGGACTCCTGCCCTCTGACGGATAAGACGTAATCTCCACCTGGACCTTCTGCCCATCCTTTGCGCCGTGCGTCTTTCCCTTTGGGATGTAAAAATCCGGCAACTTGGTATCATCCGGGATCACAAAGGTCGTCTTGCCATGCTTGTCAAAGGTCCCGACAATCGTCGTCACGGCCCGCTTCATCACGCGGTCCACCTCGCCCTCCGACTTATGACGCCCGTTCGCGCGCTGCTTCACCACGATCACCCTCACGATATCCCCGTTCATCGCATCGCCGGTATATCGCTCCGGGATAAAAATATCCTCGTCGAGCTCCTCCACTCGCACAAAACCAAAGCCCTGCTTCGTTCCCATATACGTGCCGGTGTATACCGGCATCTCAATTCTGTTCCTACTCATACGAAATCTCCAGTCGTACTCCTATCTACGTAAAAAAAGACTCCTTCTTTTGCAGAAGGAGCCGATCAAATCTGCCTGAATCAATCCAGCCAACTGGTGCAAAGCACGACGGACAAACCTACGAACAACACAGCTGCCACGCGTGTGATCTTCACGAGGATACCCTCAGCGGAACGCCCCTTGTTACGCGTCCAGTAGGTATCCGAAGAACCTGAAAGCGCTCCCAGACCGGAATTCTTACCTTCCTGCATCAAAACCACGATAACCAAAAGCACACAGATAACAATGTATGCAATCGTTACGATCAAACGTAATGTACTCATTTCCTAGTATTCTCCTTTTCTTGTATATATGGATCCTTATCCGGTAAAACCGGCGATCAATCCTGCTTTTTGTTCCGAACGAAATCCGGAATCTTGATACCGCTTCCGCCATCTGCCGGTGCGCTGGCCGGTCTCGGTGCCGGAGCCGGTGTCGGTGCTGCCGGCGTCGGTGCCGGTGTCGGCGCTGCCGGAGCCGGTGTCGGATGTACGACACTCTGGCT
>JAZASH010000054.1:0-13347 GCA_036343395.1 Eubacterium sp. | reverse complement strand
TATATCACAGGAAAAAACATGAGTAGAGAAGATAATATTACAATATTTGAGGATACAAAAGAGTTCTACGAGACAAATGACCGGCTGCAGGAATCCATCAATAAATCCGTATCCGGTCAGAAAATGATCCCGGAGTCGGAGTGGATGGACATGGATATCGTCACCTGTGCGGCACCGAATCTCAGGGAGCATCCATCAAATATGATGAATCCTCACGCAGGCAGTGCTCCGGGTACTCTTTCTGATAATGAATTGATGGATATTCACATGACCAGAGCCAGACGGATTCTCGACTCGGCAGCGGCACATCAGTGTGATGTTGTTATTCTCGGAGCATTCGGGTGTGGAGCATTTTGTAATGATCCACGTATTGTAGCAGAGGCATACCGTAGGGTGATTGGAGATTATGATGGTGTATTCGATGCCATCGAGTTTGCTGTATACTGTACACCGAGAGATCGTAGAAACTATGATGCCTTTGACAAAGTGATGTGAGAGTATAATCTTTCAGTAGGGAGGATTCCTATGGCAGATCAAAACCTGGATGATGAAGAAATAGCTAAGTTCGTCGAACTGGCAGCAGACGGTGATAACGATGCGTGGCAGATGCTTTACAATTATTTCAAAGATTATATCGAAGCATTTGCACTCAGAAAGCAAGGTGGCTCCCAAACCATTCCGCTTGATGACCTTATCGATGCAGGTATGCGTGGGTTCTTTTTTTCCGTAAGAAACTTTGATGCTAAAAAAAGTAAGAAGGCAAAGGCAAAGTTTAAATCGTATGCCACCAGTTACATAATTCATGAAATAGACCATGAATTGAAAACTATGCTGAATCCGCTTGGTTTAAAAATGCCTGAGGGAGAGGACGCGCCTAAGGAGTATACGTTGCTTGACCCGACCGGTAAGGAGGGAATCGATGTTGCCGATCCTAAATCTGAAGAGGGTGAGGAAGCAGAAAAAAGCATTCCGGATTTTGATGAAGTTCTGGAGGCCGCTACAGATAAGGGAGGATACTCCGAAACCCGAAGAGCGATTCAGATCATAGAAATATTGAAAAATGCAACGGACGATGAACACGGTATCACAAAAGAAAAACTTGCTGAGCTGTTACGTGTGTATCGTGTTGCCAAGTACGGAAATAATCCTAAGCCGGAGGCCGATAACACTCTTACCAAGAGCATCAATGAAATCCTGGCAGAGGTTAATCCGCTTAATTATTCCGTAGAAAATGAGGATACATATCGGATTCGGTACGAAGGATACCGGGATGATCTTCTGGATAAGAAACTCAACAAACAGGAAAAGAATATCACCATTACGGATTTCAGATATAATCATGCATTTTCCAATACGGAATTAGACGACCTTATCCGGATAGTATGTATGTCGCCTATTTTGACAGATGAGGAAAAAAACAAGCTCATATCCAGACTGGTTGATACGGCAAGCAATTATTATCAAAATTCGCTCTGGGATGGAGATAAAATGCGATTTGATCCGAGTGAGATTCACGGGAGATATGTAAACAGAGAAAAGGGGAACAGTCCCCAGCTAATTGAAAACATAAGGCGTATACAGGATGCAATAAACAATTTCAGGCAGGTGACATTTTTCTTTAATCGACATACAGCCGATCATGAATTAGAGCACAAAAATGAATACAGACACAGGCTGAGTCCTTATCATTTGGTGGTTTATCATGATTTGTTCTATTGTATCGGACTGAAAAAAGAGGACAAGGATAAATCAAGGATTTGGCACTATCGGCTAGATTTGATGTCCGATATCGAGACGTATGTAGATGAAGGTACACCGCCTCCCATCGAATTGAAACCTCATTTTGAAGGTCTTCCGGTTTTCAATGCGAGATGGAAGCCTGATAAGTATATGGCAGAGCATCTGAACATGGGATATGATACGCCGCGTGATATCTGGATTAAAATCCCGAATGACTGCTATAATATGATGTATGACTGGTTTGCTGATTACTATAAAAAAATCCGGGATGCCGATAAACCAGGGTACGATATAGTCCGTGTGACGACATCGCCGAATATGATTGTTCACTGGGCACTTCAGTATGGCGACTTAGTGGAAATAATGGATGAAGACATCCGTGAAAAGGTCCGTGAAGAGGCAGAGAAAATGGTGAAAAGATACAGTTCTTATACACCAAACTGATAATGAATCTTTCCGGTTTTCTTGTGAACCTCGCCGTAACCAACCGGGCTGCAGTTGCTACCGGAACATGAGTAGATGAAAAATACGTAATAGCCATCTTCAGAACCCATGTACTTAAATGTGTACTTCGTTTTTTTGCCGTCTTTTTTGATTCTATTCTTGAGCTTATTTCTGGCTTGCTTCAGTGTGAGCTTGCCGCTCTTTGCCTGTACGGAAACCACGGAACTCCCCGGTACGACGCTGCCTATTGGTGTGAACACCGGTGTAGCGAGCGCTAACGAAAGCATGCAGGCAACAACGATGGCTTTGATTCTTTTTCCTGTTTTCATAAAAAACCTCCTCCCAAAGTACAAACTCTATTCGATAATAGAGAGAACTCTTTCGCATCTACGGCCATTGTACTACTTTCGTGGGGATTTGTCAATCGCCACAAATTGTATAATAGATGTCTCTTTTTTCCATTCGCGTTCTCCGTTATTTCATGTAAACACCACAAAAATGCCGGACATGCGTTTCGATTTTATCGAGCATTTCCTTCACGCACCTCGGCTGTCTGTCCGCCTTTGCAATCATAAGAACAGCCGGCGCAGTGAGCTCTATGGCAAGCATCTCCGGATCATCTTCTTTCATAATACCGGTTTCCATCATGCTACGAATGATCTTCTCAAACATCCCTATGATTCCGCTCATCTGGTGCCGGGAGGTTATCTCTGCCAGTCGTTTATTTCTGAACTGTTCCTGAACAAGCAATTTACGGATCCTTTGGATCATCGGGTCCTGCATGGTAAATGCTACTTTATTCATGGTTATCCGAACAAACTCCTCCGAGCTCTGAGGAATATCACCGATGTTTTCCTCCGAGCCAAAAGACTCGTCGTATCGGACCTCGGCCATATCGATCAGCGCATTCAGAATATCCTCTTTGCCTTTGAAATGCTTATAGATAGACGGTCCCTTGATGCCGACGCGCTCCGCAATCAGATCAATCCCCGTTCCATCATACCCTTTTTCTGAGAATAGCGCTAATGCTTCTTCCAGTATTCTTTCTTTCGTTGACATGGTACCCTCCCTTTCGTGGCTAACGACCACTATCATTATAGCTAATGTCCGTTAGCGTGTCAAGGGGAATCACGATGATGTCTCGGACTATCGCTATCAAAAAGTCTACGAGGAGATCGTGACGGGAGCGGAGGCATACGAGGCGTCATTCTTCTAAAAATCGCCGCAAAGCACGGTTTTTATTGACAAATCGCCGATAAAAAGGTATATTTAGAATTGGAATATTATAACTTCCGACATGGACACCACAATACGGTACAATCAAGAAGGGGAATGGTTTATGAAAGTCAGAAGAATCAGTAAAACGCTTTTGATCCTTATTATCAACATCGTCGTGCTTGTGGGCACGGTTGCGATCCTCGGTATCGTCTCGATCAATCGATCCACATCGGATATGACGACTCTGATCCGTCAGAGGGTACTGGATCTCGCAAACACAGCCGCTGCAAGTGTAGACGGTGACTATCTTGCGAATCTCACAGCCGAAGACGAGGGGACGGACGAGTACCAACTCCCGTACACAGTTGATCACTCTTTTTGAGAACATAAACAATACCAAAGAGCGCTTTGATGAAATCCGTGTCGGCGTTACGGAGATCCAGGATGCCTGCAGCACACTGAACAGCTCCATCCAGAGTCTGGCTGCTATCTCCGAGGAGAACGCAACCTCGATCGATGTTACGGCCAGTGCATTTACGGATATCACCGATGTGATCGCTCAGGTATCCGATCGTGCCGACCTGATCAAGGATCAGTCAAACGATCTGGGTAATACGGTAAGTAAGTATAACGCATAATATTTAGTCAAAAAATATCGGTGGTGCCCAAACGGGCGTCGCCGCGTTTGCATATCTGATTTCGTTTGTTAAGGGGGAGGTTTCTATGAGAGTATGTAAGAAAATGGTTGTCGGCGTATTGGCGTTTTCCTTTGTGCTGGCAGGATTTCCGCCGATGGGTGCGGAGGCAAAATCCATCTCGGAGAACAAGGCAGCGATCGAGTTGCCGACGAAGTATGATCTTCGTGACGACGGATATGTCACACCGGTTAAGCTTCAGAATCCGTTCAGTACCTGTTGGGCGTTCGGAGCAATAGCAGCTGCGGAAAGCAGCATTTTGTCAAGCAGCGGCCTGACCTATGCAGAAACTGTTGATGAGTACGGTTATGGCTTTGATCTGTCCGAAAAACACCTTGCCTGGTATGCCAGTTTGCCAATTTCAAAGTATGATGATCCGAAACAGGTAGGTGAAGGGATTTACAGAAAAAACGATGATCCCAATACGCCTTATTCCTCCGGTGGATACAGTACGCAGGTAACCTCGTTGTTTTCAGCGGGAACCGGTCCGGTAAAAGAATCAAACGTGCCATATTGCGGTAAAACAGGCTTGACTCAGTATGATGTTTTATCATCTATGACGGAAGAAGAAAAGACGGAATATCTGACAGAAAAATATATGCCCAGTGCCATTGAGCAGGGGAAAACGCTTGAACAGTATTGCATGTCAAGGGTAGAAGGATTAGGACTGAATAAAGGTCTTTCCGATTATGATCCGGTAAAACTGTTCTTTGAGTGGTCATTTGACAAGATCTATAAGGAAAGCAAGGAAAACACAGTTTTTTCGGAAAAGGATGATTGGACACTTCCTGAGTATTATACAGATTCGGATGGAAACAAATACTCGTATCGAAATGTATATGATGGTTATACATTGAAAAACGGAAATCTGCTTCCTGAATTATGCTTGTATGATTACGATATAAGTGTTGCTTCGAGTAAGAACAGATATGGAAGGATTTGGAAAGGGATCAATCCGGAAGGGACCAGGGCTGTGAAGCAGGAGCTGATAAACGGTCGTGGTGTCAAAATAATGTTTCATGCAGATAAGGCCTTGCCGGAACAAGAAGGCACCGGAAAATTCATCAATGAGAATACATGGTCTCAGTATACCTATGAAATGCAGGATCCCAATCACACCGTATGTATCATCGGATGGGATGACACGTATTCTGCCTCGAATTTTAATTCAGGTCATCGTCCCCCGGGCGACGGTGCATGGCTGGTAAAAAACAGTTGGGGTTCCGAAACGGACTGTGTTCCTTTAGAAAACGGATCTATGTTAAACAAAAACGATTGGGGAATTGTTGATAAAGACGGAAAGCACACCGGTTATTTCTGGCTCTCCTATTATGACAAGTCAATGGGATGTTCGGAGACCTTTGAGTTTTCAAAAATATATAACAACCAGGCATTCTATGTTTTGGGGTACGATTATATGCCGTCTACGGGAGATTTGTATTATAAATCAAGTGATGTGTTAGAATCTGCCAATGTATTTACAATCAAAAAGGATGAAGCGGATTTGAGGATCTCTTCAATTTCCACAAAAACCGCGGATATTAATTCCAGAGTTAAGCTTTCGGTTTACAAGCTGAAAAAGGGGTGGAAAACTCCCACGGACGGAACCCTTCTCTATCAGACTTCTCAAAACTTTGAATACGCAGGGTATCATAGAATTGAGATTCCGAAGGGAGAGCAGTTTGTTGTTAAACGTGGAGAGACAATTGCGGTCGTCAATACGAATACATCGATTGATAATGACGGGAAGAAGGAATACTCATTCGCTGTCAATTCCGGCTATTCTAAAGCATATGCAGATGAAAACGGATACGATGAATACCTGAAGGGTGTTATCAACAAAGGGGAGAGCTTCCTTTATTATGAAGGGGAGTGGGAAGACTTTGTAAAAACGTATGAAAGCATACAAAATAGTGGTAGTGAAATAGATAATTTTTCGATCAAGGTATTCGGTACGGAGGTGCCGGAGGACGAGCAGGTCATCACAGCCAAGAATAAGTCTGTCACATTAAAAGCGAAGGTTAAGAAAAATAAAACAACAGCTGTAAGTAAAAAGGTTTCTTTTACCGGCGGGGTAAAGACCTCCGGTAACGGCGCGCTGACTTATAAAAAAATATCCGGTGCTAAAAACATCGTCGTGACACGCGCTGGCAAGGTCTATGCCAAGAAAGGAACCAAGACCGGAACGTACAAGCTCATGGTACAGATATCGGCTTCCAAAACAAAAGAATATCGCGCCTCAGACGCCTATATGAATCTGACCGTAAAGGTAAAGAAATCCAAATAAACGGGAGGAGTTTAGGACGACAACATGAACATCTATGTAGATTACGATGATTGTCTGTGCGAGACCGCGAGGCGTTTTTCTCTCCTGGTGGCAGAGCTCTTTGAGGTCGATGTGCCATATGAGAAGATCCGGTATTTTGATTTGCAGCGATCGTTCGCTCTGACAGAGGATCAGTATGAATATCTGATGACAGAGGGACATAAGCCGGAGGTGCTTTTATCCTACGAGGAAACCCCGGGCGCCGTCGAGATTGTAAACAGCTGGGTCGACAGCGGGCATACCGTCTCCATCATCACCGGGCGGCCGTACAGTGCGTTTGAGGCCTCCCGCGCGTGGCTGGATCGGCACGGGCTCGATCGCGTCAAGCTGTACTGTCTGAACAAGTACGGTCGTGACGCATTTATCAAGGATAGTGAGTTCAGCCTCGAGATCGAGGACTACAAAAAAATGCCTTTTGATTTTGCGGTGGAGGACTCACCGTCTGCCTTTCATTTTTTCGATCATCTGCCTGACTTAAAGGTCATGGTTTATGATCGTCCGTGGAATCAAAACTGTGAATTCCCGACAGCGGGATTCCGACGCTGTTATGACTGGGAGACGATCCGATCAGAGGCAAAAAAAATAGCGGACTGAGCACTGCTCAGTCCGCCTTTCATTTTCTCAGGAAATATACTTCATCGCATTGTTTTCTACTTTGAAAATCTCAACCGCTGAGGTGTAATCCTTTCCTTCTGCGGTAGACATTTCAAACGCCAGCCCATAGGTCGCATCGCCGAGGTCTGTCATAGAAAAGGTGGTATCCTCTTTTACCGCGATGGTATCGATATCGACAAAGTCGAATGTGTCTTCGGATACAGAGCCCGTACAAAACATGGTTGTGATCTCATCACCGACCTCCAGTTTACGATAGTCCTTTGCGGACATACCGTTTTCGATACCGCTCTTTACGCCGAGGATCGCCGTTTCACCGGTCGAATTATCGAGGGAACAATCCAGGAAGCATTCTTTTTTATTCAGCTTGATCGGGATCGTAAAGATCGTATAATCATCGGTCGAATCCGTCACCTCCATATAGACGAGGTTACCGTCGATCGAGCCCCATGTCCCGTCAAAGTTGTCGCGGAAAACGCCATTGTCCCAATCGCAGGACAGGTTGTCGTTCGTTCCCAGATACAGAATGGTATCATCATCGATTACGGCAAGCTGGTAACAAACGGATGATAACAGGCTTGCGGCCTTCGCTCCGATGTTGAGCTCGGCAGTATTTCCATCGATGATTTTAAGCTTGTGGTCTTCCAGCTCATCCGCCCCAACCGTTTCTTTTTCGGACAACTGAGCTCCGTTTACCAGAGCCTGGATGTATTCCTTTCCTTTTTGGCTGATGGAATCCTTTAACAAATACTGGAAATAATAATCAAATGACGGTGTCGCTGTGGCCTTGTGATAGCCTTTGTAAAGCGTCGTATTGTACGAGTACGGATAGTAACATGAGAGGCCGGATGCCTTCTGTCGGTGATTGCCCATCACCTGATAGACGATGGCATCGGACAGCGCACTCTGGAGCGCGGCTGAGGTCGACGGCATAATCTCCTTACTTTTTTCCGCGAGGTCGCCAAGGTCCGCCATATCTGAGTAGCCGCTCTTATCGGTATTTCCGCCGTAGTTCTGTGCTTTTCTCGCACTACGATCGTACGTGGCATAGAAGGTGGTATCATTGAGTACATTCACCAACGCCTCATCACCAAACGCGCTGTACGCCTCCTGAACTGCCGAGACCTTTGACAGGTCCGTGACGGAGAGTGTCACCTTTTCGGCGATGTCGTATTGCTCACAGGCACTGTAGAATGTATCACAAATAGTCTTACAGATTTCTACCGGAGCGACGTTTGCATTCTCTCCAAACGTTTTTAACCACTCGTTATAACTCCATCCGGTACCCGGCTCGGTTTCCTCACTGGCAACGAGGTATTTTCCCATATCCTTAAAAATGCCCGCTACATCGATGGTCGCCATCAGACAGGCATCAAAGCCGATGATGTCATAAGGCTGCTCTGTCTCGGATGGCTCGCATGTTGCCTCGAACGCCTGGCGAAGCTCAGGCAGCGTCAGGCAATCGCTATCGAAGTTTTCATCATTGGCTGCACCGGATGTGGAGCCGCCTCCGTGATCCCAGAAAAGGACCATCTTATGATCGGCCGGGTAGTTTTCGTTACAAAATGCCAGGAAATCGGTCAGTGTATCCGGATCGCCCATGTTTGCCTGCTCGAGCTGGTCGATCACTTCCAGATTATTACCGGTATACGTAAGACGGGTTAAGGCGTCCGAGGACATATAATCGTTTTTCCACTCGGATGCTCCACCGGCCTCGATCACGACGGTAACGTTTTCCGGGAGCGTTGTCTGCATCATCTCCTGGAGATCGGCCGATCCGCATCCGTTTTCGGACTCGAGATCACTTCCGCAAAGATACCAGTAGATAGCCCAGCTGCCGCCGTCTCCCTCAGCACTTTTCGCTGTCTCATCGGCAACCTCCGTTGCCGGTGTAACGTCTGCTGTTTTTTCACCCGCATCACCACAGGCTGTCAGCAGCATCGCCGTCACCAAAAACATCGCCAATAGTTTTCTTTTCACAGTTGTACTCCTCCCTTGAAGTCAAGATTCATAGACCCATTATATGGGAATAAACCCTCGATTGCAACATCTACCTGACGAAAACAGTTGAAATAATGCTTTTCGAGTGGTATAATACAGTCGTTGACGTATACTTCCATAGTAAAGGAGGAACGAGTTATGACAACAGTTATCAAAAGAACAGCAAAAAAAGCAGCAGCTGTTGTATTGGCAGTAGCCATGGCACTCAGTGTAGGACCGGTGGTGAACGCTGACGCAAAGGCTAAGGTAAAGGCACCGACGCTCAACTACAAGGGACCGAAGGCCATCAATGTGGAGATTGAGCTTGGCAAGCAGGCAACTCTGATCGTTAAGAAGGGCACCTACAAGATCAAGTCAATCAAGTTTTCCAGCAGCGACAAGAGTGTTGCAACCGTAAGCAAAAAGGGCAAAACCGGTATCGTTACCGCTAAGAAGCTTGGAACTGCTAAGATCAAAGCAGTGGTTACGACCAAGAAGACCAAGAAAAAGACCAAAAAGTATACGCTTTCTACAAAGGTTACCGTCGTAGAGCCGGATTTAGATATCCCGGAGGATACCTGGATCACGGCCAAGGACCCGAACGTCACAGATCTGGTAAAAGAGATGTTCACGCAGATCAATGCGGATACAGAGGGTGCTTCTTATGTTCCGACCGCTATCCTCGGCTATCGTATCAGCTCTGCCGATGCGTCTACCACATGGCGTGTCCTTGCCAGAAAGACGATCGTAACACCGGATGCACCGACGACGTATGCGATTACAGAGTTCGTTGAGACTGCCACCGGCACGATCACTCTTTCAAAGGTATATGACAGTGAGATCACAGCACTTGCTACGGCGACAGAAGCTCTTGAGGGTGGTTGGTCAGAGGCTTCGGATCCGATGATCGAAGACGACTATTACCTGCCGCTTTACAATGCACTGAATCCGGAGGGTAAAGACGGATTTGTCAGATTCCCGGTTGCAGGAGTCGGAAGTCAGGTAGTCGCAGGAGTCAATATCCTCCTGGTGGTAGAGGCGACTGCGGTAACACCGGAGGCAAATCCGAGCTATCAGTTTGTATATGCATTTATTGGTCTTGACGGAACCATTACCGTGGATGAGGAGAAAACCGTCACGGTCAGCACAGAGGCATAAAGACGATCCGTCCGATAACCCGATGAGTGCGCGAAAGAGAAGACAGGAGTATGCAGATGAAGAAAAAAAGCATCGTATATACGAACCAAAACTGTATAGGATGCAATAAGTGTATCAATGTCTGCAGCGCCATCGGTGCGTGTATCTCCACGATGGAGGACGGGCATGCAAAAATCGAGGTAGATGAGAGCAAATGTGTTGCCTGCGGCAGCTGTATTGATGTCTGTGTGCACGGCGCCAGAGAGTTTGAGGACGACACGGAGCGCTTTTTCCGTGACCTGGAAAACGGGGAGCCGATCTCTCTTTTGCTCGCACCTGCCTTTAAGGCAAATTATCCGGAAGAATACGAGAGCGTCCTCGGTGGGCTGAAGGCACTGGGGGTAAACCGCATTATCAGTGTTTCCTTCGGGGCAGATATCACGACGTGGGGTTATCTGAACTATATTGAAAAGTATGATTTTTTGGGTGGGATATCACAGCCGTGTCCCGCCCTTGTTTCTTATATCGAGAGATATATTCCGGAGCTTATTCCTAAGCTTTTCCCGGTGCAGAGCCCGCTGATGTGCGCGGCGATCTACGCCAGAAAAGAACTCGGCATCACGGATCGCTTTGCTTTTATCAGCCCCTGTATCGCAAAAAAACTCGAGATCGAGGATCCGCATAACGAGGGTCTGGTCCAGTACAATGTGACCTTCGAGCATCTAATGCGCTACGTATCGGAGCACGGAATCAGCGGTGAGTCGATCCACAGCGAGATCGAGTACGGTCTCGGATCCTTTTACCCGACGCCGGGCGGACTGGCGGAGAATGTCCGTTGGTTTTTGGGTGATCAGGTATACATCCGTCAGATCGAGGGAGAGCGCCATCTGTATGATTGGCTCCACTTGAACACGGATCGTATCAAAGATGACAAGACACCATTTTTATTTATCGACGCATTGAATTGCGAAAAGGGATGTATCTGCGGTACGGCAGTCAATCCCGAAAAATCCAAAACAGATGATGCGCTCTACGCGCTCTTAGACATCCGCGAGGAGTCCAAAAAGCCGGACAGCGGTGACGCATGGTCCCGGCCGGATTCTCCGGAGGAGAGAAAAAAAGAATTCGACCGACAGTTTGAGTCGCTGAACCTCGACGATTACCTCAGAGGCTATACCGACCGCTCGGATGAGTGCCGGTATGAGATCCCGAGTGAGGAGGAGTTCGATGCGATCTATCTGTCGATGAACAAGCGCAGCGAAGAAGAACGTCAGATCAACTGTACCTGCTGCGGTTATGAGAACTGTCGCCAGATGGCGATTGCGATCCACAACGGATTTAACCACAAAGAAAACTGTATTTATTACGAGAAAACAATGGTCCATGAGCTCGAGATTGAGAAGGCGATCGCCGAGGAGGCGACGCAGGCCAAGAGCTCATTCCTTGCAAATATGTCCCACGAGATCCGCACCCCGATCAATGCCGTACTCGGCATGAACGAGATGATCCTCCGAGAGAGCGACGATCCGAACATTATCGCCTACTCCGAGAGCGTGAGGAGTGCCGGAAACACCCTTTTGGGACTTGTGAATAACATCCTCGATTTCTCCAAGATCGAGGCCGGTAAGATGGAGATCAACGATGTCACCTATGATCTCTCGTCGGTGATTAACGACCTGGTTAATATGATCCAGATGAGAGCGGATGATAAGGGACTGATGCTCGCGCTGCATTTTGACCCGAAGATCCCCAAGGTTCTCTACGGTGATGAGATCCGCGTGAAACAGGTAATCACCAACATGCTGACAAATGCGGTGAAGTACACGGAGACCGGTACGGTCACCTTCAGTATTGATTATGAGGTCAAAAAGTCCGATCCGCAAAACGTATATCTGAAGGTCGCAGTCGAGGATACCGGCATCGGAATCAAGCCTGAGGACATCTCCAAGCTGTTTGAGGAATTCGACCGCATCGAGGAGAAACGTAACCGTAACATCGAGGGAACCGGCCTGGGTATGAACATCACCCAGAAGCTCCTGGAGATGATGGACTCAAAAATGGAGGTCGAGAGCGAGTACGGAAAGGGCTCCCGCTTCTCCTTTGTCCTGAAGCAAAAGGTCCTGCGCTGGGAGGAGCTCGGCGATTATGAGTCGGCGTACCAAAAGCTCCTCGGAAAGAGAAAGACCTATAAAGAAAAACTGATCGCACCGGAGGCAGAGGTTCTCGTGATCGACGACAACCCGATGAACCTCATGGTGTTTAAGAGCCTGCTGAAGCAGACGCGGATACAGATCGACACGGCAAACGACGGCTTCGAGGGACTGACACTTGCGCTGGATAAAAAGTATGACGTAATCTTTTTTGATCACATGATGCCGGGCAAAGACGGTATCGAGACGCTGCAGGAGTTGCGGGCACAGGAAAACAATCCGAACCTCGACACCCCGTCGATCTGCCTGACGGCGAATGCCGTATCCGGTGCCAGAGAGCAGTATATCGAGGCGGGCTTCGACGATTATCTGACCAAGCCGATTGACTCGGATCGTCTCGAAAAAATGCTGATCCAGTATCTGCCGGATGAAAAGGTACTGGATCCCGAGGACGAGTACGGAGGCGATGTCGCCGATGATGAGACGGATGATGCCGTGGCTTTGCCGGACTTTTTGTCGGAGATCGAGGAGATCGATATCGCCAAGGGTATAAAGAATAACGCCGGTGATGTGGAGGCCTACCTGCAGACGCTGAAGGTCTATGCCGGTATGACAGAAAAAGCCGTGGCGGAGATCCGCGAGCTCTATGGCTCGGGGGATGTGAAAAATGCCACGATCAAGATCCATGCGCTGAAGAGTACCTCGAGGATCATCGGTGCGACCGATCTCGGAGAGTTGGCGCAGCATCTCGAGGATGCCGGAAAGGCCGGTGATACCGCGACTCTGGATGCAGAACTGGAGGGACTCCTGACCCGCTCGCTTGCAGTTGGTGCCGCCCTGGCTCCGCTCACGGAGGTACAGGAGGAGGATGACAGCGATCTCCCGGCGATCGATGACGCGGAGCTGCAGGACTATCTCGATCGGATCCGCGGGCTCACCGAGGACTGTGACGACATGGGAATCGAGGAACTGCTGGATGAGCTGTCGGCGTATCGGATCCCGGACGGAGAAAAGGAGAGAATCCACAAGATCCGCGAAGCACTGG
>JAZASH010000053.1:0-13395 GCA_036343395.1 Eubacterium sp. | reverse complement strand
CCGGACATTCTGGCGGAGGACATCCGGCTGATGAAGCTGGCCAGGTGCAATCTGATGAGCGTGGGCATATTTGCCTGGGCCACGCTGGAGCACTTCCAACGCACACGCGGTGTTCTGCGTCTAATGGCTGCGGTCATCCATGAGCTTTGGATGGCCAACGATGCCAGTGCTATGATTATGCCCGGTTCTTTCCCGCTGGATATTCCAACCGTAAAGGACGAACTGGTAACTGATTTCGGGGTCTGAATGTAAAAAATCGGGCTCCGGAGAAGCTGATCGCCCGCTCCGAAGCCCGATTTCACTGTATTTTGCCCGTTTTTCGCCCAAAATGCACGAAAAAACCTCTTTTGCCTTGGCAGACAAAAGCAAGAGCATTTCCTCTTTCCCGGTTCCGCTGTCACCGTATGTGTGTCATATATTTGAACAATTTATGAAATGTTTCATTTATAGAAAAATCCTATTGACACACTCGCGCAGCCGTGGTATGATGCGATCACAACGACGAAAGAGGTGCTTGTATGGGAACCGTCCGCTTTGACAATCGGAACGATTTGGAGTCTGCGCTTGCATGGATCGCACCGGGCGACTGCGTGGAGCTCGACAGTCTCGACCTGTTTGCCGACAAGGGAAAGGAAATGCTGACAGCCCTTGCGGCGATCGGCGAGCGCGGCGCGGACTTCGTTAGTCTGAAGGAAGGCATCGACACCCGCAGAGGCCAGGGGCAAAGCTTTTTTGCCCTGTGCCGGGCTTTGAGCAATTCGGAGCTGTTTGCGCGCCGCCGCGTCGGCGTCGAGCGCGCGAAGGCGGAGGGCCGCTACAAGGGCCGCAAGCCGATCGCCGTGGACGAAGGCCTGTTCGATTCCGTCGTCGCGCTCTGGCAGAGCGGCCAGATCACCGCGCGCGAGGCCATGGCCCGGCTGGACTTGAAGCCGAACACCTTTTATCGCCGCATCAAGGAAATGGAGGAACTGAAAATGAAAGACTATAAGAAAGTGCAGCACGAGATCAAAGAGGAGATCAAGGAGGCGGCCAAGCAGAGCCGCAAGGATCTCGACGAGCTGAAAAAGCAGGTCAAGGCCGAGGCCAAAGAGGTCAAGAAGGCCGCAGACGAGAAGCTGGAGCTCCACGACGTCGAGCGCGAGATGCGCCACGACCGCATCCGCGCCGAGGTCGAGCAGCGCGACGCCGTCCGCCAGATGAAGAAGGACGTCGAGGCCGAGGCCAAGGAACTCAAAAAGCTCATGGAGGAGAACTGATCTCGCTTGACGATCACAAAAACGGCGCCCTGTATTACACAGCGCGCCGTTTTTTTACCCGACGGGCAAAGGAGGTACCGGTATGGAACGCACCCCCCTGCGGGAGAGAAAACTCCCCGACTATACGCGCGGCGAGGAGATCACGAACATGGTCACACACATCGTCGGCGCCGCCCTCAGCCTGCCGATCCTGATCGGCGGGGTCATTCTGTCCGCTTACCACCGCGATCCCTGGGCGATCGTCGGCAGCTGCGTCTACGGGCTGACCATGCTCTGGCTCTATACGATGTCCAGCGTGTACCACGGACTGCACGACAACACCGGAAAACGGGTGCTGCAGGTGCTTGACCACTGCACGATCTATGCGCTGATCGCGGGGACCTACACGCCGATCCTGCTGGTCGCGATCCGGCCGGAATACCCGGCGCTTGCCTGGACGCTTTTCGGCTGTGAATGGGGCCTCGGCGCAGCCGCGGCCGCCATGACGGCGATCGACCTGAAAAAGTACGGCAAAGCCTCGATGGCCTGCTATGTCGCCATGGGCTGGCTGATCGTGCTGGCGCTCAGGCCGACGATCGAAACCGTCGGCCTGACAGGCTTCCTCTGGCTGCTTGCAGGAGGCCTGGCCTATACGGTCGGCGCAGTCCTGTACGGGATCGGAAAGAAAAAGCGGTATTTCCACAGCGTGTTTCATCTTTTCGTCCTTCTGGGCAGCCTGCTGCAGGCCGTGTGTATTCTGTTTTACGTGTTGTAGGAGATCTCTATGCTGGTATTTTTTGTTGATCTGATCCTTTTGTTTTTCGCTTATTCCTTTTTGGGCTGGTGCATCGAGGTCACTCTCAAATACTTCCAGTTCCACCGCTTCATCAACCGCGGCTTTTTCACGGGGCCGATCCTGCCGATCTACGGCAGCGGCGCCGCGCTGATCACAGTGGCCGTCAGCTCGCTCGCCCGCTTCGAGTACGGATACGGCTCGACCTTCGCCCTGTCCTTCGTGATCTGCGGAACGCTGGAGTATCTGACCAGCTATTGGATGGAGAAGCGCTTCCACGCCCGCTGGTGGGACTACAGTCAGAAGCCGATGAACCTGCACGGCCGGGTCTGGATCGGCAATCTGATGCTCTTCGGCCTGGGCGGCGTGGCGATCATCCATATCATCAATCCGCTGTTCGACCGGATCCTGGCGGCGTTTTCTTTTTCCGCGAAGGAGATCACGGCCTGCGTTCTGACGGCCGTTTTCGCCGCGGACTACGTTCTGACCCATTTCGTGATGAAGCTGGTCAAGATCGGGGTCGAGAGCAGCGAAGCGGACAGTACCGAGGAGATCAGCAAGGAAGTCTATTTGCTTTTATCTGACAAATCTGTTTTCCATAAGCGCTTTGCCGACGCCTATCCCGAGGTGATCTACCGCACGGAGCGCATCACCGCCCGGCTCGCGGAAGTAAAGGCCGAAACCGAACGGCTGCGCGCCGAGGCCGAGCAGCAGCTGGAAGCGCGCCGGGAGGCCGTGGCCGACAGGCTGGAACCGGCGACGCTCATTAAAAGCAAGATCATCAGCAAACAGAACGACCTGATCGAAATGCTGTATCATGAGCAGACGGCAAGTGAGGAAATAAAAGCGTTGAAGTCCGAAATCGACCGGGAAAAAGAGCGTCTGGAGGAGCGCCCGCTCGGCGCTCTCGCATCGGACAGACGCGGCGATCAGCGCGGCAGACGCAGCTCATGATTCGCGTAGGATCCTTTTTTCATGAGAGCTTTTGCCGTCCAGCAAGGTGATCGGCTGCATCTGCAGGCGACAGAAAGCTTTGCTTATGTAAAATGGCGAGAGAAAGAGCCTCCGGGAACGAGTGATCCCGAAGGCTCTGCTTTTTTGCGCAGCCGGACGAGGGTCCTATTTTTGAGATGGATCGGAGTCCTGCTCCTGCCCGTTCCCGCGCAGGAGCCGATCCATGAGCGAAGCGTAGACCCGGCGCAGCTTTTCGCAGGAGGCCAGCAGCCAGCACAGCTCGCTCAGCAGGATGCCTGCCAGCACGTCCGCCATCACATGCTGCCGCGTCGTCAGCGTGCTGATGCACACCGCGACGGCCATCAGCAGCGCCGAGCTGCGCCAGAGCGGCGAGACCTGCCTGTTCCCGCGGATGCCGACCCAGCAGAGCCAGGCGATGAAGCAGTGCAGAGAGGGGAAGAGGTTGTTCGGCTCGTCGATCCAATAGAGGAAGCGCATGCACGCGTCCCAGAAGCCCGGTCCGTTCGGCTCCGGCTGCGTCATCGTCGTCGGGAAGAAAACGAAAAAGAAAAAGCTTATGGCTTTCCCGAGGAGGTTGGCGCAGAAAAAGCGGTCGGCAGTCCGGCGCGGACGCGCCGCGACCCGGCGGTACAGGAAGAACCAGAAAATGAGGCACGCGAAGAAATAAATGAAAACCGTCCAGGGAAGAAACGGGACCGCAGCGTCGATCGGAAGCGCCAGACAATAATGGCGCTTTCCCTGCGCCAAAAAGCGGGCAAGCTGGAAGGGGATCTGATTGCCCAGCAGCGCAAGGACGAAGGCGAACCAGAAATACCGTTCTTTTTACGGGATCTTCCTGCCTCCGGATATGGTATCGTTTTGAAGAATGTCTCTATTCATAGCAGAAAACCTCTACAGCACGTATAACGTAATAGTTCCGCCGGCCGTGATCGGCAGGCTGAAAGCGGTTCGACCGTGTTCACGATCTCTTCGCCGCGCGAGTAGGGTGAGCAATATAATCCGAACCATAAACAGGGGAGTGGAGGCGAAATTGAGCTTTTCCTCCTCCGACCAGACGCGCCGCCAGACGCTCTCGTCCGCCTCGGCGGAGAGTCCGAGCGCCCCGAGCTGCCGCAGGTCCCAATCCGGGCGGCGGACGTTTGAGAGAGGCAGACGGCGGGCAATATCGTCCATGACATGGAAGTTTTCTCCGACGTTCTGGTCCCATACGCCCTGCTCGGCGCTGTTGAGCCTGTCGCGTTCATACGCGGCCTGCGCATCACGGTCGAAGAGATAGGCGTACCAGTTGGCGTCGAAGTTCAGCAGCAGGCCGCCCGGCTTCAGCACGCGCGCCCACTCGGCGCAGGCCTGCTCCGGATGCGGCAGGTTCCAGGTCAGATTGCGGCTGATCACCGCGTCGAAGCTCGCATCCGCGAAAGAGAGCGCTTCCGCGTTCATTTCCATAAAGCGGATCTCGCCGGCCAGAGTGCCGGCGTTTTCTTTTGCCTGGGCGAGCATGGCGGGCGTGAGGTCGATCGCGGTCACGTCACAGCCCAGCTCCCGCAGCAAGATCGCGAAAAAGCCCGGTCCGGTGCCGACCTCGAGCACGCGCAGCTCCGCAAAGCCGCGGTCGGGGAACTGCCGCGCAAGCTCGGCACGCAGACAGGCCTTCCACTTCTGCCGCTGCGCGGTATTCAGCTCCAGCCGGCTGACCTCCGAATAGCCGGAGGCGCGCCCCGTCCAATAGTCTCTGTTTTCTTCAAGGATCGTCTGTCGATTCACCGTCGTCACGTCGCCCTTTCTGTTTTTCTCCGTTTTAGCACGAGGGAAAGCCCGCTTACAAGTCCCCGGGGGGATTGAGATCAAAGGATTTGACAGGTCAAAAGTGAAACAGCGAACAGAAAAGGAGAGGCATGTTTGGATCCTCTCCTATTCTGTTCCCGGCAGACAACACACGTCTATTTTGAAATCAGAGTTCCTGTTTTGTCAGATGGCTCAGGATATTCCGATCCATTTTCTCATCCAGGCGGCGATACGAGGATAGCTCCTCGGCGCTGAAGCCGGCAAAGCAGATGGCGGCATAATCCCGTTCCATTTGCTCCAGATCCGCCGACAGCATGGGCGCATGATAACAATATCCTTCCGCGGGGACGTCCAGCGCGCTGTCGCGCGTGATCAGTCCGGCGGCCAGCAGCTTCGCCAGGAAAACGACCACGCTCATCCGGCTCAAGCCGGTGAATGACGCCAGCATTTCCACCGAGCAGGGCGCGTCCAGCTTTTTCATCGTATACAGGATCGACAGCTCACCTGGCTCCAGCTCATGCTTCTTCGCCAGCGTGTCAAGCAGCCGCTTTCTGCAGCGCGCGTTCAGATAGGCGGACTGAAACGGCGAGCCGTCCAGCCTCCGGTCGTAATACACCGGCTCTCCGGCTTCCGTGCCGAGTCTCTTCGTACCGGGCACAAAGGGCAGAGACAGGCTGTCCCTGCTGAACGCCAGAAGATAACTGTAGATCACCGGGAGGCGCTCCTGATAGCCCTGCGTGTCGAACGTGCCTTTATAAAACCGGGCATAGTATCCGATGACTCCCGTTTTCATCTTGATCGTGCTGCTGAGGTTCAGGTTCTGATCGACCAGAGAGCCTTTGGTGTAATGATAGTAATAAACGGGCGCTTTCGTGACGGCGACAGCATCCACGTGGAGAAGATACTCCAGATTGAAGATCATGTCTTCGCTGTAGCTGATGCTTTCATCCATGCGGAGAGCCTGCTTTTCGATGATCTCCCGTTTGTACAGCTTATTCCAGAGGACGCCGTAGTACAGGTCCGCCGGGCTGCGCAGCATCTCGTCCGCGAAATCCTGACGGCTCAGGATCCCGCTCTTTTCGATGGAACCCTTCTGGGAAACGTTCTCACCGACGACGCGGTAAAAGTCACCGACGACCAGCTCCACCGGATGCGCTTCCATTTCCCGGACGAGCAGCTTGGTCGATTCCATCGGCAGCCAGTCGTCCACATCCACGAATTGAATGTAGCTGCCGACTGCCTCGGCCAGACCGCGGTTGCGGGCGGAAGACGCGCCCCCGTTTGCCTTGTGGATCGCCTTCACCCGTGCGTCCTGCCGGGCATAGTCCTCCATGATCTGCAGCGAGGAATCCCGGCTCCCGTCGTCCACCAGGATCAGCTCGAAGTCGGGATAATCCTGCATCAAAATGCTGTCCACGCAGCGCTTCAAACGCTTTTCTCCGTTGTATACGGGTATGATGATGCTGACTTTATTCATGGTTGATCCTTCTTCTTAAACAGTACATATTTCTCCAGCGGGAACAGAACGGCGAACTGAATGAGGCCGGCCGCCATCGCAGCCAGCGTCCGCGCAAACGGCGCGATCGCCGTGAGAGCCAGCTTTGCTGTGATCCATCCCTGCAGCCAGGTGGAGAACAGGATCAACAGGATCAGCGTGACCAGATAGGCGGAAAGGCCTGCGCGGGTCCCCTCGCCCTCGAAGGTGGCCTTCATGTTTATAAAGTAGCCGTAGACGTTGGCGATGAAATTGGAGAGGAAGAACGGAAGCACATAGCCCCACGTAACGACTCCGTTCACCACGTAAGGCGACGGGCCGTCAAACAGGGCCGCCGGATCGAAAATCCCCCGCAGAAAGCCCGGCAGCGGCACGCTCACGCTGTTAAAGAAAAGCGGCAGGATGTTTGCCAGCAGCAGCTGCAGCAGCGAGACGCTGGTACTGACCAGATTGAATTTCACAAATTGCCACAGCGAATTGTTCTGATAGCGTTCATCCCATTGCTTCCAGAAAGCCGTTATCCTCATGCCCGTACAGTCTCTTTCCTTTCCAATAACAGAAAGCGCCCCGCTATCTGCGGGGCGCTGTTGCGGCAACATTATCCCTGGATTTGGATCGACCTGCGCTCCGGCAGCTTCTTCGGCTCTTCCTTCGGGAAGTCCAGCGTCAGGACGCCGTCCTCGAATCTGGCTTTCACGTCTTCCTCGGCGACATGCTCGCCCACATAGAAGCTCCTGCTCATAGAGCCGGAATACCGCTCCTGGTGAACGATCCTGCCTTTCTTGTCCTTGCCTTCCTCATCAATGCCCTTGGTCGCTGTAATCGTCAGATACCCGTTCTGCAGCTGCAGATCAATTTGATCTTTCTTGAAGCCCGGCAGGTCTACTTTCAGCTCATAGCCTTCATCGTGCTCCTTAAGATCTGTCTTCATCACGCGTGCCGCATGCTTCCCATACAGCTTGCGGTCCACATCGGATTCGAAGCCCCTGAACGGAAAGTCAAACCAGTCATCAAACAAACTCTCTCCAAAAATACTCGGTAACATAAGTCATGCCTCCTTTTGCAATCACTATGTTTGTTACCTGAGCAAGGGGATGGAGGTCATCCATTCGATCTCTGTTCCTTTGTTCGATTATCATTATAGCACCGTTTTTAGCACTGTCAAGGTGAGAGTGCTAAAAGTGTGTGAACAATCATTGCATATTTTGTTAACTCGTACTCTTTCCCTGCGATTGCGGCTTTGGAAAAAGGTCCAGGCGCTTTTGCAGTACAGCCTTTACGTGCCTCTCGGTTCTTTGTTGTCGGTGACGGCTTCTTCGAATTGTACTTCGCTGCAGTCCTCCCAGTCCTCCTGATATCCGCATCTTCGTAGGTAATCCTTTCCTCCATCAACGGCGCACGCGCCGCAGGAACAGTAGCCAATCAACCGGAAGCATCATTGTAACACCTACATCGCTTTGAACTCGCGAACTCGGAAAGAACTCGGAAAGAATAAACTTTTCTGCCGGATGGTTGGATTATGTCTTTTCAAACGCGAGCATTTGCAGTATTCTTTTGTAAAGCGACAACATAGACAACATGAACGGAGGAAAAAGTATGGCGGCAACATGGCTGAGCGACGCGGTCTTTTACGAGATCTATCCGCAGTCGTTCTATGACAGCAACGGCGACGGGATCGGCGATCTCAACGGGATCCGGGAAAAGCTGGACTATATCAAAAGTCTCGGCTGCAACTCGCTTTGGATCAACCCCTGCTACGACTCGCCCTTCAAGGACGCGGGCTATGACGTGCGCGACTACCGAAAGGTGGCGGCTCGCTACGGGACGAACGAGGATCTGATCCAACTCTTCAACGCCGCGCACGAAAAGGGGATTCGCGTCCTGCTGGATCTGGTGCCGGGGCACACCTCGGAGGAGCATCCGTGGTTTCTGGAGAGCAAAAAGGCGGAGCGGAACGAGTATTCCGACCGCTATATCTGGACGGACTTCTGGATCTGCGGCGCGCAGGGGATGCCCTACATCAGCGGCGAGAGCGAGCGGAGCGGCGCGTACATCCTGAACTTTTTCAAGTGCCAGCCCGCGCTCAACTACGGCTTTCTGCACCGGACCGAGCCCTGGCAGCTGCCCGCGAACCACCCCGCCGCGATCGCGACCCGCGAGGCGCTCAAAGACATCATGCGCTTCTGGCTCAGCCGCGGCTGCGACGGCTTCCGCGTCGATATGGCCGACTCCCTCGTGAAAAACGACGACGCGGACAAGAGCGCAACGAGCGCGGTCTGGCGCGATATCCGCCGGATGCTGGATCTGGAATTCCCGGAGGCGGTGCTGGTCTCGGAATGGGGACGGCCGCATCAGTCGCTGCGCGCGGGCTTCGACGCGGACTTTTATCTGGACTGGCGCGGCAACGGCTACAGCACCCTGCTGCGAGATTACGAGAACCACGCCGGCGAAGACCACAGCTATTTCAAAAAGGACGCAGGCGGCAGCATCAACCGCTTCCTCGACGACTACCTGCGCCTGCTTGACGGCGCGAAGGGGCATGGCTACGTCTCCCTGATCACCGGAAACCACGACACGGTCCGGCTCCGGAAAACGCTGGAGGAAGCAGAGCTGAAGCTCGTTTATGCCTTCCTCTTTACCATGCCCGGCGTGCCCTTCCTCTATTACGGCGACGAGATCGGCATGCGCTATCTCGAGTTGCCCACAAAGGAGGGCGGCTATACCCGCACCGGCTCGCGCACGCCCATGCAGTGGTCGAGCGGGAAAAACCTCGGTTTTTCTTCCTCCGAGCCGGAAAAACTGTATCTGCCGGTCGATGCGTCCGACGACGCACCGACGGTTGCCGGGCAGGAGGGCGATCCCGACTCTCTTCTCTCCACGGTGCGCGCCCTGCTCGCTCTGCGCCACCGGGAAAAGGATCTGCAGGCGGATGCGGCGTTCCGTGCGGTCTGCACCGAGCCGGACAAGCCCTTCGTCTATCGGCGCGGAGAGCTGACGCTCGCGCTCAATCCGAGCGGGCGGACGCTCAGCGTGACCCTGCCCTTCGACGTCTCCAAAGCCCTGTATCAGATCGGCGAGGCGGAGCTCGACGGAAGACGGCTGAGCGTTTTGCCGCAGTCCTTTGCCGTCCTGCGCTGAAAGGCCTTGCGCACGCTGCGCAGCGGTCGGGGCGGGAAAATGACAGAGTTTTGTAGGTTAGTCAATCATACTTTACAGTCTGGAAAAGAAAAAAGAACGTCTTTGGGAGATCGCCAGTTGAGAGGGCGCATAGGGAAGTCGTTTTACTTTCTGTTCCAAGCAGAGAGCTGCTTTTGGAAGTCCTCAAAGGAATAGAACTTATGCGAGGCATAGAAGTATTCATTGTCTTTACGATGGCTTCTCTCAACCTTGCCGTTGTGCCTGGGCGTAAAGGGCTTTATGAGCTTATGACGAATACCGAGTTCCCGCAGTGTTCTTTCAAACAGTGTTTCTTTATTGGAGCATTGGGCGTTCAGACGATTGGTAAACTCGAAACCGTTGTCCGTCTGAACACACTCGATGGCATAAGGAAAGCGCTTCATACAATGCTTGTTTTGCTTACATCAAAAATTCTTTTCGCTCATTTTGCGGTTGATGGCGTCGAGCTTCCGCTTTATGGATGAATATTGTCCCAGCCAGATGGCGGCGTAAATCATAAGGAAAACGCCAAAGTAAAGCAGGACGCCGGAGACGCTGTGCTCCATCCAGTACATGCAATATGCGATCGGGAAGGTTGCCAGCGAGCAGACCAGCAGATGAGTAAGCGTCATTTTTGTCAGACTCCATTCCTCTCGCTCCCAGATAACCGACGCGCCGGCGAAGGCCGCGCCGTAAAGCAGGGAGCAGAGCGCTTGCAGGGTAACGGCGCTCAGCTCGCTGCCGCAGTCCGCCGCGAGTTCCGGCACGATCGCGCGATAGCTTCCTCCGCCGAGCGCGTAGGAGATAGCGATGGAAATGATCGTGCTTATTGCAAGGCCAATCGGCGCGCCGAGCAAAGCTCTCATAATGATCTTTTTCTTCATAGATAAACCCTCACAATCCCAATATTTCCTTGATTTTGGCAACATAGCGGCGGGAAACATAGCTCGTGCTGCCGTCAAGGAGGCTCACGCAAATCGTTCCGGCAAGCTGGAGATCGAAATGCCGCACCTTCTTCAAATTGATGATCTCAGAGTTGGAGATTCTAACGAAGTGGTTTCTCTTCAACTGATCTTCCAGCTCGTACAGCCGCAGCCGAAGCTGATATTCACCTTCTTTTGTGACTGCGAATACTTTTCCGCCCGAGGCATATACGCGCAAGATACTGTCCGGTTCGAGGACTTTCACCGTATCATCCCGCATCCCTGCGAGCACATGCAGCTCGGGATCTGAGATCTTCCGGACGATTTCGTTGATTTCTTCCGTCACACGGTCGGTGAGAATGAGCAGCTTTGGTTCCTGCACCGTGCTGTCGATTTTGATTTCGACCTTCAATAACGCCACCTCCCTGGTACGCCTGTATCATAATCTGCACGGCGTGCTTTGGCAAGCGATTTACGATACTTGGTCGTTTTTGGGATATAAAAGGCAGATTTGTCTGCCTGCCCGGCGAGCCTTGCAGCACAGTCCTTGTCACACATCTCGAAGCAGGAAGCAAGGGTTAAGAGAAGCTCCCGCTAAAAGAATACAGCAATCCTTTTATGGCCAGACTGTCCGAAAATTGAGCTTCGGGCCGGAGACGGACTGCGTGCCGGTAAAGATGTTCGGAAATCTGACAGCGCCGGTGCAGAAGATTCCATACAATGCGCGGATCAGCCCGAGCAACCACACGCTGGACACGGGGCATGTGCCGAAAAAGAAGGTCGTCCTGAGGATACAGGACAACAAAGAAAAGTTAAAGCAGCGAATGTGCCTGTCAGAGCATCCCTTCGGAACGGTGAAGTGGTACCGAGGCGCACACTACCTGCTGTGCAAGGGAAAGACGAAAGCCGCGGCGGAGCTGGGACTGAGCTTTCTCGCGTATAACCTGACAAGAGCGATCAACATCGTGGGAGTCAGGTCATTGATTGCGGCCATGTGAGCAGAGAATGCTCACTTTTTTCACGTAAAACAGCATACAGGCAAACAAAAATGTCCGAAAACTCGCACTAAAAACGAGTTTTCGGACAAATTGTGCCAAAGTACGCCCAAAAGGTACAAAACCGAGCTAAGTACGCCTAAAAGGTACGCGCCGAACGGCTCGATAGACCGGAATTGGGCAACTTACTTTATTTCTGAAAACACATACGCCTGATGAATCCATGAGAAAAGCTCATCATCTATCTCATCCGCAGTTCCAATGACAATGTGAGTTGTCCATCTTCCAGGATACGGCTCTGTTTTTACTGCGACCCGATCAGAATCCAACGGGTAGGGCAATCCCAATGTGATTACAAGATAGGGACTTGGAAGCTCTGCTTTCTTTTTTACCCGTGCAAAGGACACGCAAGCGAATATATGCCTGTTTGAAAAGGAGATCTGTGTCTTCTGCACCCTCTTCTTTGCTGCAGGAAACAACTCATAGATTTTGGTTTCAAATACTTCATATAACAGTAACGCCGATGGGTTCTTATCAAAAAACAGCAAGGTTTCAGTATCCACTATGTTTTCACCTCTTCAAATCCCGGTTTGTTGAAGCATAACTGCGCTAAGTACAAACAAAAGTACACCAGAGAAAAGAATTATGTAAACTCATCTCTCCGTGGAGTGTTCCCTGCAAGTATTTGCATGTACTCATAAAAGCTCTCGTTCACCTCATCCTTTCAGATCACAGCCAGTCGGCAACCTTCTGTTTCGAGTTCTTCGCCTGAGAACCCTTGACGGCGAGGCCGGGCTTCACGTCCGCACCTTTGCACAGCTTCTTGACATCGGAAACCATGCTGCCGAGGCCGGAGCCCTCGTGCGTACTGATAACACGCACAGTTTTTCCGCTGAAATCCAAACCTGTGAGCGCGGTCGCCATCTCCGGCGCGTAGGTACCCCAGTAGACCGGGCTCATGATGAAGACGGTATCGTAGGCGGAAATGTCCGCCAGCTTCTCCTTGATCGGCGCGTTGCCGATCCTTTTCTTTGCCTCTTTGATGCAGGTGTTGTAGTCCTTTGCATAGGGCACGGCCGGCTCAACCTTGAACATGTCTGCGCCGGTCAGCTCCTGCACAAATTCCGCGACGATCTCGGTGTTGCCTTTGTCGATCCAGCCGACTGCATAGTTCTCGTCGGCCCTGCTGAAATAGATGATCAGGCTCTTGCTCATTTTCGGATAAACCTCCTGTCTGCTTCGTTATCTTCCAGGCTCACATATCGCTCTACGGTCATGTGCAGATCATATTTCTCCCGTAGCGCGGCGATGGTCGCCATCATGGGAGATGCATGGTGCGCGTCGATAGCCGCCTGATCCGCCCACGAATCGATCAGCAAGATCGTTTCCGGATCATCCAACGCCTGATAATACTCATACCGCATATTCCCCGGCTCGGACCGGATCAAGTCCACCGTGCCGGATGAGATCATCGCTTCCGCAAACGCCTTTGCCGATCCGTTTGTTCCTTTATATCGCAAATTAACGGTAATCATCGGCGCACCTCCAGAACAATCCCGAGTTGTCGGAATGGATTATACCATACAACTCGGGATGTTGGAAGCTTGTATTGATCTCATTTCTCCGTTTCAGAGCGCAGCCATTTCACTTCACTGCAGTCTTCCCAGTCTTCAGGATAGCCGCATCTTCGAAGATAGTTCTTTCCGCCGTCAACGGCGCACGCGCCACAAGAGCAAAAACGGAAATCGTGGACCGTCTCGCTCTCGATCACGTCTCTGCATTTTCTGCAGCGGATTCGGTTGTGAATTATTATACTCTTCATCATAATCGAAAAAATGAGATTTATAGAAATCAAAAGCGGTTTTCACCTTCTGATTGTGACGGAATAAGATTGAGCAAGCTCTTTGAGGACTTCATCGATGCTCAGAGGGAGGTCACCGTCCTAACGGATTGCGAGTCATTTTGCTTTGTGATTTCGTCTGACCGCTGCCAACCAACATGATGGTCAGGAACGCATGCGATGGTGGATTATTGCTTTAGT
>JAZASH010000052.1:0-13670 GCA_036343395.1 Eubacterium sp. | reverse complement strand
TGGTCGGCAGCATGGCCTTTGGCGTTTTTGTCAGCCTGCTCTGCTCGGAGGTGAGCGGATATGTGATCCAGCAGTTCCGGATGACCGATATGCATTATATTACGACGACGATCACACCGCTGATTGAGGAAACTCTGAAAGCGGTGCCGATCATCGTCTATGCGTTTTTGTTTTCGGATAAAAGAGAAACGCTTCTTTCGATCGCATTTGGTATGGGAGTCGGCTTTGCGCTCCTCGAAAATATCGTTATCCTGCTGCGCGCCGTGATGAAAAATCCGGACAGCGTCAGCTATGTATGGGCCTTTGTCAGAGGCTTTGGATCGGGTCTGATGCACGCTGTGGCAACGATGATGGTCGGCATCTGCATCAACGCGATCCGAAAAAAACATAAACTCATCCTCCCGGGGATCTTTGCGGTACTCGTTATGGCTGCAACCTACCACGCCATCTACAACGAGCTGGTACAGACGGATCTGAAATACTACGGATTTATCCTCCCGTTGGTTACCTATATCGCACTGGTTCCGCTTACCTTCAAGGGGCGGATCGGCGTCCAAAAAAAGGAGGTGATCTGAGATGAGTGCTACGATCATCATGGAACTCATCTACACCGTGTTGGCGGGGATCGCCTTTGTCATCGGTGCGAGGATGTATTTACGGAAAAGAAAACCACTCTATGCGCAGATGATCGTCTGTATGCTGGGGTGTCGATTTTTACAGGGACTGTTAGAGACGTTGCTGGTGCGGAGCGAGATGGATCTGAACATCATAACCCTCTCGGGGCTCGGACAGCTGGCGCAGTATCTGTTTCTGATCTGCGCGAACTACGGTGCCATCGATTCTCTGTGTGATGACGGAAGCAGGACCTATCTCAAGTATCGTATTATCGCAGGGATCATCCCGTTGGGAGTGGTCGCTACTTTGTTTGTCACGAGGCGAGAGATCACGGATACGCCGTATGAGATGGGCATGACACTGGCAGCTATCATCATCCCTTTGATTGCTTTCTATTATCATTTCAAGCATCTGATCATCAAGGATGTCGAAGGAGGTCTGATACAGAAACTCCGCCTCTATAACCTGTTAGGTGTACTAAACTGCGTGGCCTATTTCCTGGAGTGGTTTACCTCGACCGGAACGGCGATGTGGTATATTGCCCTGATCCTGTACGACATCGTCACAGTCGGGATTCTCCCGGCACTGCGATACGGTCTGAAGATCGATCGGATCCAAATTTCCAAAAAAAGAAAGACTGACGCCGACAGGTGCGAGTAAGTATGACAGGCGGTATCGTCAAGGCGGCGCGGTTGGCGGATTTATCCTCGGGATGCTGTGCATGCTTTTTTACAAGAGGAAGAAAAAAGCATGATACCGCTTGATTTTTCTCCGAATCTGTGATAGAATGAACCCAAATATTTACAATACGGTAAATATTAATCTTACAGGAAAGGAGAGCACATAATGAAATCAGACGTTATCTCGATTGATAACCAGGGAAACGGACTTGATGCAGCCAAAAAGGAGACCGAGAGAGTCGCTGAGTACCAGGGACTCGACACCAAACAGACCCTGCACCTGCAGCTTTGCGCTGAGGAGATGCTCTGTCTGGCACGTAGCGTGACCGGCGAGATGAAAGCAGAGTTCTGGATCGAGTGCGAGGACAAGCACTTCGACCTCCATATGACGACCAAGACCGTTTTGGACAAGGCAAAGCGTGAGACACTCATCGCGGCCTCTACCTCACGAAAGAACGAGGCTACCGGGACCTTCCTCGGCAGACTGCGTAACGCCTTCGAAGAGGCTATGCTGGACGAGACGGATACCTACACCTACATCCCCAATGAGGCGATGGCGGATATGGCTAACCGCATGATCGACGATACGGATTGGGATCAGTACGAGCAGTCGGTGCTCCGCAAGGTCGCAGACCAGATCAAGATCTCCGTCGTTGGTCGAAAAGTAGATATGACGATTGTCAAGAATTACGACTAAGGAGGAGTGAATCGTGGAAATCAAAAAGAATCTTAACGGAACAGAGCTTATCGTTGCACTGGAGGGAGCCTTGGATACGACGACCGCTCCCGAGCTGCAGGAGTCATTGGCGGATGACCTGAACAACGTACAGAGCATCACCTTTGATCTCGCTGAGTTGAGATACATCTCATCCTCAGGCCTGCGTGTGCTGCTCTCGACGCACAAGTCCATGAGCAACAAAGGCGGCATGAAGATTAAAAACCTCAACGATATTGTTCAGGAAGTCTTTGATGTGACAGGATTCTCGGATATTCTGGTTATCGAGTAACAGGTAGTTTACAGGATTATTATGTGTTTTCATCGGATAATGTGAGAGAAAGCCCGTCGGCAGTAGCCGGTGGGCTTTTTTGCTTGATTTTTGGGGGCAAACTGTGGTATAATCATGATTGACACATCGTTTTGTGGCAATCCATATGGACATAGGAGGTATGAAGATGAGAAAGAAAGTTTCGAAACTGATGGCAGCAGCGCTGATCCTGGCGATGAGTGCTTCGCTCGTTCCGGCCGGCGCAGATACGGCAGCGGCTAAGACAGCATCCGCCAGGCTCGTAAAGGCGGAGGAGACGACAGCGACTGACGATATGGCAACACTGCAGGGGATTCTGAAAAAGAACCGTGAGGACATCCTGAATCTCGGAGAGGGACAGAGTGTCGATGTCAAGGGATACTTCGTGGATGAGCTTGACAATATCGCAAAGACCTTTGCCGGAGATCTGGCATGCACATATAAGGGACTTAAGTATGTCTCTCCGATCAAGGCAGACGAGAAAGACGCCTTCCTCGTCACCTTGGCAAGTGGGACGATGTGTATTTACGACGTTACAAAGGGAATCCTTCACGAGGGACTCCCACCGAGTGTAGAGGTAAAGAACGTCAAAGAGATCCGCAAGGTGAGCGCAGGCAAGATCACGGTGAAGACGGTAAAGGGTAAAAAGACGACGTTCACCACCTATGCGCTGAACACCAAGCTGACCAAGTCAAACGTATACAGCAAGAGCGGTAAGACCTACAAAAAGGGCAGCAAAAAGATCAAGAAAAAAGCTTACAACAAGTATGTAAAGACCTACAAAAAGCTGAAAAAGTGCAAGTTGACAGCGGCTGTAGCTGAGGAAATCGCGGACAATCCGCTTGCTTTCTACGCTCCTTTTCATGAGTATTATTATTCTGCCGATCTGAGTTACTATACGATCGGTGAGTATGCGTCGGTATTCCGCCGTGACGCTGAGAGCGCAACCGATCCTTTCCAGGCCTTCAACGTGCAAGATGTAGACAAAAAGACTGAGAACTACACACGTTTGCTCCTCGGTCCGAACGTAGCCGATCCGGCAACCGGAAAGACCTACCAGGAGAAGGAATGGACGATGCTTCGTGATTTCAACATGGATATCACACAGGCAACGATCGACAGATACGACGACATCCAGAATGCAGATAAGGTGGACACAAAGATCGAGTTGGTCGATGTCTCCGAGGAGGAGCGTGCGCTTCCTACGGGAGGGAGCATGAAACTGACTCGTTACTGTGTATCCCTGCCGATGGACGACAGCGATATTGATATCCTGGTGGCTGCCGAGGGTGCCAATCAGGGTAAGATCGTAGCGATCGAGGTCGGTGAGCCGATGACTGAGCCGAACATAATTTTCATTTTCCTTTATGATCAGGACGATGAGGGACAGTTCTATCCGTATGATATTCTGGCACCGCAGTATTGCTATCCGGATGAGTCCTTCACGCTGACCGATACTCGTGAGCTGACCCTTCACTATGAGGGAAACAGCGCGGCGATCAAGGACTGGATCATCAAGTCTTCTGCTAAAGTAGCTTTCCAGGTTCCGTATTTCGCTGAGGTTGGCAACCATGCCAAGGATATGGAAGCAAACGGACTGGGTGGATTCTATCTGAAGGTTTCGGATGGTTCTCTGAAGAAGCTCCCGCTTGACGGACGTGATGAGTATTCGGATAAGTTCGATGAGGGACTGAACCAGAAAACCGATGCGGGCTACACAACAGAGGAAAACATCGCAAAGAGCATTTACTGGACAGAGAAGCCGGGTGGCTTGCAGGTGTAATCCTGTGTGATTTACAGTAACATAGAGGAGCCTCCGCAGTTACGGGGGCTCCTATCGACTTGAAAAACAGGAAAGGGGTACCAGGATGGATAGAGAGGATATTCGTATTGTAGTGATCGAGCTCCAGCAGAGCATCGTTGTTCGTGGCGTGAAAAATAAACTAAAAGAGCTCCACTACGACGTTGCGGAGGTAGGACCGAATATGCGTGAGATCGGACGCTATATCGGAAAAGTGGAGCTGGTCATCCTGTATCTCTCAGAGACGATCACCGATGACGTGGACGGTATGACGCTGCTCGGACAGATCCTGGATGATGTGGATCTGGCCAATCAGAAAATGATCCTGATCGGTGAGAGAGATTATATGAACGACATCTCCAAGAAAAAACCTGCCCTCCGTGATTTTGCCCGTTTCCTGCTCCCAATCGATATGGATAAGCTCGGAAACATGATCGACGATGTCGTCGAAGAGGGGACCGAGAATGCCAGAAAGCACATCCTGATCGTGGACGATGATCCGGCGTATGCCAAGGTCGTACGTGGCTGGATCGGAGATACCTATCAGACCAATATCGTAACAAACGGGACCCAGGCGATCACATTTTTAGTGAAGCATAAGGTAGATCTGATCCTGCTTGACTATGAGATGCCGATCGTGGATGGGCCGCAGGTGCTCGAGATGATCCGCAGTGAGGATGAGATCAAGAATATCCCGGTTGTCTTTCTGACGGGTATCGGTACCAAGGAAAGTGTATCCCGCGTGATGGCACTCGGACCTGCCGGCTATATCCTGAAGACAACAACGAAGGAAAACCTTTTGAGCAAAGTTAAGTCGGTTCTTGCCGGTCACTGAGTGTGATATACTAAAGAGAGGGATGTCTATGGAAAATAAACAAAGGGTAAGATTGGAATCCTTTGTCCTGGCTGTCATCACGATCGGATATGTCGGACTCGGCATCGAGACGATATTATTAGGCTGGGAAGGATGGATGATTCCGGTAATATTTATTGCGATTGTTGCACTATGGGTGATCTATATTCCGCGCAAGCATGCAGCGGAGATGAGAACCCTATTTTTCGTCTATGCGTTGATCGCATCTTTTTTTCACGGTGTCCACAGAACCAGTCAGTTTGATGTCGTCGTTGTGACGGCGATCATGTTGACCGTGATGTCTCTTCTCGACCGGGTCTATATGCTGAACGTGATCTTGATCGAGTTTGTTGCGATCATTATGAATCAGGTCTATATGAATTATTCGGATAGTATGACGGAGATCGACAGGGTTCTCATATCCCGGATTATTCTGCACACGGGTGCCGTGATATGTATCTATGTCTTTTGCCGTCTGACGGTCAAGAACCGTTTGGAGCATCAGAAGAACCGTCTTCGCGAGGAACAGGAGGCAAATGAAAACAAGGAGGATATGGAGGACTTCCTGTCCAACATTTCCCATGAGCTTCGTACGCCTGTCAATGTCGTCAACGGTATGTCCCGCCTTTTCCTGAAAAAAGAAGGCAGCGATGAGGTGGACGCCATCTATGCGGCCGGTCTGCGCCTGTCCGACCAGATCGAGGCAATCCAGGACTACACCGAGATCAAGCGTGAGGAGCTGATCCTGGAAGAGGACAAGTACATGTCCATGTCTCTGATCCATGATGTCGTGACGGACTTTCATCAGAGCAATGAGAAAAAGAATCTCGAGCTGATCGTCGATCTCGATCCCCGAGTGCCTTCCATGATGAAGGGCGATATTAAAAAGCTTCATAAGATCTTTAAGCATCTTCTCAGCAACGCGATCAAGTTTACCCACAAGGGCGGAATCTATATCAAAATCCATGCCAATACGAGAGACTACGGTGTCAACCTGATCATCGAGGTGACGGATACCGGTGTCGGGATGACCAGAAAAGATATCGCGCTCGTATCCAGGGGGATGTATCAGGCGAATAAAAAGAGAAACCGCAGCACCGGAGGAATCGGTATCGGTCTTCCGATCGTCTACGGTTTTGTCCATAAGATGATGGGCTTTGTCCAGATCGAAAGCAAACGCGGCGTGGGGACGACGGTGAGGTTGTCCATCCCGCAGCAGATCATCGATTCGGCTCCTTGTCTGAGTGTCCGGGAGGGCTTCTCGGGCGATATTATGTTCTTTACGGATCCAGGCAAATACCGGCTTCCGGTCATCCGGGAGTTTTACAAGTCGATGGCGATCAATCTCGCGACCGGTCTCGGCGTGAGGCTTTTCTCTGCCAAATCGCAGGAGGAAGCGGGTCAGCTGATGAAGAAGCTGGCCGTATCCAGCATTTTTATGGGACAGGACGAATACGAGGCAAACAAAGCCTTTTTCGAAGATCTGTGTGAGCAGGGCTACACCGTTGCGGTATCTGCATTTGAGGGCTTCGATCCGGGCGAAGGCAGTCGGGTCAAGGTGATGCCGAAGCCGCTCTACGGAATCCCGATTGTCCAGATCCTCAATAAAGAGGATGTCTTTGAGAGTGAATACGATAAGCAGAAAAACAAGTTGTCTCTCGCCGGGCTCACGGCGCTGGTTGTCGACGATGAGCCGATGAACCTGGTGGTAGCGACCGGGCTTTTGCGTGATTACAAGATGTTTTCCGATACGGCAGAGAGCGGTATGGAGGCTCTCAGAAAATACGAGAAAGAGGATTACGATGTCATCTTTATGGATCATATGATGCCGGAGATGGACGGTGTCGAGGCCATGAAGCGTTTGCGTGAGATGGGCGATCATCTCGGACGTACACCGGTCATCGTCGCTCTGACGGCGAATGCGCTCTCCGGTGCACGTGAGATGTTTATGAAGGAAGGCTTCGACGGATTTATCGCGAAGCCGATTGATATTGCCGAATTTGAACGTGTGATGAGGAATGTCCTCCCCCAGGTTGGGACGAGTGAAGAGGGGAGGGATGCGTGATGAAGATGATAAAGAACGTGATTCAGGTTTTGAGAGATCCTGACGGTGATTTTACGGAAAGAAAGACGATCCTGATGACGCTTATCGCCATCATCGGTGAGTTTGCCGCCCTCGTTGGTGATATCATAGCGGGAGATAATATCATCGAGATCCTCCTTATGATCGGAGCGCTGACAAGTGTTCCTACGATCACGGTAATTTCCGTGTGGAAAAAGAAGGCTTACATCGGTGGATGTATAGTGGCCTTCAGCCTCGTGTTCATGGTTCTTCCGGTTATCTTCTACTTTGGTGGAGGTATCCGAGGCGGTGGCATTATCTGGTTTGCGTTTACCTATATGTATGTCGGCGCGGTCGTAGCGGGGAAACTCCGCGTGGTATTGGCGGGTATCTTGACGCTGGAGACCGTCGTGGACCTTACGTTGCTGTACTTTTTCCCGAATATTGTGATACAACATACCGAAAAAATGGCGGTTTTTGATATCGCGGTGTCGGTGGTTGTTGTAGGACTGATCATTTTTTCGATGGTTTGGTTCCTGAGCCATTTGTTTGAAAGGGAGAGAGAACGCGCGCGCGGAGAGGCGCGGCGAGCGGAGGAGGCTGTCCGCGAGCAGAACCGGTTTTTCTCCAGTATGAGTCATGAGATCCGTACACCGATTAACACGGTGCTCGGGTTGAATGAGATCATCCTCCGGCAGGAGGATGCTTCCGACGAGATTCTCCGTGATGCGAGAAATATCCAGGGTGCCGGCAAGATGCTTCTGGCTCTGATCAACGATATCCTCGATGTCAGCAAGATCGAGGCGGGCAAGATGGATATCGTTCCGGTCAGCTATGACGTATCGTCGCTTGTCTCCGAGATCGTCAATATGATCTGGCTGAAGGCAGAGGAAAAGGGATTGAAGTTTATCGTGAATATCGATCCTTCGCTGCCGACAACGCTCTACGGAGATGAGGTGCGTGTCAAGCAGGTGCTGATCAACCTGCTGAACAACGCTGTCAAGTATACAAAGGAAGGTTCCGTGACACTCCATATGGAATGTGAGAAGTATCGCGGGGATAACGTATTATTAAAGGTGATCGTTTCGGATACCGGTATGGGTATCCGCAGCGAGGCGTTGCCGCATCTGTTTGATTCCTTCCAGCGTGTGGATGAGGAGAAAAACCGCCACATCGAGGGAACCGGTCTCGGCCTGTCGATCGTAAAACAGCTCGTCGAACTGATGGATGGTGAGATTACGGTCGACAGTATCTACGGGCAGGGTTCGGCCTTCGCCGTGACGCTCCGTCAAAAGGTCGAGAATGAAGAAGAGATCGGAAACATCCGGATCGAAGCCGGCGGTCACCTCGGCGGTGCGAATGCTTTTGAGCATATGTTCCATGCGCCGGCGGCCAGGGTCCTGATCGTCGACGACAATGAAATGAATCTTGAGGTAGAGAAAAAACTCCTCGACGGAACCGAGATGACGGTTGATCTCGCGCTGTCCGGCGCGGAGGCTTTGAAGTATACCGTAAAGAACAACTACGATGTTATTTTCCTTGATCACCTCATGCCGGAGATGGATGGTATCGAGTGTTATCGCCAGATACGCAGACAGGTCGGCGGCCTGAACAAGTCAGTGCCGATCATCGTACTGACGGCGAATGCCGGCGGCGAAAATCAGGAGCTTTACAATACGACCGGATTTGACGCACATCTGATGAAGCCGGTATCCGGTAAGCAGCTGGAGGAGATGCTGCTTCGTTTTCTGCCGGAGGACAAGGTGAATCTCAACACGGACAGCGAGATGACACAGGAGCGGATCAACACGGCCGGCGGGTATGCGAAAAAGATCCCGGTTGTCATCACGACGAGCAGTATGTCCGACCTTCCGGAGGATATCCGCAGAGAACTTCAGATCCCGATCATTCCGTTTTTGGTGTACACGGACCACGGTGTTTTCTGGGATGGCAGGGAGATTGTCTCGGATGAGCTGATCCGTTATATGAATATTCCGGGGACCACGGTTGCCTCGGAAGCACCGAGTGAAGAAGACTTCATGACATTTTTCTCAAAGCAGCTGGGACGCGCGCACCATGTCATCCATATCGCGCTTACGACCAGTATGAGTGCGGAGTTCGAGAGAGCAACCTCTGCTGCGAGGAACTTTGAGAACGTCTCGATTGTGAATTCCGAAGGGCTCTCGAGTGCCACCGGTCTTTTAGTACTGTGTGCGTACCGGATGGCGCAGAAGGGCGTAACGGTAACCAGGATCCTCGAGGAGATCGAAGCGGCAAAGAGGAGGATTCACTGCAGCTTTGTCATCGCGAGCACGGACTTTATGGCGAGAGCCGGACACATCAGTTCGGGGACAAATACGCTCTTAAAGACCTTGTGGATGCGCCCGTCACTCCATGTCAAAAAAGGTGTCTTCGGCGTGGAACACATGATGATGGGAAGCAAACATCGTTGCTACGAGAAGTATATCCGTCGTGCGCTGCCGACGCATGTGGATCCGGACAAAGAGCTTCTCTTCGTCACGTATGCGGATCTGTCAGAGGAGGATCTCGTATGGATCGAGGAGAAGATCCGAAAGAGAGTGGACTTCGAGCATATCGTCTTCCAGAAGGCGTCATCGGCCATCTCGGCCAACTGCGGACCGGGTACCTTTGGTCTTCTGTATATGGAGAAGGGCAAGACCGATTTCCATCTCGGTGGCTTTGTACCGGAGGAGCCGGAGGAGGATGTTCCGGACGAGTACTTTGAGGAGGAAACGGAGTCCGACGAGACGGCATTTTTACCTGCCGATCAGACAGACGAGGAGGCCCCCGAATGGAAGGCGGAGACGACGGAGAATAAATCCGTTTATCATTCTCTCCCCGGGATCGATGCCGATCTGGCACTCAAGAGTTTTGGCTCCGAGGATGGGCTGAAGAGTGTAATGCAGATCTTTTTCGACTCGATGGATGGCAAGGAAAAGGAACTCCGCAAGTTTTATGAGGAGGAGGATTGGGCTAACTATACGATCAAGATCCACGCGCTGAAGAGCTCCGCGAAGCTCATCGGTGCTACGGAGCTCGGTAAGGATGCCGAGGCGCTCGAGATGGCCGGCAAGGAGGATCGGATCGACTATATCCGTGAGAATCACGAGCGTGTGATGACCGACTATATCGCCTACCGTGATATCCTGCGGGATGTCGTGGATGTCAAGGAGGACGAGGAGCCGGCAGAGGATGACAGCATGCCGGTGATCGATGCGGACGCTCTCGCCGATGCGTATGAGCGGATCCGTGATCTGGCAGCGGACTGTGATGACATGGGGATCTCGGATGTCCTGGAAGAGTTCGACGGCTATCGGATCCCGGATGAGGAAAAGGACCGTGTTGCAGCCATCCGTCAGGCGATCGATAATTTTGATTTTGATGCCGTCACGGAGGTTTTGGGATGAGTAGAATAAAAATATGCCGGTGGATCGCCCCGGTGCTGTCTTTGACGATGGCGCTCGGGCTGTGTTCCGGTTGTGGGGAAGCCTCGTTGGAAAAGGGGGCTTCTTCTGCGTCCGGAGGTGTTGCGGAGGTCGCGACGGGAGAGGCTGCTTCGCCGGCGGCGACGAAGGCAGCGTTTCACGGGATCAATGCACCCGGCTTTGAGCGGACGATGGAGCAGGCGGAGCGCGAGGCGAGCGGCGAGCGGTACGTCCACGGTGAGGACGGATACTTTTTACTCGCGGAGCACGGTGCGGATACGGAGTTAAAGATCCAAAAGGAGCTGCGCAGCAGCTGGGTCTATGCCGCGTCCACCTCGATGGAGTCATCCTCACTGGTGACGCGTGGCGACAGGATCCACGTGGATCCGTATGAGATACTGGATGCCGTCTATGCCTCAGATAAAAAAGAGGGGATCCTCCCCGACGCGGTGGGGAACAAAGAAGTCGGCGGTCACGGCCGATACATCGTCGATACGCTGACGAACGGATTCGGTAAGCATGTGCTCGCTTCCGTGCGTGACTGCGAGGGACTCTCGATCGCGCAGATCCAGGAGGCAATCCGGACCTACGGTGCGATGACGACCGGGATGACCGAGGCGCACAATGGCCGCGGTTTTTATGACGGGTATTTTACACAGCTCGATACCGAGAATAAAAATGATCACGCCGTAACGATCGTCGGCTGGGATGATCACTTCCCGCGGGAGATTTTTACCAAGACATCTTTTGTCGATATGCCGTCGCAGGACGGGGCGTGGATCGCGCAGGATTCTCTGATGAATACCGACTATATTTATATCTCTTATGATACGCAGATTATCGATGCGTATATCTATGAGCTCTCGGATGACTACGGAGAGGTCGTATCGTACGACGCCGGCTGTGAGGGGACGGTTAAGACCGGTGCGGAGACGACGCTCGCGAATGTGTTTCATAAAAAGGGGACGCTCGCGGCGGTCGGGACGTACATCCCGGAGGACGGTGAGACTGCGCAGGTGCGCGTGTATGAGGAGAAGAGCGGTAAGCTCCTCGGTGAGGCGTCGGAAACGTTCCCGATCAAGGGGTATTATACGCTCCCGTTGGCGGAGCCGGTCTCGGTCAGCGACTATCGGATCGAGGTAAGCTATGACGGCGCGGCGCCGGTCGAGGGGGATGCCTGGGACGATGAGTATGTGACCTTCCGTGCACAAAGTAAGCGCGGGGAGTCCTATGTGAAGCGTGACGGCAAGTGGGTCGATCTCGCGAATTATAACTATAATAATAAGTCAAAAAAGAAGGCGGAAACGAGGAAGGCGAAACGCGAACTGGGTGCCGGAAGTGTGCCGCATAATGCATGTATCAAGGCGCTCTATCAGTAGGCGGCAGGTAAAGGAGTCGAGTGTGGGGAGACAGGTTAAGGTATTATATCTGAGTGCAATCATAACGATACTGCTCTCGCTGGCAGCCATTTTTATGGATGGAAGCATCTATCAGCTGCAGACCAAACAGTTTGCGCCGGAGGCGGAGCTCGGAGATGTCGACATCGAGTACAGTACCCCCGGTATCGTCAAAAATATCGATGCCTTCAGCGATGACGACGGGCAGACGATTTTCGTTTTTCAGGCACTGGAGCAGGGAGACACCCATGTCACGATCCATTACTCGATGCACCATGAAAAAGGCGAGGATTTCACGTGGAAACAGGAAGTCGATCTGAAGGTATGGTGGTTTAACCTGATCCTGGATCGTACCAACGGAAGCTTCAGCGGGTATGATATCGCGATCTTCACGATCGTATTTTTAGTGCTGCTGACTGAGGTGATCATGCTGTGGGTTGTGTATTCGTCCTGGAAGAGAGGGGCGTTTTCATACTCGATGGTCACGGCCGGGAGTATCGCGATCTTTATCGCGGTGCTGTTATTATTTGCGGTGTATAAGATCTTAAATAATGTGGTCAAAACCTTTCAGGCCTTCGTGGCGATCGTCTCGGATATCGGGTATCTGGCGTTGCTGCTGCTGATCCCGGTGATGCTGGTACTGTCGGTGTTCCTGATGATCAGTAATCTCTGGCTGATGAAGCATGAGGGGAGGCGTCCGGTCAACAGTCTCGGGATCCTCTTCGGTATCCTGTGGCTGGTGGGGACGATCCTGACACTGGGACCGACGTTGTTTATGCGGGACTTCGGTCTGCCGGAGATCGTGTCACGGTGCGGGGTCTATGCGCTGTGTTATATGGAGTGTCTGTTTATCTCGACGGTGGCGTGTTCCTTTTTGGCGGTGCGCTATCGGCCGACGCTCTGTCGGGATTATATCATCATCCTCGGATGCGGTATCCGCAAGGATGGGACGCTGACACCGCTGCTGCGGGGGCGTGTGGATGCGGCTTTGAAGTTCGAAAAAAAGCAGTTTAAAAAGACGGGCAAGCATGCGATCTTCGTCCCGTCCGGCGGTCAGGGACCGGATGAGGTGATCTCGGAGGGAGAGGCGATGGAGCGCTATTTGCTCGAGCAGGGCGTGGAGCCGGAGCGGATCCTGCGGGAGGATCAGAGTGTCAACACGCTGCAGAATATGCAGTTTTCCAAGGTCGTGATCGAGGCGCATATCGTCGCGGAGAAGTCCGGCGGTGATGCGGCTGGGGTGGCGGGCGCGGATGGCGGCGCTGCGGCGGGTGCGGATGGCGGTGCTGTGGCGGGCGCGGATGGCGGCGCGGACAGGTCGCGAGGCGACATCCGGGAGAAGATGATCGCGTTTGCGACGACCAACTATCACATCTTCCGCGGCTACATTCTGTCGGCGAAGTGTGGCTTTGACGCCAAGGGGATCTCTGCGAAGACCAAGACGTATTTTTATCCGAACGCTTACCTGCGCGAGTTTGTCGGCCTGCTGGTGGACAAGCGATACACGCACGCGGTCAACCTTACCTGTATCATCGTCTTCTTCCTGGTGATGGAGTGGTTCGTCGGATGAGATCCGTGTTGCGGGGTCGTCTGTGGGATGAGTGCACAGGACAGCCGGCGGTGCTGCAGGGTGGCAGGTGTGTAAGTAAAGTTAGCGTAATTTGTTTGTAGGAATTTGAGAATATAGGGATTGAAAAAGGGTAGCCCTTTGTGATAAGGTTTTGATTGGCAAAATAAACCAACAAAGGAGGCTACCCTATGAGTAACAGTATAACACATTTAGTCGAAAAT
>JAZASH010000051.1:0-14110 GCA_036343395.1 Eubacterium sp. | reverse complement strand
TGGAGAGATTTTCAGAGTGTCCACGTGGGGAGAGTCCCATGGCAAGGCACTGGGCGTCGTGATCGACGGATGTCCGGCCGGGATCCCGCTTTCGGAGGGGGATTTTGCCGAGGCGATGGCGAGGCGTGCCCCCGGTCAGACAAAATACGCGACACCGCGGAGCGAGGCCGATGAGGTGGAGCTTCTCAGCGGTGTTTTTGAGGGGAAGACGACCGGTACGCCGATCTCGTTGATGATACGCAATACATCCCAGCGGTCCGGAGATTACTCGGAGGTGGCGAGCTACTACCGTCCGGGGCATGCGGACTACGGGTTTGACGCGAAGTACGGATTTCGTGATTATCGCGGCGGGGGACGTTCCTCCGGGCGTGAGACGGCGGCCCGTGTGGCGGCCGGTGTCGTGGCGGAGCGTTTCCTCGCGGAGCTGGGGATACGCACGACGGCTTATGTGAAGCAGATCGGACCCTGTGTCTGTGAGAAAAATGTCTACACACCGGGTGAGGGGCCGGTCGATGCGTCGGGAGCACGTCTGGGACGCTATGTACCGGAGAAGGACCAGATCGAGAAAAGCCCTCTTCGTATGCCGGATCCGGAGGCTTCCGGGGCGGCGGAGGAGTACTTATGTGGCTGCATGGAGGAGACGGATTCGGCCGGTGGGCTGATCGAGTGCGTCGTGACCGGGATGCCGGCCGGCGTGGGAGATCCGGTCTTCGATAAGCTGGATGCGTTGCTCGGGCAGGCGATTTTCTCCATTGGAGCGGTCAAGGGTGTCGAGATCGGTGCCGGTTTCTCTGTCGTGGAGAGCAGGGGTTCCGAGAATAACGATGCCTTCGTCCCGGTTGTTGACGGCAGTGGGGTGGCGGATGGGCAGACACCGCGCCCGGCAAAGGCGACCAATGCCTCCGGCGGGATCCTCGGCGGGATCAGTGACGGGGACGATATCGTCCTGCGTGCAGCGTTCAAGCCGACACCGTCGATCGCGAAGGAGCAGCAGACGGTGAATCAGGCGGGGGAGTCCGTGACGATCTCAGTCAAGGGGCGTCACGATCCGATCATCGTTCCGCGCGCCGTGGTCGTCGTGGAGTCGATGGTGAATCTCGTTCTGGTAGACCGACTGTTGGTCGGGATGGGAGCCAGGATGGATCGCATCAGAGAGTTTTACAGACAGTAGATGAGGACAAAAGTTATGGCTATTTTTAATAAAGCGCATGCCGGACGGCGGGCGGCGATCGGCCTGGTGATGGCGATGCTGCTCACTGCGTGTGGGTCGGGAGAGCCGGCTCCCATACGGGGCCAGAAGCCGACGGTAGCGGTTTCGCCGACACCGGCGGCGGTCAGCGGAAGTGCGCTCACCATACCGTCCGCGGTCATGAGTGAGGAGGAGGCGCAGGAGAATGCAGAGCGTCTCGTGCGGAAGCTGTCTCTGGATGAGAAGGTATTCCTGATGGTTGAGGGATATATGGACATCCGCGAGACCCTGCGGTATTTCCCGGAGGGGAAGGAGATGTCTGAGAGCACGGAGGGACGGATCCCGGAGTCGATGGACTCACTGATGACGGTCCGGGATGTAGTCAATGAGAGTTACGCACCGGTTATCGCGGACGGTGCAGATCGGGTGATGATGACGATCACGTCATTTCCGAAGATCTCGGCGATGATCACACCGGCGTTTATGTCGTATGAGGTGGTATCGTCGCTCTTACGTACGGAGCTGCGGTTTGACGGCGTTATCTATACGCCGCCGCTGGATGACTACCGGCTGGCAAAGCGGTATCCCGACGATACGGACGGATACCTGGCTGTGGAGGCGGTAAAGGCAGGCTGTGATGTGATCTACCGGCCCAAGGATAAAGGGCGGGCGGCACAGGCGCTGCGGATCGCCGTTAATACCGGCAATATGTCGGAGGACCGGATCAATGCGTCGGTGGTCAGGATAATGAAAAGTATGTATTTACGAGGACAGAAAACACTTTGAGGAGGTAAGAATAATGGCAACAGATGTTTACTCAAGCCCGCTTTCGGAGCGGTATGCAAGCAAGGAGATGCAGTTTATTTTTTCACAGGATATGAAGTTCCGGACATGGAGAAAGCTCTGGATCGCATTGGCGGAGACAGAGCAGGAGCTCGGACTGAAGGACGACAAGGGGAATCCGCGCATCACGGATGAGCAGATCGCCGAGCTGAAGGCTCATCAGGACGATATCAACTATGAGGTAGCCAGAGAGCGCGAGAAGATTGTCCGTCATGACGTGATGAGTCACGTGTACGCGTACGGACAGCAGTGCCCGAAGGCGGCAGATATCATCCACCTCGGTGCGACGTCCTGCTATGTCGGGGACAACACGGACGTGATCCTGATGACAGAGGGGCTGAAGCTGGTCAAGAAAAAGCTGGTCAACGTGATCGATGAGCTCTCGGCTTTTGCGATGCGCTATCGTGAGCTGCCGACGCTGGCGTTTACCCACTTCCAGCCGGCACAGCCGACGACGGTCGGCAAGCGTGCGACCCTGTGGATCCAGGAGTTTATGATGGATCTGGAGGATCTCGACTACGTACTCGGCGGGATGAAGCTGCTGGGGTCCAAGGGGACAACCGGTACACAGGCTTCGTTCCTGGAGCTGTTTGACGGAGATGAGGAAAAATGCCGTCAGGCGGATAAGATGATCGCGAAGAAAATGGGCTTTGAGGCGTGCTTCCCGGTATCGGGACAGACGTATTCGCGTAAGCTGGACACCCGCGTGGTCAATGTCCTCGCCGGTATCGCGGCATCTGCGCATAAGCTGTCCAACGATATCCGTCTCCTGCAGCATCTGAAAGAGGTAGAGGAGCCGTTTGAGACCGGACAGATCGGGTCTTCGGCGATGGCATATAAGAGAAATCCGATGCGGAGCGAGCGTATCGCGTCCCTGTCGCGCTATGTGATGATCGATGCGCTGAATCCGGCGATCACGTCGGCGACCCAGTGGTTCGAGAGAACGCTGGATGACTCGGCGAATAAGCGTCTGTCAGTCGCTGAGGGATTTTTGACGATCGACGGTATCCTGGATCTGTGTCTGAATGTCGTAGATGGGCTGGTGGTTTACGATAAGGTGATCACCAAGCATCTGATGGCAGAGCTGCCTTTCATGGCGACGGAGAATATCATGATGGATGCGACCAAGGCCGGTGGAAACCGTCAGGAGCTGCATGAGAAGATCCGTCAGCTGTCGATGGAGGCCGGCACGAATGTCAAGGAGCGTGGCCTGGATAATAACCTGCTGGAGCTGATCGCGGCGGATGACAGTTTCCCGATGACGCTCGAGGAACTGAAGAGCACGATGAATCCGGCGCGTTATGTCGGACGTGCGCCGAGCCAGGTGAAGGAGTATATCGAAGGCGTTGTGAGACCGGTGCTGAAGGAGAATGAGGCGCTGTTGGGGGTTAAGGCGGAGATTAATGTCTAGTTTTCCGGCATATGATGGCGTGGGCGGATGACGGCGCTGGACGCGGTCGGAGATTGTTCTCACGACTCGCGACGAAGCGTCGACTCGTTGTGAGAAAACTCCTGTCGCCGGCGCCTGTTACATGCTTGGATAGTAATATGGGGGATGAATAGATGATTGATAAGGAAAAAGCGGAGCGTACAGTTGATAAGGCTGTTGACTTTTTGAATGAGAAGGGCCAGAAAGCCAAGGAGTATGCGCAGGAGCATGAGCTTGATCAGAAGGTGGAAGCGGCGGCGCATACACTGGAACAGGGGGCGATGGATATCTTTGAAGATATTAAAACGTCATTTAGCAATAAGAAGAATTAGTGAGCGAATTAAATGAGGAATAACCCGTATAACACGGCGTGTTGCTCGTGTAGAACGGTGTGATAGGTGATTTTACAGGAGACAGATTTATGTGGATAGCAGACGGGTGGCGTGAGTATGAAGTGCTGGATACCTCGGGCGGTGAGAAGCTGGAGCGATGGGGAAAGTATGTCCTCGTGCGGCCGGATCCGCAGGTGATCTGGGATACCCCTCACGACGCACCGGAGTGGAAAAAGAAGAATGCCCACTACCACCGCAGCAACAAGGGCGGCGGCCAGTGGGAGTTTTTTGATCTCCCGGAGCAGTGGGAGATCGGATACGAGCTGGGCAGGGGAGCCTCTGAGAGCCGGGATGACGGCGAGGGTGCTGCGCAGGGAGGAGCTAAAGCTGTCTCCTCAGATGCTACGCACGCGCTTCGGTTTCATCTGAAGCCGTTCCAGTTCAAGCATACCGGGCTCTTCCCGGAGCAGGCGGTCAACTGGGAGTGGATGGCAGCACGCATCCGCGAATCCGGCAAGGCCGTACCGCCGGCAGGAGCTGCGGGGGCAGGCAGAACGGCAGCGGGAGCGGCCGGTGCAGGCTTCACAGCAGCGGGAGCGGCTGGCGCAGTGGGGGCCGGTGCCACGGGGGCTGCGGCGGACCCGTTTAAGGACCCCTCGCGGTTTCGGGTGTTGAACCTCTTTGCGTATACCGGCGGCGCGACCGTGGCGTGTGCGGCAGCGGGAGCGGTCGTGACGCATGTGGACGCGGCAAAGGGAATGGTTGCCTGGGCCAAGGAGAACGCCGCGGCTTCCGGGCTTGGAGAGGCGCCGATCCGGTATCTCGTTGATGACTGTGTGAAGTTTGTCGAGAGAGAGATCCGTCGTGGCAACCGCTATGACGGTATCGTGATGGATCCGCCGTCTTACGGACGCGGACCGAAGGGCGAGATATGGAAGATTGAGGAGAAGGTTTATGACCTGATCCGCCTGTGTACGCAGATTCTGGCGGAAGACGCCAGCTTTTTCCTGATCAATTCGTATACAACCGGACTCCAACCGGCGGTGCTTACCTATATGTTGGATACGATGATCACGCCGAACTTCGGTGGCCATGTGGAAGCGAGTGAGATCGGATTGCCGGTCAGGAATGCTTCGATCCCGCCGTTTGAGGGAGCTCAGCCGGGAAAAAAAGCGGGAGACGGACAGGCGAACGCCGGGAAACGGCCGAAAATGGTGCTCCCATGCGGGGCGAGCGGCCGATGGTCCGGGCGGTAGGCAAGATGGCCGGTCCGGGCGGAAACGAAGTATACACGGTGTGTCTGGAGAGAAAACACACGGGAAGCACTCGGAGAGGAACTCATAATGAGAAGAAGTTATCGATTCTACGGCCAGGTTCAGGGCGTCGGTTTTCGTTATCACGCGAGCATGGCGGCACGGGGGCTGGGGCTGACCGGATGGGTGAGAAACGAATACGACGGAACCGTCACGATGGAGGCGCAGGGGCCGGAGCCGCTCCTGACGCAGCTGGTGAGCCAACTGCAGGGTGATCGGTATATCGATATTGACGGGGTGGAGATGAAAGAAATCCCGGAGAGAGAAGACGAGCGGGGGTTTCGAGTGCGGATGCTGTAACAACATGCGAGGCCGGGAAAACTCCGGTGTGCCGGGAAGAAGAGTTCGCGGTGCATGCGGATGCTGTAAAAAGTGAAATTGATAAAAAACAGCATTTGATAAAATAATATGTAAAGTCAGGAGAAGACTATCGTAGGTTACTGAAAATTACGTAGTCATTCAGTAGAATGGAAAATGTTAAAACAAATGAAAAAGAGAAGAAATACCATTTGGGTGTGATATATCTGATCACATCCGCCTTTTTTTTCGCCCTGATGGCAGTTTTCATCCGTTTAGCGGGTGATTTGCCCTCCATGCAGAAAGCATTCTTCAGAAATGTGGTTGCGGTGGTGATCGCAGGGGTAACTTTAATTAAATCCAAGGAGAAACTTTTTGTGCCAAAACAGGCATGGCCATCCATCATAATGAGAGCCACGTTTGGTGTCGTTGGCATCGTGTGTAACTTCTATGCAATTGACAGACTACTTTTGTCTGACGCTTCGATCCTCAATAAGATGTCTCCCTTCTTTGCTGTGGTCGGATCGTATTTTATATTAAAAGAGAAATTTACAGTATTTCAGGGATTGGCTGTATTTATCGCATTTATTGGCGGGATGTTTGTGGTTAAACCGTCCTTTTCAAGCATGGACTTCTTCCCGGCTGCGATAGGACTGTTGGGTGGTATCGGCGCGGGCCTGGCATATTCATTTTTAAGAAAAGCCGGTACGTATGGCACAAAAGGCTCATTCGTGATTTTATTTTTCTCCGGATTCTCGTGTGTGTTCCTATTGCCATTTTTCATCATTAATTACACGCCGATGAGCTGGTATCAGATTCTGATGCTGTTGCTTTGCGGAGCGTCGGCAGCCGGTGGTCAGTTCATGATCACGGCCGCCTACTACCATGCACCGGCCAGAGAGATATCCGTCTTCGATTATTTGCAGTTGTTATTCTCGACTGCTTTCGGATTCTTCATCTTCGGTCAGGTACCGGATCTGTGGAGTATCATCGGCTACTGTATCATCGTCGCTATGGCGATCTGGATGTTCTTCTACAATCGAAAACGCTAGTACACTATAGTACACTAAAAGGGCGTCCCTGCTGAAATCAGTAGGGACGCCCAAACTATGTACGATGTGAAAGTCAGGCAGCTATTCCGGCGTTAGCCTCGTTGTAGTCGTTGGTATAGAAGCCTCCGTCGTAGGAGTTTCCTTTGGAATTCGTCAGCTTGATCAGTTCGTCATATACCTTGCGTACACCTTCGCCGTAGGAGAATACCACGAAACTGGCGATCACCTGGCCACCTTCCAGTTCTCTGGCAATATTTCTCGCCAGTGAAACATTGAGGGGAACGTCGACGTACTTCGCGGTTACCTCGTAACCAGCCTCTTCAAAAGGTTTGATGTATGTTTTCATGAGTTCTTCCAGATCGGAAGATACCAGAGGAATGATCACGTTGGTTCCTTTTCTGGAGCCTGAGAGGAATTCGTCGATCACCTGATCGGTAACCTTCATTCCCTCAAAGTGGATGGCGTCCGCGCCGGCGCCGTGCGAAGCGACATACTCAGGGATGGCTGCTTTGAGGTCATCCGGATCCAGGATAAAGGCGCCCATGGATTCGCTGTCCGGGTTTACGACAGTTGAGGATTTCCCGGACGCCGGAAGTCCGAGGACAAGTTCCATCTTATATTCCTTCTTCAGTTCTCCTGTATTCTCATAGGCCGTGCCTCCGGTCCGGGTGGAGACCTTCTTGGCGGAGCCACGAGAAAGAAAATCCTCTTTTAACCCTTCGCGAAGTTTATCACGTCCCGGTGTGTCGATATTCGATGTGTTTCCATACAACGCCTTGTAGTAGGAGGAAAGAGAATCAAGCCATCCTACTACCGGGTTTGCCTTCAGTTCCTCCACGGTCGGATAATCGCCGGCCTTGATCCTCGTATACAGTGACCGTGCCTCCGCGTTATCAATATCCAGCTTCTCAGCGGATGGTGTCCATGTGACGGGGGTGATCCCATCCGGCAGGCTCAGTCCGCGCTCGTTATTCTTCGCGATGCCAGATTTATATATGTTCTTGAAATCCTTTTTCATGGAAATCGGTACATACCCGAGAGTGCTGTATTCCGCTGACTTCTCGTCCCAGTTCTGTGTACCCCAGTCGCGTTCGCTGTCATCTGTTACGACCATGTAGGCTTCGCTCGGATATGGATTTTTCTTGTCCAGTACGTAGTTCAGCATGCTGGTGTCGCCACTCGTGTTTCCGAAAGCGAGCACCGGTCTTTTTCCGATCTCACGGTCGATCCAGAGAGGCTTGTTCGCGTTGATGTTCTTTTGGATGAGTTTACCTGTAAATACGAGATCATCGCCATCCTCATAGGTATAATCCCTGTTGGAGGCGACATCTTCGTGGCCCTTCACCTTAACTTCAAACTCGCTTCCGATGATATGATCCGGTGCCACATAGTCCGCGATCGGTGAGTTCGCGATGATCGCGCGTGTTACCGTCCGTTCCGTCCCGGTGACAATGTAGACCGTGAATCCGTTGTCGGACAGGTACTTGATAAGTTCAACCATGGGTTGGAAGAATCCGTCAAAATAGCGCATATTGGTAAAGGATGTGGTTTTCTTCTTACCGAATTCGACGGTATAGTCATAGAGTTCCTGAACCGTCATCCCTTTGCAGAGGCTCACAAAGTCGCTGGTTACGGATATGTCAGACGCGTTTTCCGGGTTGATGGAAGCCGCTTTGATCCTCATATCATTCGGAACCTTGTCCGGGTGGTCTCTCAGACAGTATTCGATAAACAGCATCTTTTCAAAGAACGTAAAATAGTTCTCAGTGAGAATTGTCCCGTCCATATCGAAGGTGGCGATCCGGTCTTTTTTCGGTATGAAGTTGGTTTTGTCACCCGAATTCGTAACCTTCTTCACATAGGCACGGAGCCCCTTCGCTACCGTGGAATCCGATGCCCAGTTGATCGAAAGCGGCGTCGGCTTTGCAACGGTGATTGCGCACCGGAGTGTCTTTTTCCTGATTTTGGCCGAGATGGTCGCCTTTCCGGAGGCTTTGGCGGTCACCTTTCCCTTGGAAGTGACGGTAGCCACCTTTTTGGCGGAGGTCTTCCATGTGACGCCTTTGGTAATCTTCTTTCCGGCCTTTGTCACCTTCAGAGTGACGCTTTCCCCGACTTTCAGGCTGACCTTGGTCTTGTTCAGCTTCAGTGCGGCGGCCTGCGACGGGGTGGCTGTCATGGTTCCGGTGATCAATAGCATTGCCGTAAGTCCGACCGCTATCATTTTTCTTATCATTTTCTTTCCCTCCCAATAAAAAAGTACTCATAAAAATGTACTCATAATGAAAAACTCATCATCGGAGGCTGTCCTGCCTGCGACATACAATATTGTACTGATCAACAGATCATCTGTCAAATCTTTTCTAAAAATGACTTGTGAGCGAAATGCGGTTATGGTAGAATAGAAATCAGTTGTGAGAGATAAAAACAGATTACTACACTGAAAATGATATCCGGATATCCATTCAAAAGGAGGCAATATGATGCGAAGAATGAAAAATGCGGTGCTCGGCGTGGTTTTGTCATTGTGTATGGCAAGCTCATGCATGGGTGGGGTGGTTCCAACGGTAGTAAGTGCTGCCGGTTCCGATGATGTATTCGGGACGCTTTACGATGGAAAGTATACGCTTGAGAGCAAGACGTACACGCTGACAGAGGACGTCGCTACTTCGGGGCGAATCGTCGTTCCGTCAGGCGTGACGGCGACGGTGGATCTCGCCGGTCACAAAGTAGATCGTGGCCTGACGAACTATGTCGACGGCGGTGGTGTGTTCGGCGTAGAGGAAGGAGCGACACTGACAGTCAAAAACGGTACGGTCACGGGAGGTGCCCGTGGTAACGGCAACGGTGGCGGATTCAACGTCAACGGCAGTCTGGTACTTGAGGATGTGACGGTTACGGGTAACAAGGCGGAGTCCGCAGGCGGGGGTATTTTTATAAATCGTGCAGGCGCTTCGGTCAAACTGTCCGGAAATTGCGTGATCACCGACAATTCTGCCGGAGAAAAGGGTGGCGGAATCTATGTGGATAAAAGCGCCGGAACCTCCGGGAATCAGTGGGCGCTTTCCGTAGAAGATACGATTGTTGTAAAGAATAATATTAAATCTAATCTTTACCTTTCCGAAGGAAAGAAGATCGATATCACGAGCACACTGAAAAGAGGAACGAGTATCGGCGTTACACAGGAGGATGCTTGCGAGACAGAGTTTACTGCCGGGTACAGCATGTACAATACGATGTCGCCGGATACGTATTTTCAGGGAGATGGCGGACAGAAGGTCATTCTTAAAAACGGTCAGGCCTGGCTGACTTTCACATATGTCGATCGATCCTGGAATGCGACGGAAAATAAAGTAGATGAGGAAGTAAAGCGATTGGATTCCTATATTTCGTTTGATGACGCGAAACTCAACGGAGATACACAGACGGTCGATCTGGAGGGCGGCAAGTGGTATGTCCTGAATCATGACACCAGATTTCAGCACAAAGTCCGTGTTGTGAACGGAACGGCGAATATCCTGTTGTGCGACGGCAAAAAACTCATCTGTGAAAAAGGAATCGCGGTTTGCGATGAGAATGCCCTGAATATTTACGGGCAGGAAGCGGATACGGGCCGGTTGGAATGTGATGTCTATACCTACAACTCGAATAAATTGCGGGCGGCCGGGATCGGATGTGATTCCGAGATGGAAGGTACCCAATCCTGCGGAGATATCAATATTTATGGTGGTGATATCTTCACACATAGTGGATACGGGGCAGCCGGGATCGGCGGCTGCAATAAAAAGGATATTAAGAATATAACCATATACGGCGGAAAAATTAATTCGCTTGGAGGTCATGACGGCGCCGGGATCGGTACCGGGTTTTCCAGTTTGGAAATGAAGGGGAGTATTACGATCCATGGTGGCGATCTTCTGTTGTATGGTGGTGATACGGACTCAGCGGATGGTGGGGCGGCAGGTATCGGCGTCGGTTATGGCGGTAAGATGGGCGGCACGGTTACGATCACGGGGGGTAACGTTAAGGCGTATGCTACGCGTAATGCAGCCGGGATCGGAACGGCTCGAAACGGTGATGTAACCGGAAAAATTGAGATAACCGGTGGAAAGGTCCACGCGAGGGGACAGTCCTGCGGAGCGGGGATCGGTACGACCAACCATGAAAACTATGACAGGGCCGAATTCTCGGGGCAACTTATCGTTACAGGGGGAGAAGTTACGGCAGAGAGCGGGACTGGCCAGTATGGATATACGATCGATTTCGGCCCGCATGATAGTCATTCGCGTGCCATCGGTGGTGGTGAGAACGCGAAAAAGTTCGGAAGCATCGATATCGGAGACGATATGAGTGTTACGGCTAATGGTACCGTTGCAGGGGTCGATGAAAGAGTTGAAAAATGCCAGATTTTCGGAAGTGCGAGTGCGAGCGCGATTGTCGTGATAAAAAAATGTGATCATGCCAATTGCATATGCGAAGCGGATCCATCCGATGAAGGAAAGCATATCAAGACCTGCTTGAACTGCAAATACAGCGCGAGCGTTCCGCATGTCCCGGGACCGGATGGCAAATGTACGGAATGCGGAGTTGCTGCGTTCAAGACATATACGGTGAGCTTCAACTCCAATGGCGGAACGGATGTGGCCACGCAGACGGTTGAGAGCGGAAAAACAGCCGTGAAGCCGGTGGCTCCGACCAGAGAAGGGTATAGTTTTATGGGATGGAAGCTGGGAGGCAAGGCGTACACGTTCACTGAGACGGTGTCATGCAACATCACACTTGAGGCGACATGGGAGCTCAGAAAACTCAGAGTTTCGTTTGATACAGACGGAGGCTCGACAGTAGCGCCCGCTACGGTGGGCTACGGCGGAAGGATTTACAGGCCGGTAGAGCCGACGAAGGAAGGCTATACCTTCGAAAAATGGCAGGCAGAGGGAAAGGATTATGATTTTTCCCAGGCTATCAAGACGGATCTGACATTGAAGGCTGTGTGGAAGGTGAATCGGTACACGATCACCTTCGATACCGACGGGGCCGGTAAGATTGAAGCGATCACGCAGGATTACGATACGGCGATCACCGCGCCGGCGAACCCGACGAAGGAGGGCTACACCTTCAGTAAGTGGGATCAGACGATCCCGGCGAAGATGCCGGCGAAGAACATGACGATCACCGCGCTGTGGACGATCAAGCAGTACACGATCACTTTTGACACGGACGGCGGCAGTACGATAGCCCCGATCACGCAGGATTACGGTTCGGTGGTATCAGACCCCGCAGACCCGACTAAGCAGGGAGCTACGTTTAATGGATGGACACCTTCTATCCCCGCGACGATGCCGGCCAGGGATATACAGGTAAAGGCAAATTGGCTGACGAATCCATCCGGCTCCGGGTCGACGCCGGCGCAGACGACGATCCGCACGGTCATCTTTGCCCCGGGTGGTGATCTGAGTAATTTCACGGATACGGTGGCGAACGGTGGAAAGATAACGAAGCCGGCGGATCCGAAGCGGGCCGGTTACAACTTCGTGCGTTGGGAAAAGAACGGCGTGGAGTATAACTTCGACTCCGCGGTAAATGAGGACTTTACGCTGACTGCGGTATGGACATCAGACTCCTATATGATCACCTTTGATACGGCCGGTGGAAGCAGCATGGCGCCCATACGTGTGAAATTCGGTGAAAAAATACCCGCGATCGCGTCTCCGACGAAGTCGGGAAGTACGTTTGCCGGCTGGGAGCCCGCGCTTCCCGAGACGATGCCGGCTAAGGATCTTCATCTCAAGGCTAAGTGGACCGGCGGGCAGTACACGATCATCTTTGAATCGGATCTGGGAGTTGTTTACAAGAAGATCTCGCAGGCCTACGGAACGCCGGTAAGCGCACCGGAGGATCCGACATGGAAGGGACGTACCTTTGACGCATGGGATATGGCGGTTCCGGGAAAAATGCCGGCAGAGGACCTGACAATAAGAGCCATGTGGACACTGAACCGATACAGCATCACCTTTGATACCGACGGCGGTTCGGAGATAGCACCGATCAGCTTCTACTACGATCAGACGATCGAACTTCCGGAGAATCCCGTAAAGTCCGGCTATGTATTTGACGGATGGACGCCAAAACTGCCGGACAGCATGCCGGATCAGGATCTGACGGTAAAGGCAAAGTGGAAAAAAGAAGGAACGACAGATCCGACACCGGTTAGGAAAAAGATCAAAGCGACGGTGAAGAAGAAAAATGTTACCCTGAAGTGGGAGACAGTAGCCGGTGCGACAAGCTACACGGTATATACCAAAAACAAGAAAAAATGGAAGAAACTGAAGACGCTTAAGAAAAAGACCTATACGGTCAAAAACCTCGGAAACAACAAGACCTATACCTATCTGGTCCGCGCGACGGTGAAGAAGAAACTCACGCCGATCGAGACCGAATACCGGGTTAAGGTCAAGGTCTGCTACAACCCCGTGCTGAAAGCAGCTAAGAAGAAAGGGAAGGCCATTCTGACCTGGTGCAAGGTCAACAATGCGAAGAAGTATCGGGTTTTCAAGTACGTTAAGAAAAAATGGAAACTCGTAAAGACCTTGAAAAAGCAGAAGTACACGATCAAAACGAAGTCCGGAAAGACGTATCAGTTCGCGGTAAAGGCGCTGGTAGGCAAGAAATGGACGAAGATTACCAAGGTTGGTAAAGTAAAGGTTAGAAGATAACCGGCGTGAGATCGGCGTGTCGACTCGGATGCAAAGCATCCTCGTGACACGCCGGGTTCACATGATACTAAAAGAGTCCACTCGTATGCGAGCATACGGTGGGCTCTTTTCAGTATCATCCTCACGCCGGTAACGCGGTCAGTATATCTTCTTGTATCCCGGATTAGCCAGCAGCTCCAGCTTGTTGTAGTACAGGTAGAGCTGCTGAACGCCGTTTTCGAGGTGGTAGTAATGAACGATGTAAGGCACCAGCAGTACGAGAAACAGCCCGCCGAGGACCAGCAACGCCAGCTCGTTCGTGATCAGACACATCGGAATGGTGATCACGGTGGCCAGGCCGAAGAGCACGGTCACGATCAGGTGGATCAAACGCTCGTGCTGAAAAAAACCGATCTGAACCTTCAGCCGCTCCAGCTCCTCCTGCGCCTTCTCCGGCGAGAGATCACCCTCCGGCATACCAACCAATTCCTCATAATATCTGAGTGCTACACGCAACCGATTCTTATACATCGTAGCATCCTCCGTTCACACTGCTGCATCGCGCCGGGCAGGCACACACCACGCCGGGCACACACACCACGCCGGGCAGGCACACGCACCACGCCGGGCAGGCACACACACCGCGCCGGGCAGGCACACACCACGCCGGGCACACACACCGCGCCGGGCAGGCACACACCACGCCGGGCAGGCGCGCCGCCTCACTTCTTCTGGTCGTTCCGATACTGCACCGGTGTCATATTATACTTCTTCTTGAACACGCGGTTAAAATGCTCAACATTCGGATAACCAACGGAAAGTGCGATACTCTCGACGTTCATCGTGCCATTTTTCAGAAGCGTTCTTGCCTTCTTCAAACGCACAGCAGTTAAAAGCTCTTTAAATGTTTTGCCGCTCTTGTCATGGATGTACTTACTGATGTACGGCTCGGAAAGATGCATG
>JAZASH010000050.1:0-14178 GCA_036343395.1 Eubacterium sp. | reverse complement strand
ATAACACGTCCTCGGATGTCTGAAACTCCGTGATGTGTCGCTTGGCCGTAAAGTAGGTCTTGCGGTCTCCGTAGAAGTCCAGATGATCCTCGTAGAGATTCAGAAATATACTCCAATGCGGTGATACTCTCGCGTACGCCAACTGATGGCAGGAGAGCTCGAAAACGGCGATCGCGTCGCCGGCTGCCATCTCGTCAAAGTAGTCGAGACAGGGCACGCCGATGTTGCCGACCAGATAGGCGGTGCGTAGACCGGCCGTGCCAGAGGTACCCGCTGCGGAGCCGGCTGCGTCCGGAGCACCCGTCTGTGTCTCCAGGCAGGTCTTTAGTACATGATGCAAAAGCGACGTCGTCGTGCTTTTGCCCTTGGTCCCGGTGATACCGATCACCCTCTCGCGGAAGGTCTCGATAAAAAGCTCCGTCTGGGAGGTCAGCTTGCCCGTTAGCTTCGCGTCCACGCGGATCGGATCAGACAGACGGATCCCCGGGCTTTTAAACACGTAGTCGTACGCGCTGAAATCCACCTCGTCCGGCTTCCCCTCGGAGATCTCCACGGATGCCGCCACAGGGTGACGCCGGAAAAATGCCTCGGTCGACTTTCCCTCGCGACCGTATCCCCAGATCAATATATGTTTATCCCGAAATCGTTCTTCTATCGTGTTTGTCATGGATATGCTCCTTTCCCACCCATCATATCACAAAACAGGGCATCGGACAACGATTATTTCCCGTACGAAATAATGTCAACTTTCTTATGTTATGCTATTGAATTCAGTTTTGTCTTGTGTTAAGATAATGAGAGGTGGGCTTTTACGGAAGGAGTTACCGTGAAAACCTACCCGAGAAAATAGGGGATGGAGATATTCTTATGAAAAGTGGCGACCGTAGAAGACGGAGCATCCTACTCTCTGCCGGAGTGTACGTTTACGCCTCCGACGGACAAACGATTTCAGGCATGGAAGCTCGGTGAAACCGAGTACAATCCCGGCGACAGCGTAACAATTACCACCACTACGACGTTCACGGCGGTATGGATGGACAACATCTACGACATTGTCTTTGAAATGAAGCCTTTTGACGAGAAAGATAATAAAAACACCGAGTTGACGACGTATCGTCCCGGGGACATGCTTTCGCTTGCTCCGGTTACGGCACTTGGACTTTCACTGATCCGTATCGATCTGTGATCGGAAGCGTGAGTTTGGTTATAGGCGGTTGCCTGTAGGGGAGAGAGGTATGGCGGATTGGGTCATTGTCGTGGATGACGACACGGCAAATTTACAGATGGCTGGACAGATCCTGAGTAAAAAAGGGATGCGTGTAACGGCGCTGAAGTCCGGTCGTGCGATGTTGGATTATCTCGCGGAGCATGGTGAGCCCGAGTTGATCCTGCTTGATATTATGATGTCCGAGATGGATGGTTTCGAGACTCTCGAGAAGCTCCGTGCGTATGAAAAGGAGAAGGGAGTCCCTGAGACGCCGGTCATCTTTCTGACCTCTGAGGAGGACTCTGACGTTGAGACAAAGGGCTTTGAGAAGGGAGTCGCAGACTTCATCCGCAAGCCCTTCAATCCGGATGTCCTTCTCCGCCGTATCGATCACGTCATCGGTACCACCGAGAAGCTGAACCGCTTTGAGGAGGACGCCCAGATCGACGCCATGACCGGATTTTTCAATAAATCCGCGACGCACTCCAAGCTCGTGCAGATCTGTAAAAATGAAACCGGCTGTATCTGTATGGTCGATCTCGACTCGTTTAAGCCGGTCAATGACCTCTACGGTCATGATATGGGGGATAAGGTCCTCATCCTTTTTTCCAATGTTATCAAAAAGAATATTCCCGCAGGAAGCTTTTGCGGCCGTGTCGGAGGCGATGAGTTTTTGCTGTTTGCAAAAAACATGGTCGACGAGGAAGCCGTAAAGGTATTTTGTGATGCGTTAAATCATGAGTTCTTAGCCGGTGTCGAGGAGATTTTCGGCGGGGACTCACGGATCCCGCTGGGCGCCTCGGTCGGTGCCGCTTTTGTCCCGGAAAACGGAACGGACAGCGAGGAGCTTTTCCATATGGCGGATAAGGCGCTGTACAGCGTCAAGGAAAACGGTAAGCATGGATACTCCGTCTATAAAAAGGGCATGTCCGGGGTCACCGACCAACTGCAAACCGATATGAGCTTAAAGTCTCTGACCTCTCTCCTCGAGGAGCGAAGCATCCCCAACAGCGTGATGTGGATGGGTCAGGAGGCTTTCGGAAATGTCTATCGCTATATGATGCGCTATATGGGACGATACAATGTCGAGGGCTATAAGGCGCTTTTTTCCGTCGAGGTGAACGAGGATCTGACTGAGGACGAGCAGCTGCGTATCATCGAAGCGGTCAAAAAAATGCTCCAGAACTCACTGCGAAACTCTGACGTTATGATGCAGACGAGTCGCGAGCAGTTCTTCGTCCTGCTGCCGGAGCTGGGCTCCGAGCATATCGACTCCGTCATCTCCCGTATGGTCAAGTCCTGGGAGAGCCATGCGGAGAGCGACAAAGCGAGGCTCAGTTATGAGGTCGATGAGGTACGCTCTGAGCAGCGGACCGCAAAGCCGATCGATGAGCCGGATTGGGTTGTCATCGTCGATGACGATACGGTCAATCTCCAGCGTGCCGGTCATATCCTGAGTCAGAACGGCATCCGCGCGACGGCGCTGACATCGGGACAAAAGCTCCTCGACTTTATGAAGGAAAACCATCCGAACCTGATCCTGCTTGATTATCAGATGCCGGATATGGACGGATTTGAGACGTTGCGCAAGCTCCGCATCCAGGAGGGCGAGGTCGACGAGGTACCCGTGATCTTCCTGACGGGTGACGACGACGAGGAGACCGAGGTAAGAGGACTGAAGCTCGGTGCGATGGACTTTATCAAAAAGCCGTTTACACCGGAGGTTCTGCTGCTCCGCGTGCGTCATAATATCGAACTGATCCGTCTGCAGAGAAATCTCTCGCAGTCGGTGGATAAAAAAACCGAGGAAAACGAAAAGCTGTTTATCCATGTCGTGCAGTCTCTGGCGACCGCGATCGATGCCAAGGATACCTACACCAACGGCCACTCGAGCCGTGTGGCGACGTATTCCCGCGAGATCGGCAAGCGCTATGGCTACTCGATCAAGCAGCAAAGCGATCTCTATATGATGGGCCTGCTTCACGACGTCGGCAAGATCGGCATCCCGGATGCCGTGATCAACAAGCCCGGCAAGCTTGATGAAGACGAGTTTAACATGATCAAGCAGCATCCGGTGATGGGAGCCCGGATCCTGGAGACGATCCAGGAGATGCCGAGTCTTGCGACCGGTGCCCGATGGCATCACGAGCGCTATAGCGGCGGAGGCTATCCGGACGGACTTGTCGGAGAGGAGATCCCGGAGGAGGCACGTATCATCGCTGTGGCAGACGCCTATGATGCGATGAGCTCACGGCGCAGCTACCGTGACGTCCTGCCGCAGGAAGCCGTGCGCGACGAGATCGTAAACGGAAGGGGAACACAGTTTGACCCGAACTTCGCCGACATCATGTTGCAGATGATCGACGAGGATAAAAACTACGAAATGAGGGAGTTGTAAGGAGGGGAGAACGTGAAAGAGAAAATCCATCAGAATGATATTTTTCAGACCGCACATACCGTGATCCTGGTCAGCTATTCGCTGTTTTCGGTTGCGCTCATCGCCGAGTCCTTTTTGATGGGATGGGAGCTGTGGGCCGTCCTGGTTGCGGCAGCGGGTCTGATCACCTCGTGGGTTCTTCACATCGGCCAGCTGGTCTCAGAGGGTACACGTCTCTGGATCTATTCACTGCTGATGATGGGGACCTTCTTTTTCTATGGAATCCATCTGACCAGTACGTTTGATATCGCATCCGTGATGGGAGCGGTGCTGATCATTTTTATCATGGCCGGCAGAAAAGCGCTGATTAACCTGTGTATGGCTACGTATTATATCACGTTGGGCTACGACGTCCTGGCGATGATCCATCAGGATTATGCGTTTGACTCGCTGGTGATCAGCCGGATCATGTTACACATTTTCGTGGTAGCGATGATCGGCTGGGTGGCGCGCGTCGTCATCAACAAGTGGAGCAGCGTTATGGTCAAGACCACCGATCAGATCGAGGTTCTCGCCGATGCATCGGAGCGTCTGAACGACTTCCTCGCTAACGTCTCCCATGAGATCCGTACTCCGGTCAACGCCGTGATGGGTCTGACAAGTGTATGTCTGGAGAAGGAAAAAGATCCGGAGATCAAAAAGGATCTCGAGCTGATCTCGGAGGCCGGCAAGCGTGTCGGAGAGCAGATCAGCGATATCCTCGATTACTCGGAGATCGACCGACGCAATCTTTCGGTCAACGCCGAAGAATACATGATCTTCTCCGTGATCAACGATCTCGTCGAGGAGGTCCGTCCGTATCGCAAGCCGAATATCGAGCTTGTGATCGACGTCAACCCGGACCTGCCGGCGATGCTCTATGCTGATGTCTCCAAGATGAAAAAGATCCTCTGGCATCTGATCGTCAACGGCCTGAAGTACACCAAAAGCGGCGGTGTATATGTCCATATGACACAGATCCCGCAGGAATACGGAATCAACCTTTTGATCGAGATCAAGGATACCGGTATCGGTATGGAGAAGGAGCAGCTCGAGAAGATCTACGAAAGCTTCTACCAGGCGGATTCGGGACGTGCGCGTCAGGTCAGCGGTCTCGGCCTCGGTATGACGATCGTAGCCGGTTTCGTCCGCTCGCTGGACGGCTTCCTCACGATCGACTCCGTGCCCGGCAAGGGGACGACGGTGCGTGTCAGCCTGCCGCAGCGGATCATCGATAATTCACCGTGTATGACACTGGAGGATCCGGACAAGCTCGTACTCGGAGGCTTCTTACATTTTGAAAAATTCCCGCATCCGGAGGTGCGTGAGTTCTATAATGCGATGGTGAAAAATATGGTGCAGGGACTTCACCTGTCGATGCACCGCGTGGAGACCATCGATTCGCTCAAAAAACTCATGCCGAATCTGCGCATGACGCATATGTTCGTCGGCGTCGAGGAGTATGAGTCGGATATCGAATATATGGAGGAGATCGGTAAAAACATGATCGTCGCGATCGTGGCAGACGATGACTTCAAGCTGAAACGCGGGAGTCATTGCCGCGTGATGCGAAAGCCGTTTTACTGTTTCCCGGTTATCTCCATCCTGAACTCGTCACCGGGTGATCTGATCCAGAGCGAGGCGCGTATGTTCTGTCACGGAGTGCGTGCTCTCGTCGTGGATGATGAGCCGATGAACCTGCTCGTGGCGGATGGTCTTTTCAAGAGCTACGGCATGGAGGTATCGACCGCAGAGTCCGGTTTTGATGCGATCCGGATGTGCAATGACAATGACTACGATATCGTGTTTATGGATCATATGATGCCGGAGATGGACGGTATCGAGGCGATGAAGCGGATCCGCGCCGACCGGAAGCGCGACCACAAGGAGCTCGTGATCGTGGCGCTGACGGCCAACGCCGTATCCTCCGCCAAGGAAATGTTTTTACGGGAGGGCTTCGATGGATTTGTCAGCAAGCCCGTGGATATCGTCGAGCTGGAGCGTGTGCTCCGACGTGTCCTGCCAAAGTCGATGGTTACCTTTGAGTATGAGGGTGACGAGGGTGAGCTTGTGGTCGCTGAGACCCTCGCCCGCGAGGAGGAAACGGATGAGCTGTTTGACCGTCTCCATGCGCTCGGTGTGGATACGGACAAGGGGCTCGGCTACTGCCAGAACGACCTGGATTTCTACCACAAGCTCCTGGCCGAATACGCTAAGACGCCGGATAAAAAGCTGGCAGATCTGAAGCGCTTTTTCGAGGAACAGGACTGGAAAAACTACGCGATCCGCGTACATGCGATCAAGAGTACCTCAAAAATGATCGGAGCGGCTTCGCTCTCCGAGACGGCAAGGCGTCTCGAGGACGCAGCGAAAAAGCAGGAAACGGAGATCCTCGAAAAGGAGCATCCGGTGATGCTGCCGATGTACGAGGAGCTGCTCATGGCGTTGAAGACCAATGACGCGGAAGAGGAGTCACCGGAGATTATGGAGTTTGGTCCGGCCGAGGAGTCGGAGGACGAAGAAATCTTCGAGTTTGCACCGGTTTCCGAGGAAGGGGGGAGTGAGTCATGAATGCGTTTAAACGACTGATAAACTATATGTCGGATACCGAGATCAGTCTGCGTGAACGAAACTTCGTCCTCACCTCACTGACCTCAGCAGTTACCCTGACCTTTATCTTTATTTGGAATTTCTGCATCGGCGAAGCACCTCTCAAGGTGATCGCACTCGGCGTGACGGTGCTGGCCATGTACCTTTTCACCTGGCTTTGGGTCAAGTTGGATTTTGTGGCCGTGGGAAGTGTCATCAATGCCTTTATGATCATATTTTTCGTGCTGCCCATCGAGTATTTCACCGGTGGTGGTGTGTTTGGCTGTACACCGGTCTGGTTTGCCTTTGCCTTTTTGTACATCGGTCTGAACCTGCACGGGATCGCCTGTATCCTGTGTTTGTCTCTGCTGGTCGGATCGGCGGTGACCTGTTATGTGGTTTCGTACCTGCATCCCAAGTACCTCGTGACGCACACGGTAGGAGTTGCCTATCTCGACTCGATCGCATCGGTGATCGGAGTCGGTGTGCTGCTCTACATCACGATCACCTTTATGATCCGGATTTACAAGCGTGAGCAAAAGACCGTTCTGGAGCAGAAGGAGCAGATCGATGCCCTGAATAAAGCACAGAATCGCTTTTTCTCCAGTATGAGTCACGAGATCCGTACCCCGATCAATACGATCGTCGGCCTGAACGAGATGATCCTGCGCGAGGAGGTGTCGGATGAGGTAGCGGAGGACGCGGCAAATATCCGTGCGGCGTCTAAGATGCTTTTGCACCTGATCAACGATATCCTCGACATGTCCAAGATCGAGTCCGGTCAGATGAAGCTGACACCGACGGCCTACAGGCCGGGTGACATGCTCTCTGATCTGGTGGGTATGCTGTGGCTGCGTGCCCGTGAAAAAGGTCTGGAGTTCCGCGTGGATGTAGCACCGGATGTGCCGGAGGAGCTGCTGGGCGATGAGGTGCGGATCAATCAGGTCCTGATCAATGTCATCAACAATTCGATCAAATATACCAAGGAAGGGTCGGTGACCTTCTCCATCCAGTGTGAGCGCGGAGAGGGTGACATGGCGACTATCATCTATACGGTTACCGATACGGGTATGGGTATCAAAAAGGAGAGCATCCCGCATCTGTTTACGGCGTTTAAGCGTGTGGACGAGGAGAAAAACCGCTATATCGAGGGGACCGGCCTGGGCCTGTCCATCGTAAAGCAGCTTGTGGATATGATGGGCGGCCGCATCACGGTCAATAGTGTGTACACCAAGGGGTCAACCTTTATCATCGAGATCCCGCAGCGTGTCCTGAGCGATACGCCGATCGGAGCACTCGATACGGAAAACAGCCATCGTATGCGTATCCGCGAGGAGTACGAGCACAGCTTTGAGGCACCGGAGGCACGTGTACTGGTGGTGGACGACACGGCGGCGAATGTCCTCGTCGTGACCAAGTTGCTGCGCGATACCAAGGTGCAGATCGATACGGCCGGCAGTGGAGCGGAGGCGCTCGAGAAAACACTGGAAAACACGTATCAGGTTATTTTTATGGATCATATGATGCCGGAGATGGACGGTATCGAGTGTATGCACGGCATCCGGGAGCAGGTCGGCGGTATGAGCCGCGAGGCCAAGATCGTCGTGCTGACGGCGAATGCGGGAAGCGAGAACCAGCTCCTGTATCAAAAGGAGGGCTTCGACGGGTATCTGCTGAAGCCGGTGAGCGGCGACGCGTTGGAAAAAGAGCTGTACCGCCAGTTGCCGCGTGATATGATCGTATCTCTCGGTGGAGACGAGGGGATTCTGGAGGAGAGTGTCTCGTGGATCGAGGATCATCGCAAGCGTATCCCTGTGGCGATCACGACCGAGAGTGTGGCCGATCTGCCAAAGAGCATCACGGATCGCTATCATATCGCGGTGTTGCCGCATATGGTGGAGACGGATAAGGGTATTTTTAAGGATGGCCTGGAGATCGATACCGAGGGTGTGCTTTCCTTTATGGCGGAGAGCGATATGAGTGTCCAGACCGTGGCGCCGGATGTGGCGGCCCATGAGGAGTTCTTTGCGGAGCAGCTGGTTCATGCCAACAACATCATCCATCTGTCCATCTCGAGCCGCGTTACGCACAGCGGATGTATCGCGGCGCAGGAGGCAGCGAAGGCTTTCGATAATGTCTTTGTATTTGACACGCATCACCTGTCCAGCGGCCAGGGCCTGATGGTGATCGAGGCTTGCCGGATGGCGGAGGAGGGGATGTCACCGGAGGAGATCCTCGCCGCATTGGAGAAGCTGAGACCGCGCGTCCATACCGAGTTTATCGTGGATGATATCGATTATCTCGTGCGGGCACATCAGATCCCGCCGAAGGTCGGCAGGGTGTCCAAATCGCTGATGATGCATCCGATCATTTCTCTGAAAAAAGGAAAGATGGGGATCGGAAAGCTACAGGTCGGATCGAGTGATCACGCCCGTCAGCGGTATGTCGAGTCTCTGATCAGGGGGGCGAAGACAGCGGATCGACGGATCCTCTTCGTTACCTATGTGGGGATGACGCAAAAAGAGCTCGATCGGATCCGGACGGTGGTGATGAGTCAGGTACCGTTTGATGAGGTGTATTTCCAGAAGGCTTCACCGGCGATCGCGGCGAACTGCGGACCGGGGACCTTTGGTCTGTTGTATATCGACGCCAAATGATTTTGATTGCATAATTACGGATGATATGATAAGATAGACACAGATGTGACTGCTAACTCGGTGAATGGAGGGAATTATGGATAACTACAATGAAGCCGAAGCAAAAAAACTGGCCGGACTGTCAGAGCTGGCGCTGGCGAACAAAACCGTTTCGCAGCTCCTGACGGTGATCTGCTCGATCATCTCGGCCGCCTATGTATTAGAAGTCGTAAAGGGGAATCGGACGTTTCTCTATGTAGCGATCACCGTGGTGCTGGCATTTTTGCCGGTGGTCATCGCATGGGTGATGTACTCACAGAATCACGAGTCCAAAACCATGCGCTATATCATCGTGATCGGCTATAATATCATGTACTGCTACGTGCTGTTTACGGCGGCCAACGATCTGGTATTTACCTATGCGTTGCCGATGATGGTGGCGTACACCCTGTACGGTGATCGTCTACTGTCGATCCTAAACGGTGTCATCGTTATCGTAGCCAATATCATTTCGATTGTGATTCCTTTCACCCAGGGTGAGGTGAGTCCGGAACGTGTTGTTATTTTCGAGATCCAGGGGCTTTTGATGGCGCTGATCTCGGTATACTTTGTCTGGACGTCGAACCGTGACCTGCTGTTCCAGCGGATCCGTGCGGCACGCCTGCAGATCGAGCAGCAGAAAACCAATGCGCTCTTGGATGATGTGCTGGACATCTCCGGACGGATGACGGGCAGTGTGTCCGATATCTCCGGTCAGATGTCGACATTGAGCGTGTCGGTTAACGATACCTTGTCCTCGATGAATGAAGTAAGTGCGGGGGCCAACGAGTCGGCCGATGCCGTACAGAACCAGTTAACCAAGACCGAGGAGATCCAGAAGCATGTTGACAATGTCCGCGAGGCAGCGGATCAGATCCATGACGATGTCGAGACGACAGCCGAAGAGGTCGAAAAGGGTCAGGTCAGCATCCACCGTCTGGATGAGCTGACCGAGGAGGTTCACCGCTCCGGACGTGACGTACAGGAGGCACTGGCGTCCTTCCAGGAGACCGCTTCCAAGATGAACTCCATCACCGAGCTGATCAACAGTGTCGCATCTCAGACCAGTCTTCTCGCATTAAATGCCTCCATCGAGGCTGCCAGAGCCGGTGAGGCCGGCAAGGGTTTTGCTGTCGTAGCTTCCGAGATCTCGAATCTGGCGGGTCAGACGACAGCGGCTACGCAGGATATCAATGACCTGATCGACAGTATCACGTCTCAGCTGGATACGATCGTCGAGACCATCGATGGCCTGATCGAAACCGGCGAGGAGGAGAGCAAGTGTGCGGAGGAGACAACGGAGAACTTCTCCACCATTGCGGAGAAGGTGCGTATGATTACCGAGCGTTCCGCCGAGATGACCGATGCCGTCGAGAAGATGATGAGTGCGAATACCGAGATCGTAAACAGTATCCAGACGATCTCAGCGATCACCGAGGAGGTGAATGCGCACGCCAACGAGACCTTCGCAAGCAGCGAGGCCAACCAGCAGATCGTAGCTCATATCAACTCGTTGGTTGAGGATCTTAACAATGACGCGCAGACGCTGATCGCGCATCAGGGATAAAGACCGGATCGGTACGATACGTAAAAATGAAAAAAAATAACCGGGGTTGCCTGGCGGCAACCCCGGTTATTGATTTCTCTTAAGCTGGTTCCGTTATCATACCTTCGGAAGCTTGGCGATCGAAGCAGCGATCTCCTCGTCGGTCGGGATGTAATCGCCCATCTCGCCGTCGTTGAATTTTTCGTACGCTACCATATCGAAGTAACCGGTACCGGTCAGACCAAAGACGATGGTCTTTTCTTCGCCGGTTTCCTTGCACTTCAGGGCCTCGTCGATCGCAGCGCGGATCGCATGTGAGCTCTCCGGTGCCGGAAGGATACCCTCGGTGCGTGCGAACTGCGTAGCAGCCTCGAATACGCTCGTCTGCTCGACGCTGACCGCCTCCATCAGGCCGTCGTCGTAGAGCTGTGAAAGTATCGGGCTCATGCCGTGGAAGCGAAGGCCTCCGGCGTGGTTCGCAGACGGGATAAAGGATGATCCGAGTGTGTACATTTTTGCAAGCGGACAGATCATACCGGTGTCGCAGAAGTCGTATGCATAGGTGCCTCGTGTGAAGCTCGGGCACGATGCCGGCTCTACAGCGATGATGCGGTAGTCTGCCTCACCGCGGAGCTTCTCGCCCATGAACGGGGAGATGAGTCCGCCGAGGTTGGAGCCGCCGCCGGCGCAACCGATGATGATGTCCGGCTTGATGCCGTATTTGTCAAGAGCTGTCTTGGTCTCCAGACCGATCACGGACTGGTGCAGGAGTACCTGGTTGAGCACGCTTCCGAGCACGTAGCGGTAACCCGGATCACGTCCGGCTACCTCGACCGCCTCGGAGATGGCGCAGCCGAGACTTCCTGTCGTACCCGGATACTCAGCGAGGATCTTTTTACCGACCTCGGTGGTCTCCGACGGTGACGGGGTAACGGTGGCACCATAGGTGCGCATTACCTCACGACGGAACGGCTTCTGCTCATAGGATACCTTTACCATGTAGACCTTACAATCCAGATCCAGATAGGCACAGGCCATCGACAGCGCGGTTCCCCACTGGCCGGCTCCGGTCTCGGTCGTCACGCCCTTCAGGCCCTGCTTCTTTGCGTAGTAGGCCTGCGCGATCGCGGAGTTCAGTTTATGAGAACCACTGGTGTTGTTACCCTCAAATTTGTAGTAGATCTTTGCCGGGGTACCCAGCTTCTCCTCCAGACAGTACGCACGCACCAGCGGTGATGGACGATACATCTTGTAGAAGTCGCGGATCTCCTGCGGGATCTCGATAAACGGTGTGTCGTTGTCCAGCTCCTGTGCGACCAGCTCGTCGCAGAACACGGCGCCGAGCTCCTCGGCCTTGAGGGGCTGTCCGGTACCCGGGTTGAGGAGCGGTGCGGGTTTATTCTTCATGTCCGCTCTGACGTTATACCATTCTTTCGGCATCTCGCTCTCTTCCAGATAGATCTTGTAAGGGATTTCGTTTGCCATAATGTTACCTCCTTTGTTTTTTATGGGACAAAAAAAACCTGTCCCGACAGTAGTTGCTGCTGGGACAGGTTGAAAATTCATACCTGCGGTGCCACCCGGCTTGATGATCGCTCATCCACTCAACGCATACTGACATATGCTGAACTTTGTTTACGGAGGTCCCTCTCCGTCTCCCATACTCGCATCGCTGCTTTCCGGTCGCCCTCTGAAGTCCATTCGGCTTTAACGCTTGTGCTGCCATCTCACCGCCGGCAACTCTCTGTGACAAGGAGGATAAAGCTTACTTACTCTTCATCAACGGTTTTATTGAGGATATCACAGGTGAGAAAAAATGTCAATAACATTTTGAAAAATATTGCAATTATTTCACTTTTGTGTTAGAATATACGGTGCTTCTTTGTGACAGTGAGCGAGATTGGAGGGGACATATGAAGGTTAGAAAGATCAGTATGACCGTCAAGTTGATCGTGATTTTGATTGCACTACTTGTTGTGTCAGATGCTGTGTTAGGTGTGATTCTGTACAATAAATCCTACTCGGATCTGGAGTCGCAGATCCGCACCGGCGCTGAGAATACGGCGCGTTGCGCGGCAGCCTCCGTTGATGGAGAGCTGATCGGGCAGGTGGCGGACGGCGATCAGGAGAGCGAGGCGTATCAGCAGATCCACACGCCGCTCACCATGTTTTTGGAGAATGCCGGTGTCGAGTATGTCTATACGATAAAAAAAGGCGGAAGCGGATATGTCTACGTTGTCGATTCCGATCCGGAGGAGCCGGGTGTAGCGGGTGATGAGTTCGATGACTCCGGTGAGGCACTCGAGAAGGCCTATGCCGGTGAGACGACCTCCGGTGATCCGTATACAGATGAGTGGGGTGAGCACATCAGTGCGTACTCTCCGATCAAGGCGGCATCCGGGACGGCAGCTCTTGCGGTTGTCGACATCAGCATGGATGTGATCCGTGAGAAGTCCAAGTCCTTGCTGATTACGATTTTCCTGATTTGCGGTGCGGTCCTCATCGTCGGACTGGTCGTCGTACTGATCGTGGTACTGGCGATGCGACGCCGCTTTGTCCTTCTGAATAACAAGATCAGTGATCTGCATGACGGATCCGGCGATCTGACCAAGGAGATCGAGCTGAAGAGCGGAGACGAGTTCGAGACGATCGGTGATAATGTCAATGCGCTCATCCGTCAGATCCGTGAGTTGATGAGTAATGTCGGTAAGGTTTCGGAGGATATCCAGTCCTCCGGTACCGACCTGAATGAAGCACTGGCTCTGAATGCCGGCGCCATCGACGAGATGAACGACGGTATCACCCGGATCAGTGCCAATATGGAAGAATGCTCCGCAACATCCTCGACCGCGGCAGAGAATCTCGATGCTGCTGCCGAGCAGATCTCACAGTTTGCCGAGAGCATGCAGGAGATGGAGGATTCCGTAACAGCTGAGCACAGCGTAGCCAAGGAGTCTGCGGCTACGGCACGCAAGCATAAAGAAGACGCGATGGCGAAGATCGAGGACATCGAGAAGCAGATGTCCGAGGCGATCGAACAGGCGAGAAGGATCGATGAGATCCGCGAGATCGCTGAGCGCGTCACGGATATCTCCGATCAGACCAAGATGCTCGCGCTGAACGCGCAGATCGAGGCCGCCAGAGCCGGGGAGCAGGGACGCGGTTTCGCAGTTGTTGCGACCGAGGTCGAGTCGCTGAGTAACTCGATCAGTGAGGCAGTCGCTGAGATGAACGATATCTCCAACAACGCGGTTCGCTCTGTCGAGGTTCTCCTCGAGCAGGTAAAGGAAATGAGCCGCTTTATGACGGAGAATGTTGCCGAGGATTACAACGCTTTCCTCGAGCTGGGTGAGAAATACGGTTCCTCGACCGAGGAGCTGCAGGAGAGCACACGGAACCTCAAAGAGGTCAGCGAGTCGCTCGCCAATACGGTACGTGACGTGGATATCAGTATCCGCGAGATTGCGCAGGCGGTCGCTGAGAGTGCCAACGATGTCGAGGGCATCAGCGCCAACAGTGTGAACATCGCCGGCAGCATGCACGAGCTGGGTGATATCTCCAACCAGAGCAAGGCGCAGTCCGACGCCCTGTCTGTGGAGATCGAAAAATATCACTACGAATAAACGATCATAAAAGAGAGGGATGCTATGGACGCTATGAAAAAGGTCGGCCGGTCGATGAGCATCTGTATGGCGATCACGCTCAGCCTGTTTTTGTCCCTGACGGGCAATCTGGTGGGCATGGT
>JAZASH010000049.1:0-14376 GCA_036343395.1 Eubacterium sp. | reverse complement strand
CTGTTGAGTTCTGCAACAAGATCGGTCTTGACTATGTATCCTGCTCACCGTTCCGTGTACCGATCGCCCGTTTGGCTGCTGCGCAGGCGGCTATAGCTGCTAAACAGTGATCAATGATTGCATAGCAAAATAATGATTATTTGAAGAGATTCCTGTCGCGGATGTGCGGCAGGAATCTTTTTTTATTTCTTGTTTTCTGCGGATGTACCCTGATTTGAAAAAGAAATATAAAAAACTTGTAATGTCTGCATTGACATTTTTCTTGTAAGGCTGTATATTACATTTTATGATGTGTATATGGCTGTAAACTGTGTAGATGACGAGGGCCTTTTCCATTTCCACGAGAATCCGAACATCAAGTGTCCTGTGGGTAGAAACATTCATCTGGCTATGGATGAAAAACTTCAGCGTGTACAGGATACGATGGAAAACGAATTGCGCCATATCACGGTTGCCGATGTAGCGGCGGATATCAAAAGGGGGATTTAATGACCGGAAAAATGACACAGGACCAGCGACTTGATTATCTGGTTGAACAGTTCAAAGCTGATTCCAAAGAGTATAATAATATGCAGATACCGGGAGATACGAACGGGAAACGACGTATCCTCCGTTCGTTGATGAATGTTCGTATGCCACGAAATATGGACGAATCTGTCCTTCGCGTCCAGAATGATTATCTGAAAGAACGCATTTTTGAAAACGGGATTGTCGAGCTTTCGGATATTCCTGAGATACAGGATGGGCTTTCCGTCTGGCAGGGCGATATTACACGACTTGCCGTGGATGCCATCGTGAACGCGGCAAATTCACAGATGCTCGGTTGTTTTGTACCCATGCATACCTGTATAGACAACTGCATCCATACCTTTGCCGGAGTACAGCTTAGAGCTGAATGTAACCGACAGATGAATCTGATGAGGGAAAAGTTTGGCAGAGACTATGAGCAGCCGACAGCGGTACCGATGTTGACAGATGCATATAACCTTCCGGCAAAAAAAGTAATTCATATCGTGGGGCCTATCGTGCAATATGAGTTGACGCCGGAGTTGGAAAAAGACCTTGCCGATTGCTATCGGAACACGTTGGATATATGCATGGAGAACGGTCTCGCGAGCGTGGCTTTTTGCTGCATTTCCACAGGGGTATTTCATTTTCCGAATAAGCATGCGGCGGAGATTGCGGTACAAACGGTGACCGATTGGTTGAAGAAACATCCCGGATATATGGATAGGGTGATCTTCAATGTTTTTAAAGATGAGGATAAAGAATACTATGAGGGATTACTATGAATCTCCGCGCTGATGATTCGATACCCTCGTTCCCCCCCCGGCGAGGTTGACAATCGCACTATATAGTAGTATAGTACAAGCATAGTTGTGCATAAGTGATTGTGGGAATGAAGGGGATAGGATCTCACTGGCCAAAAAAGAAAGGGAGGGAGTAAAATGCTTAAAGCAGTAAAGCGTCTGGTAACGGTGGTTATGATTTTGGGACTTGTGCTCACCGGTCCGTCGGTTGCGTTTGCAGCGCAGACCGCATCGAACCTTACGGAGCTTGCCAAGATCGTCAACAAAGAGGGAATGAAACGTTCCGACAAGATCGTGGTCAATTATACCGGTCCGGAAAAGGATATTGATTACGTGATAACGGATGAGGATTTCTCATTTTTTACAAGTGATATTGCAATCGAAGACGACCCGACGACATCGGATGATGCGGATTATCTGGCGGGGAATCTGAATTTTTCCGTGGACAAGTATGATATGTATGCAGAGGGACAAAAACTGGTGATTAAGCCCCTTTATTATGAAACCCTAGTGCAGACACAGTATGTCAATGAGCGTGTGCCGGAGATTTTAGATGAGCTCAATGTAGCCGAAATGAGCAATTATGAAAAGGTGCGTGTAATCCATGATTATGTGTGTGATATGATCACGTGGACGGATAACGGCAAGGATATTGTATCGACGATGTACGGTGCTTTGAAGAACGGAAAGGCACTTTGCAACAGCTATGCGCTTTGTATGTACAAGCTTTTGGTCGAGGCGGGTGTCCCTTGTAAATATGTAGGCGGACTTGCCGGAAGCGGTCGTGATTCCGATGGGCATGCATGGAACATCGTAGCACTCGGTGATCATTGGTATTACCTGGATGCTACCTGGGATGACCCGGAAGATGAACGCACGTATAATTATTTTCTGAAGGGAAGTGCGGACTTTGATTTGGCAGATCCTTCAGAGAAGCATACTTTGCTGAAGCCGTATAGCACCGGTAAATTCGCGAAGATGTTCCCCATCGCGCGGAACGCTTTTAACCCGACGATGATGAGTGATGTCAACAATACCATCACGATCGGTAGCACGGGCGCAGACACCGCTGATGATCCCGAAGATCCCGAGCAGGATGTCACATATTCTATTGATGATATCGTCGAGGGAACCTGGCCGTACAGCGGCAAGTTCACCGTGAAAAAAGGAAAGAAACAGGATATCCAGCTCTTTTTGAACAAGGGCATGGATTCCGTGATCAAAAAAGTGTCTTATAAATTCACCGCCGGAAAAGCAAAAGTGAAGTCGGTGAAGAACTACGGAGTCAACATCGACGAGGAGGATGGCAGCCCCTACATAGCTTTCACGTTCAAAGGGAAGAAAAAGGGCAAGGTGAAGATGAAGGTGACCCTGCAGCTCACCAACGGACAGAAATTGAGCGTGGTGTTTAGCGGGAAGGTGAAGTAGGGAAAAGCTCGACAGTCTCCAGCCTATCATTGACAGGGGTCAGTAACGATGGTATCATAAAACAGAAATACCATCGAGAAGGACAAGGAGACACGGGATGAGGGGAGCACTGGAAAAATACCAGCTGGTGGAAAGAAGTATCCAGAAGACGTACCACAAGGTACTCTGGACACCCTTTGTACAGGCGGTAAAAAAATATGAGCTGATACGGGAAGGCGACAAGGTCGCAGTCTGCATCTCCGGAGGCAAGGACTCCATGCTGATGGCGAAGCTTGTGCAGCTTTTGCACCGTCACAGCGAGTTCCCCTTTGAGGTGGAATACCTGGTTATGGACCCCGGTTATAACGAGCGGAACCGTCGCCAGATCGAGAGTAATGCTGAGTTACTGCACATCCCGATCACCGTGTTTGAAACGGATATTTTTGATGTGGCGAACAGCACAGGCGACTCGCCCTGTTATCTGTGTGCGAGGATGCGCCGCGGGAACCTTTACGCCAAGGCAAAGGAACTCGGCTGCAACAAAATCGCGCTGGGACACCACCTGAACGACGTGATCGAGACGACGGTCATGGCGATGTTTTACGGCTCACAGCTGCAGGGGATGCTCCCGAAGCTGCACAGCACGAACTTCGAAGGGATGGAGCTGATCCGCCCGCTGTACTGCATCCGCGAGGAGGACATCCTGGCGTGGCGCACCTACAACGACCTGGAGTTTATCCAGTGTGCCTGCCGGTTTACGGAGAACTGCGCCGCTGACGGTGGTGTGGGTGACTCCAAACGACAGGAGATAAAGCTGTTGATCAGTGAGTTAAAAAAGAAAAATCCGCTCATTGAAAAGAGCATTTTTAACAGTATTCATTCCGTGAATATCGAGATGTTCCCGGGCTACAAGGTGGACGGGGAACTGCATAGCTATCTGGAAAACTATGATGAGCAGAGTTAAAGATTACTTAATACATACCATGCTATACTGAGATTGTAGTTGGAAATCAACTGTTATGGGAGGTATAGAAATGAAGAGATTGGTAGTCTATTATTCATTAACAGGAAATACAGAAGAAGCGGCAGAGAGTATCGCCAAGGCACTGGATGCCGACCTGCTGAAGCTGGAAACGGCCAAGGACATGCCGAAGAGCTTCGCAGCGAGGATACTCGTGGGAGGCGGACAGGTCGCATTTAACCGCATCCCGGAGCTGAAGCCGATCGATGTGGATATCACTGCCTATGATGAGATCATCCTGGGCTCGCCGATCTGGAACAGTAAAGGCGTGCCTGCCGTGAATGCATTTTTGAAGGATGAGGCAGCGGCTGCGAAGGTGACGTCGCTGTTCTTTTCAAGTGGTGGCGGCAAAGTCGATAAGGGCCTGGCCGCGATCACAAAAAGCCTGCCCAACCTGAAAAACAGCGTCTCGCTCTACGACCGAAAGCATGAAAACGCAAAAGATAATGACGCTAAAATAGAAGAATTCGTCAAAACAATCCATCTCCCGACTTCGTGACCCGCCGCAGCTTCCACGCATTAAAGATAAAGCGGATCGTCTCGTCCGCGACGACGAGCATAAAGATCTCCATGATTCCCATATGGAAAACGAGCACCATCACCGAACTCATCCCGACGATAAAAATCGTTCCAAAGGTCTGTGTCTTTAACATCCAACTCGGCTCACCATACCCCTTGATCCCGGACCCGAAAAGAATATTCCCCGCCTTCGGGAAAAGATCGATCCCGACGATCAAAAGATAGATCGGAGCCGCCGCCAGGACGGACTCATCCTTGGTAAAAATCCCCAGCAGCTGGGACGGAAACAGCATAAACACAATCAGGTTGACGACGCTGATCCCCATCGCCAGCAGCGACGAGTTTGACACCACGGACCATACGCCGCGGACATTTTTCCGCCCGGTCTCGTACCCCGACAGCGTCAATGTCGCCGATCCGATCGCGACGAGCAGAGCGACAGCGACGAGCTCGACACTAAAGATAATCGAGTGGATCCCGGCCGCCTTGGTCGAGATCTGATTCAGCATGACGAGCAGATAGAGATTCCCCAGGTTCCACGCGAACTCCTCCGCAGCCGCCGGCGCACCGAGACGGATCGTCGTCAGATACGGACGCAGCTTGGCATGCCAGATCTGCGAGAACGTCGGCCGCAATTTCAGCTGCTTCGACTTCAGCACATAGATCAGCACGATCAGATCGCCCAGCAGCTCCGCCAGCGCCGTCGCCAGCGCCGCACCCTGCACCTTCATCTCCGGGAAACCGAAGTTACCGAAAATCAACAGATAATCCAGCACGACATTCGCCAGCGACCGTGTAACACCGTACGCGATCAGGATCTTTGTCTTCTGACTCACCTGCAGCATCGCGCTCACGGACGCCCCGATCCCGGTCAGGATAAAAACAGGCGCAAAGGTCCGCGCGTAATCAATACTCATATCGATGATACTCGCATCGACCCCCATAATCGTAAACGTGGGTCGCGAGAGAAACAGCCAAAACAGACACAGGATACCCGCCGGGATGTTGCTGAACTTAAACACCGAAGCGAGGATCTGCTTTACCCGGTCGATATCCCCGGCTCCATACGCCTGGCTCGCCAGGATCGTCGCGCCGGTGGCAAACGAAAAAATGATATTCATCGTCGTCCAGATCGGTGTGGATGCATTGCCAACCGCACTCATGGCGTCGATGGATATCTGCCCGATGAAGGCGCGATCGATCACCATCTGCAGCTCCGAGATCAGGCTGGAAAGCATCATCGGGATAGCGATGGCGAGGATACGCTTGATGTAGTATTTTCTGTCGTTATTCACAGGGTTCACCTCCATTGGCTAGTGACCATTAGCCACATTGTACTCCTATCACCTCCGATTGTCAAGAGAAAAGTTGAAATCGGAGGATGTGCTCGCGCAGATGAAGCAGTACCGGCTGCCGGACGGAGAAAAAGCCCGGCTTCAGGAAATCAGCCGGGCTCTGGATAGTTTTGATTTTGATGCGATCACCGATGCGTTAGGAAGCATCGATCGGTAACGTACGGATTTTCTCGGAGGGTATGTAGTAAAACAGCATATCCTCCAATTCATTTGGTCGGATCGGCTTGGCCAGGTAGTCCTTATAGCCCGCGCGGATGTACTCCTCGCGTGCGTTTGACAGGGCGTTGGCCGTCAGCGAGATGACCGGTGTCTCAGCGGATAAGTTGTCCGGGAGCTCCTTCATCTGACGTAAGGTCTCCGGACCATCCATGTTCGGCATCTTGTGATCGAGGAAGATCACATCATAGGCATGCTCTTTGACGAGTCTCAGAGCGTCTTCTCCCGTCTTCACGGCGTCGACCTTGATCTTGGTATGTTTCAGCAGCTTCGCCATCACGAGCAGGTTGATCGGTGTGTCATCAACAACCAGAATACGCGCATCTTCGGCGGTAAACCGGAGCTGCTTCTTTTTTTGTACGACCGGTTTTTGCAGGCGCTCGTCCAGGCTGCCGAAAGGCTCGGCGTTGATCACGCCCTGGATGACCTCAAAACTGAACTCCGATCCCTCGCCGTAGGTACTCTCGACGGAGAGGCGACTGCCCATGAGATCGAGGAAGCTCTTTGTGATGCTCAGGCCGAGCCCGGTACCCTCGACGGAGACGTTTCGTTTTTCATCGAAACGCTCGAACTCGGTAAAGAGGGCCGCCATGTCCTCCTTGCGGATGCCGATGCCGGTATCCTTGACAGCGACGCGCAGGCGGACGGCCTTTTTCGGTCGTGCCTCGTCCGGGCAGGCCTTGCGATAGGCATCTGCGTAGTCTGTTTCCGCGTCGGTCGACAGGACTTTTATGGAGAAAGTCACCGTGCCCTCCTCCGTGTACTTCACCGCGTTGGTGAGGAGGTTGGTGACGACCTGATTGAGTCGGACAAAGTCTCCGTACAGGACGGACGGGACCTGCGGATCGATATCCAGGACGATCTTTAAGCCCTTGGACTCGGCGCGGAGCCGCACGATGTTGTACATATTTTTAACGGCAGTGAGTATCTCGTACTCCGTCGGCACGAGGTTCATTTTGCCCGCCTCGATCTTGGAGAAGTCGAGGACATCGTTGACGATACCGAGGAGGTTATCGCCGGCCGAGCGGATGCTGTCGGCGTACTCGATGATACCCTGCTCTTTGCTCTCTTTGAGGATCATCTCGTCCATACCGAGGATCGCATTGATCGGGGTACGAATCTCGTGTGACATATGTGATAAAAATGCGGATTTGGCTTTGTTGGCATCGCGCGCCTGTGTCGCCACATCGATCAGCTCGGACGTGATCTTGCCGAGGAAGGTCGACATACGATCCGGCAGCGGCAGCGTGTGTCCGCGACGCAGACTCTCCAGCGACGGGTGCTCGTACACCTCGCCGTCCGAGGTCAGATCCGCCTCGCGCATACCGATCGAGAGATGGGCGCTGTTCAGGATGCCGCCCTCTCCGTGGTAGTAAAAAAGCTCGCCCGCGCCATGCATCAGCGCGTAATCCGGAGCTGCCGCCGCGTAGCCGGTCCACTCCAGGTGAGCGTCTTCTTTCAGATAGCTAATACGGTTGCCGCAGAGCGTCAGGAACAGAGCCTCCGGCTGGAACAGCTCGATTTTTTTCAGAGACTCGCGGTGGGCATGGAGTACCTCGTCGTGCGAGCCGAATGTGAAGCGGAGCTGCTCACCCGGACGCAGCTTCATCATGAAATAGAGCTCGCCGTCCTTGCCGTGCTCGAGCGGGATCATACACATATCAATCCCATTGCGCTCGACGACCAGAGGGAACTCACAGATATTGCTGACGAAGTAATCGTCAGGATAAACGCCGAGATATTCATGATAAATATCGACGGCGGGCATGCCGTTAATCTCTTTGATCACGGTCTCACCGAGGGGCGAATTCTCTCCGAGCCCGACGGAGAACTTGCGTCCGATCGGCTTCCAGCCCAAAGCATAGTTGGCCTGAACCTTGAGCTTGTCTCCGGAAAAAATGATCGCAACGAAGCCGTCCGGCAGGACCTCTCCTCCGATGATCATCTCCTCGCGAGCCAGGCCCTCATCGACCTTCTCGACCTCGATCGTTTTTTCATCCTCCTCGACGGAGATACGTTGGGTGAGGTTGCGCAGGGTGGAGGTACCAAAGAGGACCGTATCGTCGTGACCCTCCATCGACTTCTCGATAAAGGTGGTCACACTCAGTTCCATATTGCTGGTGAAAAGCTCGACCGCTTTTGCGTTTCCGAGGGTGTCCAGACGTCGTTTCAGCTGGGCAGCTGCAGTCTCCTCGCCACCGGGTGCGCAGGGGATGCGCAGGACCTCGATGTCGGCGGACTCGGTCATGACCAGGTTGTAGAGCACGCCCGTTCCCTCCGGCATGAGCTCTGCGATCAGCGTGATCGAGATGCCGGCGATCTGCAGCTCCGGGTGGCCGCACGCGTGGAGACTCGCCACCAGGGTGTCGATCTCACGGCGGGTCAGACCTGCCTCGTAGATTGTGATAACAGCGGATTTATGCGGTGTCGATCCTACGACATCCGCGATCTGAGCGACCGTACTCTCGGCCGTCTGGAAATCTTTACATAAGAATTTTTTCTGGATCATGGCGTCTCCTCCACCATCATTAAACATATGAAACAGTATTTTAATTTTACTACGCGGGTGGCAAACTGTCAACAAGTATCTGACTCCGTGTGTGGGAGTGTATGTTCCCCTTGTATTCTTATTCTAGTTTTAGTATAATAGGTTTGTTGGTTTGATTTTAGATTAACCGTTAGTTATTTTGCATTCTGATCAAAGGAGGAACTGAGATGCAGGAGATTTCTGTAAATGATATCAAAGGGGTTCGTATCGGGCAGGTGGAAAACGTGGAAGCAGCGACCGGCTGCACCGTTTTTGTCACTGAGTCAGACATGATGCGTGCCGGGCTCGACGTACGTGGCGGCGGTCCGGCTTCACGAGACAGCCAGCTGCTGAACCCGTTAATGGCGGCGCCGGGCGTGCACGCGATCGTCCTCGCCGGCGGCAGCGCTTTTGGCCTCGATGCGACCGGCGGCGTGATGCAGTGTCTGGAGGAGCGCTCGATCGGCTTTGACGTCGGCGTGACCAAGGTGCCTCTCGTGGTGCAGTCGGATCTCTTTGACCTGACGGTCGCTGACAGCACGGTCCGCCCGGACAAGGCAATGGGCTATGCGGCAGCGAAGCAGGCCCTCGACGCACCGAATTATAAAGACGGTAACTACGGTGCCGGTTGCGGTGCCACGGTCGGCAAGATCGCCGGCATGGAGACCTGTATGAAAACAGGCATCGGCAGCTACGCCGTACAGATCGGGGAGCTGCAGGTCGGCGCGGTAGTCGCAGTAAACGCCCTCGGGGATATTTTTGACTGGAAAACGGGAGAGAAGATCGCGGGGCTCCTCACTGAGGATAAAAAGGGCTTCCGCAGCACGGACGAGCTGATGCGATCCTCGATCGATGTAAAGGAAAACAAGTTTGTCGAGAACACGACGCTCGGCGTGATCCTTACGAACGCCTGCTTCGCAAAGTCCGAGCTCTGCAAGATTGCCGGCATGGGGCATGACGGGTACGCGCGGAGCATCCGTCCGGTCCACACCTCGGCCGACGGCGACAGCATCTACGCCGTGTCGGTCGGTGATGTAAAGGCCGATCAGGACCTGGTGGGAGCACTGGCAGCGGACGTGATCTGCGAGGCCATCCGCCGCGCCGTCACGAGCGCCGAGACGGCCTACGGCTACGTAGCAAAACGCGATATGTAAATGGGATGCGCCCATGGCCGGCCGGTGGATCACAGGTTGACACCCATTTCTCAGGATGATATAATGGAACAAGATTTTATTTCGTAAGGAGGAAACGAAAATGAAGAAGACAACATCAACGCTTGTAGCTTGCGCACTGGCATTTTCACTTGCCATCCCGGCAACGGTTGCGCCGGACTCCGCAGCTGCAGCAAAGAAGCCGAAGCTGAGTGCGACGGATGCTACGATCATCAAAGGCAAGACAAAGACCTTTACGATCAAAAACGTAAAGAAAGCCAATGTTAAGAGCCTCAGTGTCAAGGTTTTAAACAAAGGTGTATGTAAACTCCAGAAAAAAGTCCTTACCAAGAAAAAGGTGGGCTTTGTTATCAAGGGCGTCGGCGGCGGAGTTTCTGCGGTAGACGTAACCCTGAAGCTGAAGAAAAAGCAGGCAGGAAAAAAGGTATTCAAGTTCAATGACATCATGATCTCTTCCGGCTCCGCAGAGGCACCGGCGCTGTTCCTGTCGGACTTCAAGTCAGGGAACTATCTCCTGGCTATGACGCTGAAGGCGGGTTCGACCGGAGATATTACCGATGAGGCTACGCTTGATAACGCATTGACTCTGGGTGTATCCAATAAAAACGAGATCGGTTCGCGTAACGTAACGCTTACCTGGTATGTTGACGGCAAGGAGTGCACCGATATGCCGTACAGCGGTATGGACGCAGCACGTGATCACATCTATCGTCCGGAATCACCGGAGGCAGAGATCCCGGAGGCAGCTACCGGTGCAGCAGCGCTTGGTGTTGTTGAGCAGGAGTATTACTGCACAGGAGAGAACCTCCTTTCCGGTAAGACTGCAGAGTCTAACCACAAGATCGTAAGAATCGTTCCGCAGAAAGCGATCGACAACGCTTGCAAGATCCTTGCTGATTTCAAGACCGCTTATCCGGACGCAAAGAGCGTTACGGTTGATGATGCCTTCATGTCAGCATTTAGCAAGGTTGACAAGAGCTTTGGTGCGATGCTGGGTATGACAGACGCTTACCTGCAGGGTCTCCGAGAAGGAATCGCCGATGTCAGAGACAACCCGGATCTGCTCGAGGAAAATATCCAGAATACGATTTTCTTCCTGCATGAGGACTTCTCTGATGTGGCAGCTTATCTGGGCGTAGATTCAGCAAATGTAGATACCTTTATCGAGTATTTTGGTGTCGTTATCCGATATGCGGCAGCTCATCCTGAGATGGCTCCGCCGACCGGGAAATAATAACAAAACAAGTCCCGCTTCGGCGGGACTTTGTTTGTTTTTCTAGCGGACCGACGACTGAAACGCGGACCGGCGAGCCGAGATGGCACACCGACGGCCGAGACGCGGACCGGCGAGCCGAGATGGCACACCGACGACTGAAACGCGGACCGACGAAAACGTATGAGGGGGAGAAAAATGGAATTCAATCCGACGTTATTGGAGAGAGTAAACCCGGTTTACAACACGGCAAAAATGACCGTATTTCAGCTCGCATCCATGGGCGATGAGGATGCGATCAAGGTGTCCCAAAAGCTGGGACTGACGATGGAGGAGACGCAGAACAGCGAGCATACTCAGACGACCGAGGAGCAACAAAAAATCGGCGTCGTTATGCTGGAAGCAAGATATAAAACAGCGGAAATTATCGCGGAAAAAACCGGTTACAAAACACTGGTTGACTTACCGTGTGGCTATACACCGCGCGCCGCCCGGGTCGCAAAAAAAGGAGTGTCCTACTACGGACTCGACCTGCCGGCGACGATCGCAGATATCGAGTGGGTCATGCATGAAGTAACGGTCTCGGAGTATCGAAACTTCGTCCGCTATAAGAGTGTGGACGCGACAAACTATGAGTCCCTGGAGCGGGCGCTCGAAAAGGTCGAGGGCGAGATCTGCATCACGACCGAGGGCCTGTTGATGTACTTTACCGACTCCGAGGTGGACTCGATGTGTGAGAACATCCGTAAGCTTCTGAAAAAGCACGGCGGTTGCTGGATCCTGACAGATCCGGAGGTGACCATCCAGTATGTGCTGACGGCACAGGCGGTCTACGGAGACCGCTTCCAGTCGATCATGCAAAACGCAAAGCAGCAGGTCGATGACAAGTCCGATATCGATGTCGGAAAGGCAAAGATCCTGGTAAAGCCGGGCCCGGATGCCGCAGAGGGGATAAAACAGGCGATGGGCATCCTCGCTTCGCACGGACTGAAGGCGGAGCGCCTGACGGTGGCCGACTACATGCCGGAGCTGGCGACGCTGGAGGGCTTGCAGGAGATTGCGGATAACTATAAAGAGGCGATGACCAAGTGTGCCTACTGGAAGGTAACACTCGCGGACGCCGACGCGCAGGGCCAGGCGGATGGCGACAAGGCCGACTTTGATGTAAAGGCGCAGATGAGCGGGGGCACCCTCGCGATGACGCTGATCGGCCGCGTGGACACGCTGACCTCACCGGAGGTGCTGAGTCTTTTTGAGGAGCTCTCGGCAAAGGAGACCATACAGGGAGTTAAGATTGACTGTACTTCGCTGGAGTACATCTCATCGGCAGGTCTCCGCGTGCTGTTAATCATGCATAAAAAATGCCCCGACGGAGTAGTATTAACAAGTGTGAATTCACTGGTATCCGATATCCTGGACCAGACCGGATTTGCAGATATTTTTGAGGTAGAATAATGATCGAAGTCAGACACCTGAAAAAAGAATACCCGAATGTGACGCCGCTGAAGGATGTCAACACGGTGATCAACGATGGCGATGTCATCTCGATCATCGGTCCGTCCGGCACCGGCAAGTCGACATTTTTGCGCTGCCTGAATCAGCTCGAGGAGGCGACCGCCGGCGAGATCATCGTGGACGGCGTCGATATCCTGAAGGATAAAACGCAGCTGCCCGAGCATCGCAAAAATATGGGGATGGTGTTTCAGTCTTTTAACCTGTTTGCGCATAAAATGATCGTGGAAAACATCATGCTGGCACCGACCAAGGTTCTCGGGAAGTCCCGGCAGGAGGCGTACGATGAGGCGCTCGAACTGCTGGATATGGTCGGTCTGAAGGATAAGGCGCTCAACTACCCTGATGAGTTGTCCGGTGGGCAGAAGCAGCGTGTGGCGATCGCGCGTGCGCTGGCGATGCATCCTAAGGTGATCCTTTTTGATGAGCCGACTTCGGCGCTCGATCCGACGATGGTGTCGGAGGTGCTCGAGGTCATCCGCAAGGTTGCGCAGACCGGAGTGACGATGCTGATCGTTACGCACGAGATGCGCTTTGCGAGGGACGTCTCGTCGCGCGTTTTTTATATGGATGAGGGCGTGATCTATGAGGACGGCACGCCGGATGAGATTTTCGATCATCCCCAAAAGGAAAAGACGCGGCAGTTTATCTTCAGGATCCGGTCGTGGGACTGGGAGATCGACAGTGTTTCGTTTGATTACTATGAGATGAACGCCGCTATGCAGGGCTTCTGCCAGCGTCAGTATTTCGCGGAGCGGGAGACTATGGCCGTGCGTACGGTGGTCGAGGAGCTGCTGATGAATCAGGTGCTCGCCGCGATCCGTGAGTCGGGCAAGACCGACGAGTGGCGGATCCACCTCTATGTGACCGGCGGTGAGGAGGGTAAGGAAACCTCGATCCTTTTTGATTGCCGGGAGAGTGCGGCCTACCGTGAGGAGATCCTCGGCAGGCAGGTGGATGAGATCGCGCAGAAGCTGGTCGATAATTATGCCGAGCGCGTGGAACGGGATGATGAGTTGATGATCGAGTATAAAATGAAATAGATGGGCATGAAGGTGGGGTTGTGGTGGCCCGGTGTGAGGAACATGTGTGAAGGTTTTGGAGGTTGTTATGAGAGGTCGACAGACTAATAATCATATAATTAAGCGCTTCTTAGCCATGGTTTTTGCCGTGACGATGCTGCTTAGTGTACTCTCGCCGATGGTCGCTGCGGCGGCCGGGGAGGCGGATGGCGCGGCAGCAGATAGCGCGCAGGTCGGTGCGGCAGCGGGTACGCAGGATGGCGCGGCCGGTGCGCAGGCTGATGAGAAGGATCTGTCCGCGCTGGTTGGCAAGCGCTTCGCCATCTGCGAGGGCACCACTTTCGAGGAAACGCTGCGTGAGTCGATCCCGGGTGATGTCAAGATCCTCCAGTTCAAGACAACAACCGACGCGATCGAGGCGGTCGCGATGGGTAAGGTCGACGCGGCGGTAGCGGACTATCCGGTGGCGAAGCTCGCCGTCGGCAACCATGACGACCTGGCGATCTACTCGCCGACACTCGAACCGTACGAAAACGGTTGGGCTTTTCGCAAGGGCGACAAGCGTCGTGATGAGTTCAGCGAGGTGCTGGTCAAGTTTAAAAATGACGGCACCCTCGAACGGCTGATGGACAAGTGGACCTCCGGTCGGGACGAGGATAAAACCATCCCCGAGCAGACATGGCCGGGTAGCAAGGGCGAGATTATTTTTACCTCATCCCCGGACTATGAACCGGTGTACTACCAGGGCGAGGGTGGTCAGATCCTCGGCTACGATGTCGAACTGATGCTGCTCGCGGCTAAGGAGCTTGACTATCATGTGAAGTTCGTCGGGGTGAATTTCGACGCCATGATGCCATCGCTGGTGTCCGGAAAGACGGATATGCTGGGCGGCGGTCTGGCGATCAAGGAAGAGCGTAAAAAGGCGATGGATTTTACGGCGCCCGAGTATATCGGATCGACGGCGCTGATCGTGCGGAAAGACGGGCCGCTGGGAGGCTCGGTCGAGGCGAGCACGAGTGCGGACGATCTGGAGTTTCACTCGCTGAAAGAGCTCGAGGGGAGACCCTTTGCTTCGATCCGAGGCGGTATCCAGGAAACGATG
>JAZASH010000048.1:0-15675 GCA_036343395.1 Eubacterium sp. | reverse complement strand
CGAGTTCGAGATCGCGGGCCAGACCGAGGCTTCCGTCTCCTTCCGGCTGAACTCCGACGCAGAAAGCCTCAAGGTATATCCGTTCGCGTTTGAGCTGACAATCATCTATGCGCTGAATAAAAATGAACTGAAGACAACCTGTATCGTAAAGAATCAGGATAATAAGACGATGTATTTTTCCATCGGGGCCCATCCGGCCTTCATGGTTAAGCTGGACGAGGCCGGCACGATGGCGGGCAACTACATCCAGTTTGATGCGAGAGAGGAGCAGCTCGATGCCAAGGACTTTGTCGACGGCCTCGTAAAGCACACAACGCATCCGGTCAAGCTGGATGCCGACGGCTGCATGGCTCTCGACGAGCACACCTTTGACAACGGCGTGTATATTTTTGAGCATGACCAGGCACAGCGCGTGTCCATCCTCGACAAGGATAAAAAGCCCTACGTCACGGTCGAGTTTAACACACCGCTTTTCGGCATCTGGTCTCCGGAAAAGAAAAATGCCCCGTTCCTCTGCATCGAGCCCTGGTACGGACGGGCGGATGCCGATGATTTCAACGGGGATCTTTCTGAGCGTCGCTATGGAAACTCCCTTCAGATGGGTGTTTCCTTCCACGCAGACTATCGTATTATTTTTGAGTAAGGATAACCTTTTCCGGCGGGAGATACTTGATCAGCATCTTCTCCATCGCCTTACTGTCGATCGGCTTCGTCAGGTAATCCGTGAAGCCTTCGGCGAGATAGCGTTCTTTCGCACCCATAACAGCGTCGGCCGTCAGACAGATGACCGGCGTTGTTTTATTGTAGCCGTCACGCTGCTCGCGGATCATCTTTAATGCCTGCGAGCCGTCGATCTTCGGCATGCGCTGATCCATCATGATCACGTCGTAGGTCGTGCCGTTCGCCAGGCGGACCGCATCGGCTCCGCTGGTCGTGGTGTCGATCCGAATCTTTGTCTCTCGGAGCAGTCCCTCTGCGACCATCAGATTCATCTTGGTATCATCCACGATCAGGATATGCGCCTCCGGCGCCTCAAAACTGCCCTCGTAGGCAGTCGCGTTCTCCATGCTCTTTTCGAATTTCTCACGGAAGTTTCCGACCGGCTCATCCGAGAGCACCGTCTGCGGGATCCGGATCGTAAAGGTCGATCCCGAGCCATACAGACTCTCTACCGTGACCTCACCGCCCATCATCTCGACCAGATTTCGGGTGATGGCCAATCCCAGACCGGTCCCCTCTACCGCTTTATTCTGCTCGAGATCCACACGCTCGAACTTCGCAAACAGCTTCTCGAGATCCTGCTTGCGGATGCCGATTCCGGTATCCTTGACCTCAAAGGCCAGCGTCACAAAGGTCTCGTTTTCCATCGCTCCTCGCTGAATCTCACCGGTTACCCGCATACGCACACCACCCTCGTTGGTGTACTTTACGGCATTGTTCAGGATGTTTACGACCGCCTGACGCACATGGCCCTCGTCGCCGTTCAGCACATCGGGCAGGGTCTCATCCACATCCACGACGAACTCCAGATCCTTACTCTTGGCACGATAGTAGATCATGTTGCTGACATCGTTCAGGAGCGAGCTCAGGCGGTATTCGCCGGTGTAGATCTCCATCTTGCCGGCCTCGATCTTGGAGAAGTCGAGGATGTCGTTGATGATGGAGAGGAGATTTTTACCGGCATTGTCGATGTTGCCGGCGTAATTGCTGATCTCGACGAAGGTCTCGCGCAGCTCCTCCTGGTCGTCACGCATCGCATCCCGCGCCTTCAGGCTTTTACGCAGGATCATCTCGTTCATACCCATCACCGCGTTGATCGGCGTACGGATCTCGTGCGACATGTTGGCGAGGAACTCACTCTTCGCTTCATTGGACTGCTCGGCGACGGCCTTTTCCTCCCGCAGACGATCGGTCTGTGCCGCCTTATGCACATAATTTACAACAAAAATGATCGCGATGGAAAAGGCCACCAGGATCCCGGAGACCACAAAGAGCGACACATCCAGGATCTCATACGCAGCGCTGTCGGTAGCCTGGATAGAGACATCCAGCTTGTCGCGGATCCACATAGCGAAGAAGTATCCGCCCACGCTACAGATCAGAACCACCACGATGTACATCGGTTGGAAAATAACACGGATGCGTCGGGTCTGCTCGCTCCGGTTTCGAAACATTTTTTCTCCGTGCGTCTTGAGAACGGCAATAGGGAGCAAAACCAACGTGGCAAAACCCAGCATGGAAAAGTAGTTGTACGGATCAAGCCAGGCGTTTGGCCAGTCATAACAGGAGCTTGTCCACATCGCATACTCAAACGTAATGTAGAAAACTGTCGCAAACGCAATATACGGTTTTTGAAACCCGGTTTTTTTGTGTTTGAAGTAATAGAAGATCAGGTTCATGCTGAGAACCGCGATACAGGTCGTGATAAAACACTGCCAGTAGTTATTGAAATAGCCGACATAATCACCGGGCTCGACCAAACTGTTGTAGATCATAAGCTGATAGATGTTCAGCGGGATCGGCAACAGCGAAAGCGGCGAGAACCAGCGTACATGACGCTTTCTGTGTATATGGATCAGCAGGAGAAAAATCGGGATGAAACACAGATTATCACCGACGTATGCCGTAAACGACGAGAGCGTCGGATCGTCACCCATCAAAAGAACATATGCCGCCCAGTAATAATTACTGAGCAGTAAGCAAAGCAGAAACGCAGTCACATAGATCCATGACCGTCTCGGTTTCTCGATGTAATGAAAAAGACAGATAATCAGTCCGACTACATTGAGAACTATCGTATAGATATTTGAAAACTGTTCAAACATCCGGCTCCCCCCTTTTTACACATAACCGGGACACCATCCCTTTAGATCATCCAATGCTTCCCAAAAACTGCTTGGTACGCTCATTCTGTGTATGGACGAAAACATCCTCCGGCGTGCCCTCCTCGAGGACGACACCGTCATCCATAAAAATCACCTGATCGGATACCTCTTTAGCAAAATTCATCTCATGTGTGACGATGATCATCGTCATTTTATGCTCGGCCAGTCCGCGGATCACGCGGAGCACCTCACCGGTCAGCTCCGGATCGAGCGCGGAAGTCGGCTCGTCAAAGCAGAGGATATCCGGCTTCAGCGCCAGCGCTCTGGCGATCGCGACTCGCTGACATTGTCCGCCGGAGAGCTGATGAGGATAGTTCTCCATACGGTCGGCAAGTCCCATCCTCTCCAGGAGCTCCTCGGCCTCGGACCGGATCTCGGCTTCGTAGTCTTTTTTTCTTTCCTTGTAATCCGGCTCCTCCTGTGCCTGCAACCGTCTCGCCAGCATGATGTTGTCGAGGGCCGTGTACTGCGGAAACAGGTTAAACGACTGGAATACCAGACCGAAGTGGAGACGGTTGATCCTCTTGACGGATTCCTTCGCGTATTCCGGATCCTTCGCATTAAAAATGGTCTCGCCGGCTACGCGGATGATCCCGTTATCCGGGGTCTCTAAGAAGTTCAGGCATCGGAGGAGAGTCGTTTTCCCGCTGCCTGAAGATCCGATGATCGAGAGGACCTCGCTTTTTTCCAGTTCAAAGTTGATATCGACGAGAACCTGAGTGTCGTCGAAAAACTTTCCCAGGTGCTCAACTTGTAAAAGGCTCATATTGATTTATATTATCCTTCCGCGCCGCCGGCGCTGCTTTATCACCTAAAGTATCCCAGCTTTTTCTCGGCTTTTCCAAGCAATACTGTCAAGATTCCGTTAAAAATCAGATAATACAGGGCGGAGAAAAACAGCGGCCAGATCGCGCCGGATATTCCCTGCGACCCCTTCATAAAGGCCTGCCCTGCCCAGATCACCTCCTGCAGCGCGATGATACGCGCCAGCGAGGTATCCTTGACCAGCGTCAGGATCTCGTTGGACATCGGCGGGAGGATCCGCTTCACCATCTGCAGCAGCTTGACCTTGAAAAAGATCTGCCTCTTGGTCATGCCGAGCACCAAACCTGCCTCCTCCTGACCGACCGGGATGCTCTCGATCCCACCGCGGAAGATCTCCGAAAAATAACAGGCATAGTTGATAATAAAGGCCACGCTCGACGCGATAAATCGCCCGATCTCATCGCCACCCCAGACCGCGTTGTGAAACACAAGTCCCGGGAAATAGTAGATGATCAGCAACTGGATCATCAGCGGGGTTCCTCGGACGATCCAGATCACGATCTTTAATGCGCCACGCAGCGGTGCACACCGGGATCGCGTCCCAAACGATATCAGCAGTCCCAGTGGGATCGCACCGAGAAGTGTAACGGCAAACAGCTTCAGCGTCTGCAAAAAGCCAATATTTAAGGAATTCAGTACGACCGGTAACTGGTCCCAAAACGTATCCATAGTAACGGTACTCCCTTATTTCTGATCGATCATAGCAGCCTGAACCTTGTACTTCTCGGCGATTTCCTTCATCGAACCGTCATCGAAACAGTCCTTGAAAAACTGGTTCAGCTCAGCAACCAGATCAGAACCCTTTCGGAAGCCGACACCGTACTCCTCATCGTTGAGCTTTACGGAATAGGTCAGGTTATCGTAGCTGGTTCCCTCACCTACCATTGCTGCTGCCATCAGAGAGTCGATGATCGCACCGTCTGAGGTTCCGGAAGCTACTTCCATCAGAGCGGCTGCCTGATTCTGTACCGCGGTAGCATGCAGGTCATGCTCCTTTGCCTGCTCCTCGCCGGCACTTCCTGCCTCAACAGCAAAGTTGAGGTCCTTCATCGAAGCAACATCCTTATACTGATCAATCTTGTCCTTTGGCAGGACTACCGTCTGTGCATTGTTGCAATACGGATTGGAGCAATCCATCGCGGACTTCACCTCATCCGTCAGCGTCATACCGTTCCATACACAGTCGATGGTTCCGGCATCGAGCTCGAGGGCCTTGTTATCCCAGTCGATCTCAGAAAACTCGACCTTTACGCCGAGCTTCTCAGCAAACTTCTTAGCCATATCTGCGTCAAATCCGATCCACTCGCCACTCTCGTCTTTATAATCCATCGGCTCAAAGTCGGTAATGCCGACAACCAGCACACCCTTTTCCTTGATCTTAGCCATGTCACCGTCCGATGAGCCACAGCCCATGAGTGACAGACACATCGTCAATACCAACATCAGTGTAATCAGTTTTTTCATTTTTCTTCTTTCTCCTTGTTTTTGATTTCTATGTTATGGGAGGATTTAACCCCATACATAATCTATTGTAACGCAAAAGCCCTGCTTACGCAAGGCTTTTTTAATGTTACGCTTATTCCATCACATGCATGCACAGCACCCACAGCAGCACCCGGCCAGTGGCAGGGCATGTTGATCATCATACCTTGACTTCCGTGTAGTAGAACACGGCCAGCTGGGTGCGGTCACGCAGGTCCAGCTTGTCGAGCAGCGAGCTGATGTAGTTGCGCACCGTTCCTTCGCTTAGATACAGCTGCTCGGCGATTTCCTTGTTATTCATGCCGGATGCGACAGCCTCGAGGATCTCCCTCTCCTTATCGCTGATGTCGTACGCGTCAAAATCAAACGCCTCCTTCTCCTTCATCAGAGTCGGCAGCTTGTCCCTCACGCTGTCACCAAACACGCTCTGCCCGTTCATCACGGCCTGCAGCGCCGGCGCGATCCCCTCGTAATCCTGCTTGAGGATGTAGCCCTTCGCGCCCATACTGAGCGCCTTGATGATGTACTCATCATCGGAAAAGGTCGTCAGGTACAGCAGCCTCGCCGCCGGAAACTCCTTCAGGATCTCCGTCCCGGCCTCGAGCCCGGTCATCCCCTCCATCCGGATATCCATCAGCATCACATCAGGCTGGTGCTCGCGATACAGGCGGATTGCCTCCTCACCCGAGCTCCCCATCGCCACCACCTCGATCCCATCGCTACTCTCCAAGATCGTTTTCAGTGACAACGCCACTAACTTATCATCATCAATCACAACTATTTTCACTTCGGCACCCCCACTATGACTGTAAATCCACTCGCGCTCGCATCAAACCGGATGCTCCCCCGCACCTCCTCAACGCGCTCGCGCATATTCGACAAACCGATGCCCGTTCCGCCGATCCGCGCGTTGCTGCCGTTATCACGAATCTCAAGCTCGTACACACCCGGCTTCTCACCCAGCCGCACACTCAGCGTATCGCCGTTCGAGTGCTTCACCGCATTCGACACCGCTTCCTTCACCACACCGGCCATACAAAGCTTTACCGTACTCGGCATCGTATCCCCCACCGTATACGTCAGCTCTGTCTGAAACAAATGCTCGGCCGTCCTCAGATGATCCTGGATCACCGCCTGCAGATCGATCGACTCATCGTGCAGATCATGCACACTCTCGCGGATGCTCGTCATCGCCTGATCCAGCGTATCGCGTAGCTCCTCCAGCGGCTCCCGCAGCTTCTCATCCTTATTCGCGACCAGCAACGCCCCCGACTGCAGGAGCGACCGCGTCAACATATGCCCGACATTATCGTGGATCTCTCTCGCGATCCGGTTTCTCTCCCTCAGCGTCGCCAGATGTACCTCGTTGTTCTGCGCCTCGGTCAGACGCTCATTCTGCGAAGCCAGCATCTCATTTTTCTCCGCGAGCTCATCCCGGAGGGTGTGAAACCGCTCCGCTGCCTCCTCGCTCCGCGACGTCACGAGATACAGTAAAAATGCCACGCCGGCCCCCGCCAATGCGATCACATACTGCGCAGGCAGGAGCGCGTCGACTCCGTTTCGAAAAACCAGCAGCGAGGGCAGGACGAGATACCATTTTTTCTCCCACAACGCCTCATACATCAGCAGCGGCAGGGCGCAGAAAACCATGGGTATCCATCCGGCAACACCGCACACGACAAAAAGAAGCACGGCCGCCATCCACGTCCCGGACAGCAGCTGTACCACGATGGACACGACGACGAGCCCCAGCCCCACTGCCACCGGCTCGGTATATCCATCCTGAATCGCGAATCCCGTAATACATAGAATCAGGATCGCCAAGCGCTCTAATACTCGATTCATACGTTAATCCCTACCCGCTATCTGTATTTCCAAAAAAAACGGAGTTTTTAACAACCTGCCAAAAACTCCGTTTGAACCTACTATTTATATGGGTCAGATATTGAAGAACGAGATCGTCTCATCCATATCCTTAGCAAGAACACGCAGCTTATCCGCCGAATCGCTGATGACTGCGAACGTTGCATTCAGCTGTTCCATAGATGCCGATGTCTCTTCGGACGACGCGGCATTTGCCTCGGATATCGTCGACAGCTCTTTGATGATTCCCTCGAGTGCTGCCTTCGCCTCATTCAGGTTCTCGACACGCTCATGGATATTATCGGAGCTTCGGAATACATGGTCAACGTTCTCAGACATATCAACCATATCGCTCTTCGTTGTCGTGATCTGCTCACCCTGTGCCTGGATGCTGGTATTCAGCGCATCCATGACAGCAACCGAAGCCTCGGTATCATGGAGCAGGGTATCGATGATCGCCTTGATCTCATCCGCGCTCTCACGGGACTGATCCGCCAGCTGACGGATCTCATCCGCAACGACCGCAAATCCACGACCGGACTCGCCGGCTCTGGCCGCCTCGATGGAGGCATTCAGGGAAAGCAGGTTCGTCTGGGATGCGATATCCATGATCGCATCGGAGAACTGGGAGATGTTCTGCACGCTCTCGTTGGTCGCGCTGATCGTCTCGCCGATATCGTGAACCGACTTGGAAACCTCGTTGTTGGAAGCGATCAACTGCTCCAATGTCTCCATCGTCGTATCACAGGACTCTTTCATCTTCTGTGAGTACTCATTCAGCTCACCCATGTCCGTGTTGATCAGCTCGATATCCTCACCGATCGAATTGGTACGATTCGATGCCGTCTTGACACTCTCGGACTGGCTCATAGCACCTTCCGAAACGTCGTTGACAGCCTCAGAAACCTGCGTAGAAGCATCGGTCGCCTGTCCTGCCGACATCGCCAGATCCTCACCGGACTCGTTCAGATCACCGGACATCGTCTTGGTCTTGGAAATGATATCTTTCAAGCGTTCCGCAAGATTATGCGTTGCCTTCTTGATCTTTCCGACCTCATCATTGCCGGCATTGCTGATATCCACATCGACATCCAGATATCCATCGGCGATACGCTCGAGCCCCTTTGTCGCCTCGGCGATTCCCTTGACGATGATCTGGGAAACAATCACGGCAAACACTACGACTATCAAACCGATGATACCGAAGATAACGGCCTGAATCACAATAGACGTATTGATCGAGGAAGATACCTCGGCGCTCTTCTCCTCTGCCCAGGCCTCAGCAACCTCTTCCATCTCGTTGATGACATCACGGGCAGCACCGAACTCCTCATCGATAACTCCCTCATCCGGCGCGCCATCCGCCTTAGTCAGCTCAGCCTTTACATTATTGAAATGCTCATCAAAAATATCCCCATACGTCGCAAAGCTACCGCTCTCTCCGGCCTTATTGTACAGGCTGTCGTCCTTCTGTGCGACCGTGATCGCCTCATGGACGCCGTCATAAGCCTGCTGCGCGTTCTCGGCAATATCATCCGCAAATCCCTGCAGTTCCTCCGGCGTAGCCGTCTTGGATCTGAGTAATATCTTCTGATGCGCACATAGTGCCTGGTAGAAATCACGATCGGCGTTGATCGCCGCATCCGCGATAGAGAACAGGATGTCGTGATACACCTCAGTTGTCTCCGTCTCGATCGACTTCATACGGATGATTCCTACAATCGTGCTGGCTATTAACGCAGCAACGAGAGGAAGCGTAACGAGAGCAATCTTAACTCGCAAACTTAAATTCTTCATATCAAACCCTCCAATCCATTCCTAATCGTATCTATTCCCCTTAAAACCGGCAACCCACAGATTTGTGCGTTTCACGGATTAAAGTCGCATTAACGGGCACCTTTCATCATATCATAAAACAATCCCGATGTCAATCATTTACGGACAGCGCCTCGATCGCAACACTACCGCCGCGGACCGTCTCTACTCGCTCGCCAAAGCGCTTTTTGAGCGAATTCAAAAAGTCATCGTTGCCCTTCTCGGTATCGACGCACTCCACCAGCACCGAATCCGATGTACAGTCCACGATCGTGGCATCGTACTTGTCCGCCAGGCTGGCCGCCTTCTTCATCTCCTTCGGCGCGCACCCCGTCACCTTAACATACATCAGCTCTTTCATAATAATATCCGCACCCGTAAAATCCACCACGCGGATCACCGGTACACTGCGGTTCAGCTGCTTTTTGATCTGCTCAAAGGTCATATCATCACTCGTCAGGGTGATCGTCATCCGCGAGATCGTCGGATCCATCGTCGTCCCCACCGTCAGCGAATCCAGGTTATACGACTTCCCCGAAAACAAGCCCGATATATACGCGAGCACACCAACCTCGTTTTCTACAAAAAGGCTGATACACCGCTTTTTGATCCTGTTATCCTCCATCTATGTCCTCCAACTAATCACTACCCGCACGAGCGGCAGGAGTTTTCTCACAGCGAGCCAGCTGTGCTGCGAATCGTGAGAAAAGCTCCGACCGCGCTCGTGCTCAGTTTCCCAGTATCACCTCGTTTAGCGGCTTGCCGGGCGGCACCATCGGCATGACATTCTCCTCGCGCTCGATGACAAACTCGATCAGCGTCGGCCTCTTCGTCTCCTTCGCCGCCTCGCGGAACGCCTCGGCGATCTCCTCCTCGCGCTCCACGCGGATGCCCCTGGCACCATAGCTCTCCGCCAGCTTCACAAAATCCGGCGTATACTTCGGACACTGATCGCCCGGCTTATCACAAACCAGCGGACAACTCGGCCGTCTCCTCAGACAGGTCGATGAATAATGCCTGTCATAGAACAGCTCCTGCCACTGGCGCACATTTCCCAAAAATCCATTATTCAAAACACAGATGATCACCGGCAGCTCATAGATCACGGCCGTCGCCAGCTCCTGCAGATTCATCTGGAACCCGCCGTCGCCGTTCACCGAGATCGCCGCATGCTCCGGACATCCCAGCTTCGCTCCGATCGCCGCCGGGAACCCGTATCCCATCGTCCCCAGACCACCGGAGGTCAAAAGTCGCTTATCCTTGGTGATCTCGATATACTGTGTCGTCCACATCTGGTTCTGACCGACATCCGTCGAAATCATCGCCTTATCAAACTGGCGATTAATCTCGCTGATGATCTTATACGGCGTCACACCCGGCTGATCAACCTGCAACTCATCCAGCGGATGCTCCTTTTTCCACGCCTCGATATCACCTAACCACGCGCCGGTCTCGAGCGGAACCATATACTCCTGCAGCGCCGCGATCGCGTTGGTCGCATCACCGACGATCGGCACATCCACCTCAATATTTCGCGAGATCGAGGCCGTATCGATATCCATATGGATGATCTTTGCGTTCTTGGCGAACTCATCCACCTTCCCCGTAATACGGTCGTTAAACCGCGCGCCGATCGAGATCAGCACGTCACACTCACACACCGCACGGTTGGCGGCAAAGCTTCCGTGGATCCCGAGATTGCCGATATAGAGCGGGTGATCCGTCGGGATCGCACCCTTCCCCATGATCGTCGTAATCACTGGGATATGCGTTTTCTCCACGAGCGCGGTCATCGCCTCGTTGGCCCTGGCGACATTCACGCCGCCACCCAGTAAAAATAACGGCTTCTCCGCCTTTTTCATGATCCGCACCGCACGCTTCACCTGACCGATATGTACCTCGGTGTTCGGCTTGTAGCTGCGGATGTCGATATCCTCTTCCGGATATTCATCACTCCCGAGCTCCAGCTGGATATTTTTCGGGAGATCCACCACAACGACGCCCGGCTTACCCGTGCGCGCGATATAAAATGCCTTTTTGATGACCGTCGCCAGATCCTCACGGCGTCGTACCGTCGTCGACCACTTGCTGATGTTGCGGGTGATGCCGACGATATCCGCCTCCTGGAACGCGTCATTGCCGATCAGGTGCAGCGGCACCTGGCCGGTGAAACACACCAGCGGCACACTGTCAAAGTTCGCCGTTGCGATACCGGTGACGAGGTTGGTCGCACCCGGTCCGCTGGTCACGAGACACACGCCGACCTTGCCGGTCGCTCTGGCGTAACCATCCGCCGCGTGTACCAGTCCCTGCTCGTGACGGGGCAGGATCATGTGGATGTCCTCTTCCCCGTAGAGAGCGTCAAAAAGGTCGATCGCCTGTCCGCCCGGATAAGCGAACAGGGTATCAACCCCTTCTTTCTGTAATGCTTTCACAAAAAGCTTTGCGCCTGTGATTTCCATCTATCTGCAGCTCCTTATACTCGTTTTTTCTTCGCGGCCACCTTCTCATCCGCCGACTGAAAGCGCCACTCCTGTGAGGTATGACTCAGATCGTAGAGCGGGCTGTCCATACGCAGCTCGAAATCCTCCACCGGCATCGGCTTGTCAAAGAAGAAACCCTGCGCGGTATGGCAGTGATTCTTGCGCAGGATCATCACCTGCTTTTTGGTCTCCACACCCTCCGTCACGCACTCCAGACCGATCTCTCTGGCCATGGAAACGACGTGCTTGTACATCATGTGGTTGTTGCTGACGACCTGCTCGTCATCCGCCGGCAGGAACGATTTATCGATCTTGAGGACCGTCCACGGGATATCCTGCAAAAGTGTCAGAGACGAATACCCCATACCGAAATCATCGACCGCACACGCGATCCCGACATCGCGAAGACCCGTCACGACGCGGCGCAGATCCGTGAAGGCCACGTCCGTCGTTGTCTCTGTCAACTCGATCTCGATATACTCATGCGGGATCCGATAACGATCCACGATATCCAAAATATTCGAAAGAAGGTCCATCTCTACGAGGTTCTTTCGGGAAAAATTCACGCTCACGCGGACGACCTTTTTACCCGCATCGATCCACCGTCTCAAATCGCGACAGACGAGATCCAGGATGTGGTAATCCAGATAGCAGATGTCGGCGTTCTGCTCGAGCACCGGGATAAACTCCATCGGCGGCACGATCTTGCCTTTCCGGAACCACCGGCACAGAGCCTCCGCTCCGACCATTTTTCCCCAGGTGACATCCACCTTCGGCTGATAAAAGACGTGGAACTCCCCGGCCTTGAGAGCCTTGGGGAAGACCGAGCGCACCTTCATCGCGTGGTCGCGCTGCTCTACCATTTTTTCATTGTACCAGACGATCGTACCGTTGGTTTCCTGCTTCGCCAGATACATCGTCGGGAACACGCGATCCATGATTACACGGGGATCCTCCAGCGGAAAATCATCCGGGATCGCATACACACCGGCACTGGCCGATACCATCACGCGCTTGCCGGACTCCTGATCGACGACGATCGGCACCCCGCTAAACACATCCAGCACGGCATCCGTACGCTCCGACGGAAAGATGGTAACGAAGTTATCTCCACCCATACGTGCCACGATACCGTCCTCACCGACGATATTTTTCATCAGATTATAGAATTTATGCATGACGACATCACCGAGCTCTTTGCCGTACTGCTGATTGATCATCGCAAACCGGCGGAGATTGTAGCATGCCGCGGTGTGACCGCGCAGCGAGTCCGTGCCGGCGAGTTTGTCGATCAGACGCATAAAGGCGCGGATGTTCGCGTAGCCGGCCTCATCGTAAAAGCCCAGCTTCTCCACGGCATTCTGGAGTCGATTGCGCCCGATAAAGGACATGATCGTACGCAGGAGGATATCCACCTTCTCGGCTTCCTCGTCGGTAAGGTTGTCCTCGTTGGACTGAAACACCGTACTGATCACGACAGCACCGGTACGTGAGACCAGACGACGCTGTACCGCGATACGATCCGATTTACCGTTATCAAAATCGCTGATAACCTCACCATCGCCGCGTGCCTCGTGAGCGATCGACTGGTAAAACTGTGTCTCCGCCTTTGACAGGTGGAAAAACTCGCAGATCTGCGTTACGATCTGTACGATCTCGTCCCTGTCATAATCCGGGATGGCGCTCATCGCATCGACAAATCTCTCAAATAATACGTAGTATTCTTCTCTTCTTTTCTCATCCATTTGGTTGCCTTTCTACTTTTTCACATAGGTAAGAAGTGTGCAGTTCGCGCTGAGGCGCGTGCGGTCGATCATCGTGAAGTATTGCTCATAGTCCGCCGGGAAAAACGCATCCCCCTCGACGTTGAGCTCGACCTTCGTCAGATACAGGACCTCCGCATACTTCAAGCCCTCCTCATATATCCTCTCACCCCCGCAGAAAAATGCCTCGGTGTCACCGGACATCCGCAGCGCCTGCTTAAAATCCCTGGCCGCCAGGATCGTCCCCTGTCCGCCGGTCGCGGTCCCGATCGTGCCGGCCGCACCGATCGCGTCGCTCGCGAACTTTTCCTTTAGCTTGTTCAGAAGTCCCGTCCCCTGTGAGGTCACGACGATCATATCACGACCCGGCAGCGGACCTCCGATACTCTCAAAGGTTTTTCTGCCTACGATGAGGGTACTCCCCATCGTTAATTCCTTAAACATCTGCCGGTCCTCCGGCAGATCCCATGGGATTTTCCCATCCTTTCCGATCACGCCGCCGGCTCCGACGGCTGCTATCATCCGAAACATAGTTGTCACCTATCCCCTTAGTATATATCCCTTATCGTTCTCTCTGTGAATACCTCTCCAGCAGGTCCTTTTTCATATCGTAGAGCTTGTCCGACAGATCGACATGCACCTGCTGCGGGTTCACGAGACGTCGGCTCTCATCCCAGAGAGTCTTCAGCTGCTCACCACAAAACCGCTGAATATCCAATGTCGCCGGCGACTCATAGACACATTCGCCGTTGATAAATACCGGCACGAGAATCTCCTTCATGTCATAGGTACCGCCGTCGAGGCGCGTCCTCTTCCAGGTCGACTCCGGATCAAACAGCGTCATATCCTGCTCCGGATCGAAGGTCTCACCGGCGAGAGCGATCAGATCCGCGCGGATTTTGCCGGTCTCCTTATCGGTGATACGGAAGATCGTTTTATTTCCCGGGTTGGTCACCTTAAAGGTGTTCTCGGAAAGCTTGATCTTTGGCTCCCAGTTCTCCGAGCTGTTCGAGCTGACCTCACCGACCGCTACGGCGGAGAGCTTATATACACCACCAAAGGACGGTGTGTCCTTGGATGTGATCATGTTGGTCCCGACACCCCAGGAGTCGATCATCGCGCCCTGAGACAGGACGTTATCGATCAGATACTCATCGAGGTCGGAGGATGCACAGATCTTTGCCGCCTCAAAGCCGGCATCGTCGAGCATCTGTCTGGCCTTCTTTGACAGGTAAGCGAGGTCACCGCTGTCGAGACGAATGCCGTAGTTCGTCGGCATACGGTCCGCATCGCGGAGCTCCTCAAACACCTTGATCGCATTCGGGACACCGGAGCGAAGCGTATCGTAGGTGTCCACGAGCAATGTCGTATTGCCGGGATAGAGCTCAGCGTACTTACGGAAAGCCGTCAGCTCATCCGGGAAGCTCATGATCCAGCTGTGTGCATGTGTACCGAGCGCCGGTACCCCGTAATCCTTGGCACATTTCACGTTACTGGTTCCGATACAGCCACCGATCACGGCCGCTCTGGCACCAAAGGTTCCCGCATCCGGTCCCTGCGCACGTCGGAGTCCGAACTCCATCACGGCACCGCCGCGAGCCGCATAGACGATACGGGCCGCCTTGGTCGCGATCAGAGACTGGTGATTGATCAGGTTCAGCAGGGCGGTCTCGACCAGCTGCGCCTCCATGATCGGAGCCACCACCTTGACGAGCGGCTCCCTCGGAAAGATCACGGTCCCCTCCGGGATCGCATAGATATCTCCGCTGAACCGGAACGTGGAGAGGTACTCCAGGAAATCCTCGTCAAAATCTCCGATGCTTCTCAGATAGTCGATATCGTCGCTGTCGAAGTGCAGATTTTTGATGTAGTCGATCGCATGCTGCAACCCGGCGCAGATTGCGAAACCTCCGTCATCCGGGTTATCACGATAGAAAAGATCAAAGACGACTTTTTCGTCGAGATGATTTTTATAATACCCCTGCATCATTGTCAGCTCATAGTAATCCGTGAGCAGTGTAAAGTTACGGTTGTCCATTGTCGCTTTTCCTCCTGTTGACTTGGTATTTCTTTATAAGCATATTTTGATAAAACGGCCGGAAGAAAAATATGAGGAGATACCCTATCACCATACTGATCCCCAGTGACGGGAGATACATACCGAGAAACGGCGGATTCTGTCCGTGGCTCCTGGCCATGAAAAATGCCATCAAAACCATCAGCGTCGTCATCAACGGCGTGTAGATCAGGTCCGAGATCAGACTCTCGATGTAACGCCCCATCAGACCCGGGCCATGCTTTTTTTCCACCCACTGATGGATCCGCCCCATCGGCACGACAAAGCCGATGATCAGGCTGACGATCGTGCTGATAACAAAGCCCAGCACAAACCCGATCGTGTCAAAGCGTCCGGACTGTACCATGCCCACCAGATTGCCCGTCAGGGACAAAAACAGGCTGAGCGTGATCGCCATACAGATGCTCATCGACCGGCCGACCTTTTTCATAGCGTCCATAGCATCCCTCTCTTTTATGATCGTTTATTCGTAGTGATATTTT
>JAZASH010000047.1:0-15898 GCA_036343395.1 Eubacterium sp. | reverse complement strand
TCGGCCGGCTGGTATAACACAGCGGCTTTTGAGGCACAGGCAAAGGCTGACGGCCTGTATGCAAAGTCCTTTAACGGAGACGGGTTCTCCGATGAGATGAAGCAGCAGGTGATCGATACGATCCGTGAGGATTTCGGTCAGGTGGACCTGGTGGTGTACTCATTGGCAGCACCGCGACGCACGGTGACAGACCCGGCGACGGGCGAGTCAAAGGCAGTCTCGAGCGTGCTGAAAACGACCGGGGAGCCGTATACAAACCGGACTCTGGACCTGCGGACAAACGAGATCACCGAGGTGACCGTCCCGGTGGCGACCGATGACGAGATCCGAGATACGATCACCGTCATGGGCGGTGAGGATTGGGAGGAGTGGATCCGGCAGCTCGATGCGGCCGGTGTGCTGGCAGACGGCTGTGTGACGCTCGCTTACTCCTACATCGGACCGACGATGACGCATCCGATCTACAAGGACGGCTCCATCGGACAGGCGAAAAAGGACCTGTTTGAGACGTCCAAACGGATATCGGAGCATTTTTCTGAGAAAAATGTAAAGGCGTACGTATCGGTGAATAAAGCGCTCGTAACACAGTCGAGCGCGGCGATCCCGATCGTGCCGCTGTACATATCGCTTTTATACAAGGTGATGAAGCGACAGGGCGTGCATGAGGGCTGCATCGAGCAGATGGTGCGCCTTTTCACGGAGAAGCTGCCGGCACGGGAGACCGACGCGGAGGGATATATCCGGATGGATGACCTCGAGATGCGCCCGGAGGTGCAGGCAGATGTGGCGAAGGTCTGGGAGGCTGTCGCGACGGAGAATATCGCGGAGTTCGGCGATATTGACGGGTACTGGGAGGACTTCTATCAGATGTTCGGGTTCCGGTACGACAATGTAGATTATGCGGAGGATGTAGAGATATGAAAAAGGTAGTAAAGTTCGGCGGAAGTTCGCTGGCAGATGCAGAGCAGTTTAAAAAGGTGGGTGATATCATCCGCGCGGAGGAGTCCCGCGTGTACGTGGTGCCGAGTGCGCCCGGAAAGAGAAACTCGCAGGATACCAAGGTGACGGATCTTTTGCTGAAGATCTACAGCCTGATCGAGGCGAAAAAGCCGTATATGAAGGTGCTGGAGCAGATCCGCGTGCGCTATACGCAGATCATCCGCGGCCTGGGGCTGAAGGTGTCCCTGGCAAAGGAGTTTGAGGAGATCCGCCGACAGCTCGAGAAGGGCGCCGGTGAGATGTACATCATTTCGCGCGGGGAGTACCTGAACGGTAAGATTATGGCGGCGTACCTCGGGTACGATTTCGTCGATGCGGCGAATGTGATCCGCTTTAACGACGATGAGACGCTCGATGCGGACGAGACCTACAAGCTGATGCGCTCGCACCTGTCGGCGCACGAGAGAGCGGTTATCCCGGGCTTCTACGGGTCCAAGAAAAATGGCCAGGTCGTGACCTTCTCACGTGGTGGCTCAGATATCACGGGTTCGCTCGTGGCACGTGCCATGAAGGCGGATATCTATGAGAACTGGACGGATGTGTCGGGCTTTATGGTGGCGGATCCGAGGATCGTCAAGGGTGCGCAGGTGATCCACACGATTACCTACTCGGAGCTGCGAGAGCTCGCGTATATGGGTGCTTCTGTCATGCATGAGGATGCGATCTTCCCGGTCAGCCAGGTCGGAATCCCAATCAATATTCGCAATACGAATGATCCGAAGGCCGAGGGTACGATGATCGTGGAGCGTACGAGCCGTATGTCGAAGTACACGATCACCGGTATTGCCGGTATGCGTGGTTTTGTATCGCTGACGCTCGAAAAGGATAAGATGAACAATGCGATCGGCTTTTGTCGTAAGGCGCTGACCGCATTTGAGGAGTTCGGAATCTCGCTGGAGCATATGCCGTCCGGTATCGATACGATGTCGGTGGTAGTCCGTCAGGCAGATTTCGCAGATAAAGAGCAGCAGGTGATCGCGCGCCTCGAGGAGCTGTGCGAGCCGGATCATATGGATATCGAGACCGATATCGCGCTGATCGCAGTCGTAGGTCGTGGCATGAAGAGCGCGCGCGGTACGGCGGGACGCCTTTTCTCGGCACTCGCGCATGCGCATATCAATGTCAAGATGATCGATCAGGGTTCGTCGGAGCTGAACATCATCATCGGTGTGTCCAGTGATGATTTCGATGACGCGATCCGTGCGATCTATCAGGTTTTCGTAGACGCGCAGCTGTGAGGTGAGCGGGTATGATGGAAGGAATCAATCTTTACTCGATTGATTATTATAAAAAGACGGTCTTTAAAGGCAGTTACCGCGGGTTGTGTTTCCGTATCGGTAAGATTGAGGTGCCGGCCGAGGGCTCGGCGTCTGCGGATGCTGCGGACGGCGGGGCTGTGGACGGTGGTTCAGATGCGGTTGACGGTGCCGTAGACGGCGGCTCTGAGGAGATGGTGCCTGTGCTGCAGGTGCAGGCGTGGAAGGGCCCTTATGTGCTCGAGAAGACCGAGGAAGAGATCATCACGGAGTGCTTTGACTACTCCGATGACGGCTTGCGGGAGGTCAATGAATGGCTCGAGAGCAAGCAAAAAGAGGTCGTGGGATAGGAGGAAAAGGTATTATGACGAAGATTGACATTGTGTCCGGATTTCTGGGCGCAGGCAAGACAACATTGATTAAAAAGCTGATCAGCGAGGCGTTTACCGGTGAGCAGATCGTGCTGATCGAGAATGAGTTTGGCGAGATCGGGATCGACGGTGGCTTTATGAAGGACGCCGGGATCGAGATTACGGAGATGAACCAGGGCTGCATCTGTTGCTCGCTGGTGGGAGACTTCGGCACGGCACTGGGAGAGGTGCTCGAGAAGTATTCTCCGGATCGTATCATCATCGAGCCGTCAGGTGTCGGCAAGCTGTCGGATGTCATCCGCGCGGTAGCCGGGATCCTGGATGAGAATGAGGGTGTCGATGAGGATGGCGAGCTCGTGCTCGAGGGACATAAAAATGGAATCGAGGTTCAATTAGGAGCCGCAGTGACGGTGGCAGATGCCAAGAAAGCCAAGATGTACATGAAGAACTTCGGTGAGTTCTATGATAACCAGATCCAGAGCGCAAAGACCGTGATTCTGTCCCGTACGGGTGATATGAGTGACGATAAGTTAAATGAATGTTTAAATTTGATACGTGAAAAGAACAATCGCGCCTCCATTATTACGACTCCGTGGGAGGAGCTGGATGGCAAGCAGATCGTGAGTGCCTTTGATGACAGCGACTCGCTGAAGATGGAGCTGCTGGAGGAAGAGGACGTGTGTCCGGAGTGCGGGCATCACCACCACGAGGGCGAGTGCTGTGGGCATGACCATGAGCACGAGCATCACCACCATGAGCATGAGCACGAACATCATCATGACCACGATGGGGAGTGCTGCTGCGGGCATCACCATGACCATGACCATGAACATCACCACGATCATGATCATGAGGGGCATGACCATCATCATCACCATCATCACCACGCGGATGAGGTGTTCACCAGCGTGGGCATCGAGAGTCCGAAGAAGTATGATGAAGCAACGCTGAAGAGCATCCTGGAGAAGCTTTCTGCCGTGGATGCAGACGGTGATGCTGCCGGTGATTACGGTAAGATCCTGCGTGCAAAGGGCATCGTGCCGGCGACCGAGGGCGAATGGTTCCACTTTGACCTGGTGCCGGGTGAGTACGAGATCCGTCGCGGCTCGGCAGACTATACCGGACGCCTGTGTGTGATCGGTGCGGAGCTCAGGGAAGACGAGATCCGCGGATTGTTTTCATAAGAAAGGAGGACGCCATTATGCCGGCTTATGAGCCTGGCATGATGGCTTGTTTTCGATATGTTTGGGAATAAAGACGTCCCGGTGTATCTGTTTACCGGGTTTTTGGAGAGTGGAAAGACGACCTGTATCCGCGAGATCATCGAGGAGGGGAACTTCTCCGATGGCAAGCGGTCCCTGCTGATCCTGACCGAGGAAGGCGAGGAGGAGCTCGATGAGATGCTGCTCCGCGCGCATAAGATCGATGTGATCACGGTGGAGGATGAGGAGGAGTTCACAGAGACCGTCTGCACCCACAATCTGAAAAAGTACCGCTCAGACCGCGTCCTAATTGAGGTGAACGGAATGTGGAATCTGGATTCAATTTATAACCAGGTTCTGCCGGAGAACTGGGTGGTCGTACAGTGCTTTACGACGGTCAATGCACAGACCTTTGACATGTACGTAAACAACATGAAATCGATGATGATGCCACAGTTTCAGATGTCGGATCTGGTAATCTTTAACCGGTGCAACAGCTCCATGGACAAGCCGGCGATGCGACGCGCTGTCAAGGGGATTAACCGCATGACACAGGTGATCTTCGAGGCCGAGGACGGAACGGTGGAGAACAATATCGAGGAAGAGCTTCCGTACGATCTGAATGCCAGCGAGATCACGCTGGAGGACGATGATTTCGGGCTCTGGTACATCGATGTGACCGAGAACCCGGAGCGTTATACCGATAAGACGATCACCTTTAAGGGGCAGGTGTACCGGTCGGAGAACTTCCCGAGCGGGACCTTCGTACCGGCACGGGCAGCGATGACCTGTTGTGCCGACGATATCCAGAAGATCGGCTTTCTTTGTCACGCACCGGAGGCGGAGCAGCTCGCGATCGACTCCTGGGTGATGGTTTCGGTGAAGGTAAAGCCCGAGTTTAACCCCGGCTATCAGATGATGTATCCGGTGTTGTGGGCGGACAAGGTTGAGCCGGCCGATCCGCCGGCCGAGGAGGTCGTATATTTCTCCTGATGGGGAGAAGCCAAATCGCAATGGTATTGACGTGATGCGCAGAGTCTGTCCGGATTTGATCCAACAAAGTGAGACAGAAATGACAGAAACGAACGCTTCACTTGTGCAATATAAAAGAAAAAATGAGAAATGAGGAGAAAAACCGATGAGTAAGATCGAAATGAAAACACCTTTGGTGGAGATGGACGGCGACGAAATGACCAGGATTCTCTGGCAGATGATAAAAGACGAATTGCTTGCGCCGTTTATTGAGTTGAAAACCGAGTATTATGATCTCGGACTGGAACACCGCAATGAGACCGATGATCAGGTCACGATTGACTCTGCGGAGGCGACAAAAAAGTATGGCGTTGCTGTCAAGTGCGCAACGATCACACCGAACGCTGCACGTGTTGAGGAGTATGATCTGAAAGAAATGTGGAAATCCCCGAACGGTACCATCCGTGCCATTTTGGACGGAACGGTCTTTCGCGCACCGATCCAGGTCAAGGGTATTGAGCCTTGCGTAAAAAACTGGAAGAAACCCATCACACTGGCCAGACACGCGTATGGCGATGTGTACAAAAACGTCGAAATCCGTGTACCGGGAGCCGGTAAGGCAGAGCTGGTTTACACCGGAGCCGATGGACAGGAGATCCGTCAGACCATACAGGAATTCGATGGTCCGGGCGTGATCCAGGGTGTCCACAACACCGATCGCTCGATCAGCAGCTTTGCGAAATCGTGTTTCAATTATGCTTTGGACACAAAACAGGACCTCTGGTTCGCAACTAAGGATACGATCTCCAAGACGTACGATCACCGTTTTAAGGACATTTTTGAAGAGATTTATCAAAACGAGTATAAAGAAAAATTCGAGAAAAATGGACTCGAATATTTCTACACATTGATCGATGACGCGGTTGCGCGTGTGATGAAGACCGAGGGCGGTTTCATCTGGGCATGTAAGAATTATGACGGTGATGTCATGAGTGACATGGTCTCATCGGCATGTGGATCACTGGCGATGATGACTTCGGTGCTGGTTTCACCCTCCGGTGTGTATGAGTATGAGGCAGCACATGGCACAGTACAGCGTCATTATTACAAGCATCTGAACGGAGAGGAGACCTCTACCAACTCAGTTGCGACTATTTTTGCGTGGACAGGTGCCCTGAGAAAGCGGGGCGAGCTGGATGGCATTTCTGAATTGTGTAGTTTCGCTGATAAGTTGGAGAAGGCAACCCTGTCGACGATCGAATCCGGCAAGATGACCAAGGACCTGGCACTGATTACCTCGATGGAGAACGTAACGGTGCTGAACAGCGAGGGCTTTATCAAGGCAATCCGGGAGACGCTGGAGGCGATGTAAGATGCAACTTTGCAAGTTATCCACCGGCCAGCTCCGCGATGCGTTAGAGCTGGTCTGGGAGGTTTTTAGTGAGTATGAGGCGCCGGATTATGAGGAGATGGGCGTAAAAACCTTTCAGCACTTCATCGAGTACCACGCGATGGTAGAGAAGGTCGAGAGTGGCGAGATGAAGTTTTGGGGGTGCTATCAAAACAGTTATCTGGTCGGCGTGATCGCGATCCGTCCCGGACAGCATATCAGCCTGCTTTTCGTACGTGGGCAGTTCCATCACCTCGGGATCGCGTCGCGTCTGGTGCGTATCGCGATCGCGGCGATACGGGATGCCGGGCCGGAGTTGCCCGCAGTTACCGTAAACTCGTCACCGTACGCGGTGGAGTTTTATAAAAAAATAGGCTTCGAGCCGATCGACTCGGAGCAGAAAAAGGACGGAATCCGTTACACGCCGATGCGTCGCAGCCTGGATCTGTGATCGGAGCGTGTGTTCCGGAGGGGCCGTCCGGAAATGTGGAGAGAGTTTCGTATGAAAAAAATCGTGCTGAATATCCTGATTATCGTATTTGCCGTGACGTTTATCGGTTGCGGCTGGTATCTGTTTAGTTACTATTGGGATGCCAAGCAGGCCGGCGATGAGATCGAGGCGCTCGAGCAGCTGGTCGAGGATACGGAGGCGGAGCCGGACGATGCGCCGGATGTGGCGGAAGATATCGAGATTTCGGCACCTTCCGGGGAAAAGAAGAAGGTTCTGAAGAAGTATAAGAAGCTGTATAAGAAGAATAAGGATGTTATCGGATGGGTGAAGGTCGACGATACGCCAATCAACTATCCGGTCATGTTCACGCCGAAGGAGAACGAGTATTACCTGCATCGTAACTTCGATAAGAAGGACGATATCAACGGCATGCCATTTTTAGATGCGGTGTGTGATCCGGACAACCCGTTTGAAAATCTGCTGATCTACGGTCATCATATGAAGAGCGGGATGATGTTTGCGCATCTGATGGATTTTGAGGATGAGAACTTCTATAAGAAGCATAAGATCATCCATTTTGATACCCTGTATGAGAAGCACGACTATGAGATCATCGCCGTGTTCCGCTCCCAGGTGTATAAGGAGGACCAGGATGTCTTCAAATACTATGATTACATCGGTAACCTCTCGGAGGAGCGGTATGATAAGTTTGTAAAGAATATCCAGAAGCTTTCTATCTATAAGACGGGGATTACGCCGAAGTACGGAGACCAGCTGTTGTCGCTGGTTACCTGTGCGTATCACGTGGATGAAGGCCGATTTATCGTGGTGGCAAGAAAAATACCTTCATAAGGAGGAGGAGAAATGAAGATTTCGACCAAGGGACGATACGCGCTCCGACTTATGTTGGAGCTGGCGCTCAGCGATCAGGATCGACCGGTCCGGATCCGTGAGATCGCAGAGAAGCAGACGATCTCGGACAAGTATCTCGAGCAGATCATCTCGGTGCTGAACAAGGCCGGCTTTGTACGGAGTATCCGTGGACCGCAGGGTGGTTACCTGTTGACGAGAAAACCGATCGAGTACACCGTGGGCGATATTCTGCGTTTGACAGAGGGAAGCCTGGCACCGGTCGACTGCGCGGACGGAAGCCTGTATGACTGCCCTCGCGTGGAGCAGTGCGCAACCAATATCGTATGGAAGCGTATGAACGACGCGATCAATGAGGTCGTCGACGGGATTTCTCTGGAGGATTTGAAAAATTGGCAGATCGCCAAAAACGGAGATTATTCCATATAAAATAAAGGGCCGGGAGACCGGCTCATTTATATTATAGATACAATCTATAACCGGATATAGTGATATAGGATAGGAAAATTACGGATTTGTTCTTGACAACTCCTTTTTTGTGTTGTAAGATAGGCGCATAGTCAGTAATTCATATCGGGACGGTATGAATTGTGGGAAAAGAAAATTACAACACATATAAAGGAGGATGAAGTAATGAGCAAGAAAGAGTACAAGGACAGAGAGTTACGTTTTGAGACACTGCAGTTGCATGTAGGACAGGAGGAGGCAGATCCGGCTACGGACGCGAGAGCGGTGCCGATCTACCAGACATCGTCATACGTATTTCACAACAGCGATCACGCTGAGGCACGTTTCGGACTGGCGGATGCCGGTAACATCTACGGTCGTCTGACCAACCCGACACAGGATGTGTTCGAGCGTCGTATCGCAGCACTTGAGGGTGGCGTGGCTGCACTGGGTGTTGCCAGTGGAGCAGCAGCGATCAGCTACACGATCCAGACCCTCGGTGAGGGAGGCGGTCACATCGTATCGGCTTCCAATATCTATGGAGGAACCTACAACCTCCTGGAGCATACGCTTCCGAACTACGGCATCGAAACAACGTTTGTGGAGGCCGGTGACCTGGATGCGTTTGAAAAAGCCATCCGCCCGGATACCAAGGCGATCTTCATCGAGACACTGGGTAATCCGAAGTCTGATGTTGTGGACATCGAGTCTATCGCAAACATCGCTCATAAAAATGGGCTGCCGCTGGTTATCGATAACACCTTCGGAACACCGTATCTGATCCGCCCGATCGAGTTTGGTGCGGACATCGTCGTACACAGTGCGACCAAGTTTATCGGCGGTCACGGAACGACCATCGGTGGTGTGATCATCGATAGCGGTAAGTTTGACTGGGCTGCGAGCGGACGTTTTGATTCTCTGACGAAGCCGAATCCGAGTTATCACGGAATCAGCTTTACAGAGGCTGTCGGACCGGCTGCGTTTGTCACCAAGATCCGTGCGATCTTGTTGAGAGATACCGGTGCAACTCTGTCACCGTTCCATGCCTTTTTCTTCCTGCAGGGTCTCGAGACGTTGTCACTCCGTGTGGAGCGTCATACCGAGAACGCACTGAAGGTTGTCGAGTACCTGAACAACCACCCGCAGGTAGAGGCTGTGCACCATCCGTCGGTATCTACGGATCCGAAGGAGCAGGCGCTGTATAAGAAGTATTTCCCGAACGGCGGCGGCTCGATCTTTACCTTTGAGATCAAGGGTGATGAGAGAAAAGCGCGTGACTTTATCGACAATCTGGAGATCTTCTCGCTGCTGGCTAACGTGGCAGACGTGAAGTCCCTGGTTATCCATCCGGCCAGCACCACACATTCTCAGATGAGTGATGAGGAGTTGGAGTCGGTAGGTATTCGAAGAAATACAATCCGTCTTTCGATCGGAACCGAGCACATCGATGATATCATCGAGGATCTCGAGGAGGCGTTCAAGGCGGTTGGCTGATAAGATTTCATATGGGAGGATAAAAACATGGCTATCAACAAAAGTATCACCGACCTGGTAGGAAACACACCGGTCCTGGAGCTGACAAACTACGAGAAGAAAAACGGTCTGGAGGCGACGATCATCGCCAAGCTGGAGGCGTTTAACCCGGCCGGCAGTGTCAAGGATCGTATTGCGAAAAAGATTTTGCTGGATGCGTTTGAGTCTGGTAAGATAAACAAGGACTCCGTGATCATCGAGCCGACGAGTGGAAATACGGGAATCGGTCTCTCGGCGATCGCAGCTGCGCTTGGAATCCGTATCATCATCACGATGCCGGAGACGATGAGTGTTGAGAGGCGCAACATGATGAAGGCCTATGGTGCCGAGCTGGTACTGACCGACGGCGCACAGGGTATGAAAGGCGCCATCGCCAAGGCAGAAGAGCTGGCAAAGGAGCTGCCGGGCGGCTTTATCCCGGGACAGTTTGTAAACCAGCTGAATCCGCAGGCACATCTGGAAACGACAGGCCCGGAGATCTGGGAGCAGACCGATGGCAAGGTGGACATTTTTGTTGCCGGTGTCGGTACGGGCGGAACGCTCACCGGTGTCGGAAAGTACTTAAAGGGTAAAAACCCGGATATTAAGGTGATCGCTGTGGAGCCGGCTTCTTCTCCGGTTCTGTCGAAGGGCGAGAGCGGCGCACATAAAATCCAGGGAATCGGTGCCGGTTTCGTCCCGGATACGCTGGATACGGGTGTGTATGACGAGATCATCACAGTTGAGAACGAGGATGCTTTTAAGACCGGCGGTGAGGTCGTAAAGACCGATGGTGTTTTCACCGGTATTTCAGCCGGGGCAGCGCTCTGGGCAGCGACCCAGGTGGCAAAGCGGCCGGAGAATAAGGGCAAAAACATCGTTGTGATCTTCCCGGATACGGGAGACCGCTATCTGTCAACACCGCTCTTTGAGTAAATAAAGCGAGCATACGCGTGAGTCTAACGGACTGCGAGGGCACGTAGTGTCCGAGTCGGAGGTTAGGCTCGCGCTTTTTTTATGCTTGCGGTTATTCTACAAATGTGTTATAATAAGAACGTCTTTCGGGATATTTTTCTAAATGGGAGGGTGACTGTGATGGAATTGCTTCGACCGCCTATGGGCTGGAACAGTTTTGATTGCTACGGAGTGAATGTCAATGAGCTCCAGGTAAAGGCAAATGCGGATTTTTTGGCCGAGAATCTCAAGGATTTCGGCTGGGAGTATATTGTGATCGACGCGGACTGGTATTCGTATACATCGGTGCCGGAGGGTGGCGCGGATGTGTATGTGCCGTTTAACCGGATGGAGATGGATGAGTACTCGAGACCGTTTCCGTGTGTGGCGAAGTTCCCGTCGGCGGCTGCCGGAGAGGGCTTCGCGCCGTTGGCGAGCTACATCCACGGGTTGGGTCTGAAGTTCGGTATCCATATGATGCGAGGTATCCCGCGTGTTGCTGCGCATACGCATAGTAAGTTATGGAACACGGAGATCACGGCGAATCAGATCGCGAACCCGTACTCGATCAGCTCCTGGAATCCGGATATGTACGGGGTGGACCCGACGAAGCCGGGGGCGCAGGAGTATTATGATTCTGTGTTTGAGTTGTATGCAGAATGGGGAGTAGACTTTGTTAAGTGTGATGATATCGGACGGATGGATTCGGAGACGGCGCGTGTCGAGATCGAGATGATCCGTCAGGCGATGGAGAAGTGCTCACGCGATATGATCCTGTCGCTGTCGCCGGGACCGGCGGTGCTCGAGGAGTGCGATTTTTATCGTGAGAACTCGGAGATGTGGAAGGTGACGGATCGGTTTGCGGATAACTGGGATCAGCTTCGTCAGATGTTCGATGTATGCAAAAACTGGCAGGGTAAGCCGTCGGATGAGGGCTTCCCGGATTGCGATGATCTGCCGATCGGTCTGCTCGGTGTCGGCCTGGGGAATGAGCATCGCACCCATTTTTCCATAGAAGAAGAAAAAACGATGCTCACGCTGTGGAGTATCTGCCGGTCACCGCTGATGATTGGTTCGGAGATGAACAAGCTGGATCACGAGACCCTGCAGCTGCTGACAAACGTCGCTGTGCTGCGTCTGACAGAGGTGTCGAGCGGGGCACGAGAGGCATATCGTGACAACGATGTGATCGTATGGCGCGCGAGAGATCGCTATGACGATGCCGAGTATGTGGCGATGTTTAATATTGCGACGGCGTCGACACCGATCTGTCCGAAACCGTTTATCAGTAAAAAGGACGGCTTGTCGATCGAACTGTGGAGAAACGAGGAGATCAATATCCGCTCGACGGAGGAGATCCCGGGGCACGGTTGCCTGTTGATCCGCGTGGAGTAGGCGTGTGATAAGAACGACGAAGTTGGTTCGTCATTGTGTAGAGAGTTTGGTGTTGGGAGTATACTAAAAGAATGGAGGGCATAGTTCGTATGAGTAAGATTGAGATTTCTGAGGCAGTACGTTATATCGGTGTAGATGATCACGACCTGGATCTGTTCGAGAGCCAGTACATCGTGCCGAACGGTATGGCGTATAATTCGTACCTGATTTTGGATGACAAGGTGGCTATCATGGATACCGTGGACCCGCGCGGGACCGATGAGTGGATGGCCAATCTGGAGGCTGAGCTCGGCGGCCGTACGCCGGATTATCTGGTGGTACAGCATCTGGAGCCGGATCATAGCGGCTCGATCGAGGCGGTGATGGAGAAGTATCCGTCGCTGACGATCATCACCAGTGCGAAGTCGGCCGGGATGCTTGGGCAGTTTACGGAGAAAGACTATAGTGAGAAAGTGAAGTCGGTGAATGAGGGGGATACCCTGGAGCTGGGGAGCCATACGCTGACTTTCGTGATGGCACCGATGGTTCACTGGCCGGAGGTTATGGTAAGTTATGAGTCTTCGGAGAAGATTCTTTTTGCAGCGGATGCTTTTGGTAAGTTTGGTACGCTGGATACCGATGAGGATTGGGCGTGCGAGGCGAGACGGTATTATTTCAATATCGTCGGCAAGTACGGCGCGCAGGCACAGGCGCTGCTGAAGAAGGCAGCCGGGCTGGATATCCAGAAGATTTGTGCACTGCACGGACCGATCCTGCCGGATCAGGAAGAGCTTTCCTACTATATCAACAAGTATCAGATCTGGTCGGCGTATGAGCCGGAGGATGACGGCGTGTTTATCGCGTATACGTCGATCCACGGGAATACCGGTAAGGCGTGCGAGAAGCTCGGGGAGATTTTTACCGAGAAGGGTGCAAAGAAGGTAGTCGTGACGGATCTGTCGCGTGAGGATATCGCGGAGTCGGTCGAGGATGCATTCCGCTATGATAAGATCGTGTTTGCGTCGGCGACGTATGATGGGGGCTTGTTCCCGACGATGGAGAATTTCCTGTATCGGTTGGGGCATAAGAATTTCCAAAATAAGAAGGTGGCGATCCTCGATAACGGTAGTTGGGCGCCGGTGGCAGGGCGGAAGATCCGCGAAGCGCTGGAGGGGATGAAGAATATCACGATTTGCGATACGACGGTATCGATTAAGTCGAAGATGAAGCCCGCGGATGTGCCGCTGATGGAGAAGATGGCGGAGGAGTTGCTGAGTAAGTAATAAGGTAAAATATCGAATCAATGGAATATTAATCCGCGAGGCGTCTTGCTGGATTAATGGTTCCATTGATTCTTTTTTTTGTTCTTTTTTCATTTGTGTTGTGAATTTGGGTTGACAGATATCTATATAAGGAGTATTATAGATGGAGGTTAGCAATAACTAATCCAAGTTAGATATAATCATCGGGAGGCGGGCATGTTTATTGAGATTAATGACTTACATAAGAGTTTCGGAAATGATGAGAACCGTGTGGAGGTTTTGCGGGGGATTTCGTTTTCGATTGAGAAGGGGGATGTGTGTGTTTTACTGGGGCCGTCGGGGTCTGGAAAGTCGACCTTGCTGAATATTATCGGCGGGATCGATGATGCGGATTCGGGTTATGTGTCGATCGGTGGGGAGAAAACCGTCGACATGAATGAGAAGTCTTTGACGGCGTATCGACGCAATCACCTCGGGTATATTTTTCAGATGTATAATCTGATCCCGAACCTGAATGTCAAGGAGAATATCGAGGTCGGGGCGTATTTGAGTGATAAGCCTCTCGATATCGATGATTTGTTGCATACGCTGGGGCTGTATGAGCATCGGTACAAGTTGCCGAATCAGCTCTCCGGTGGGCAGCAGCAGAGGACATCGATCGGACGTGCGATCATCAAGAATCCGGATATCCTGCTTTGCGATGAGCCGACGGGAGCGCTTGACTATACCACGTCAAAGGAGATCCTGGCGCTGATCGAGGAGGTCAACCAGAAGTACGGAAACACCGTGATCATGGTAACGCATAACGACGCGATCAAGAACATGGCGGATCGCGTGATCCGACTGCGTGACGGCAAGATCCGCAAGGATGAAACCAACGAGGTGAAGATCAAGGCGATGGATCTTGACTGGTGAGTAACGAGAAGCGTAGAAGTTGTGGTGGCAGCAGGCTGTGTATGGAGAGCAGGTAGTGACTGTGTAGTATGACTGAGAGAGTGTGGCTGACATGAAGAATCCGTTGATGAAACGTATCCCCAGGGAGTTGAAGGGTGAGCTGGGGAAATACGTCGTGATATTTTTGTTTATGATCCTCGTGATAGGGTTTATCTCGGGGTTTTTGGTGGCGGCAAACTCGATGATCGCCGCTTATGATGAGAGTTTCGAGAAGTACAATGTGGAGTGGGGCCACTTCATCACCAAGGATGAGCCGAGTGATGCGGCGCTCGATGGGATCGGAGAGGACGCGCATGCAACGATCGAGAAGCAGCTTTTTTTCGATACGACGCTCCAGGGCGGCAGCACGCTGCGAGTCTTTCAGAAGCGTGACAAGATCAATGGTGAGTGCCTGATGGAGGGCGCTTTCCCCGAGAAGGATAACGAGGTAGCGATCGACCGCATGTATGCGGACAACAACCATTACTCCGTCGGCGATACGCTGGTTCTCAGTGGCCGTGAGATGACGGTTACCGGTCTGGTGGCACTGTCGGATTACTCCGCGCTTTTCTCGAGCAACAGTGATATGATGTTTGACGCGGTGCTGTTTGGTGTCGGTGTCGTGACGGAGGACGGCTTTAAGGCTTTCGAGGAAACGCATCTGAAGCTGCATTATGAGTACGTATGGGATTATGAAAATGAGCCGGCGGACGAGGACGAGGAGATGGATCGCGCCGAGGATGTGATGGAGGCGGCGGTACGCTACGTCTCCCTGGAGGATTTCCTGCCGCGCTATGCTAACCAGTCGATCCAGTTTACCGGTACGGATTTCGGTGGTGACTCGACGATGATGAAGGTGCTGCTGTATGTGTTGATCGCAGTGCTGGCCTTTGTCTTTTCGATCACGATCCGGCATACGATCGTGCGGGAGGCTTCGGTGATCGGTACGCTGCGGGCGTCCGGCTACACCAAGGGAGAGATCCTGCGGCATTACCTGGCGCTGCCGGTGATCGTGACGCTGATCTCGGCGCTGGTCGGAAATATCCTCGGATATACGGTGTTTAAGGATGTCGCAGCCGCGATGTACTACGGGAGCTATTCGCTGCCGACCTTTACGGTACTGTGGAATGCGGAGGCGTTTTTGCTGACGACGGTGATCCCGGTGATCATCATGTTTGTGATCAACTTTTTCGCAATCAAACGCGCACTCCGACTGTCACCCTTGCGCTTTTTGCGTCATGATCTGGCGAAGCATAAGCGCAGTAAAGCGGTCCGGTTGCCACGGTGGAGTTTCTTTTCACGGTTCCGGTTACGGATCATTTTTCAGAATATGGGAAATTATGTGACGATGTTTGTCGGCATCATGCTGGCGAATGTTTTCCTACTTTTCGGTATGATGATGGGGCCGTTGCTGACACACTATCAGGATGAGGTGCTGGCGACGATGCCGGCCGCGCATCAGTACATCCTGAAGACGCAGATCGAGACCGCGTATCCGAAAGCAGAGAAGTTCTGCCTGTCGTCGCTCGTGTATTATCCGACGGGGGATAAGGAAGATATGGATGAGGCGTTCTCGGTCTACGGGATCGAGGATCACTCGCAATACGTGAAGATCGAACTACCCAGTGAGGGTGTGGCGATCTCGGACGGAATCAGTGAGAAATATGGAATAGACGAGGGGGATGAGATCATTCTCCACGAAGAATATGAGAAGAAAGACTACACATTTAAGGTAGCTTCTGTCGTATCGTATCCGAGTGCGCTGGCTGTTTTCATGCCGAGGAAGATGTACAATGACACGCTGAAGCCGGATATGGGCATCACGGATGTCATGAATGACACGGAGATGCTGTTGCACCGGCTCGCAACGCCGCCGGAGTACGAGTACTATAATGCGTATTTCAG
>JAZASH010000046.1:0-16061 GCA_036343395.1 Eubacterium sp. | reverse complement strand
CTCCAACGCGATGGCAGGCAAGACCGGAGAGTACGATAAGGCTAAAGAGGCGTGGACGGACGTGATCTACATGCCGTGTACCGCGCAGAACGGTTTCGTGCCGGATTTCCCGTCACGCACACCGGATATCATCTACATCTGTTGCCCGAACAACCCGACCGGAACGACGTTGAATAAGGATCAGCTCCAGGCCTGGGTAGATTATGCGATCGAGAAGCAGGCGGTGATCCTTTATGATGCTGCGTATGAGGCCTACATCAGCGAGTCAGACGTGCCACACTCCATCTACGAGTGCGAGGGGGCAAAGACCTGCGCGATCGAGATGAGGAGCTTTTCGAAAAATGCCGGCTTCACCGGAACACGTCTCGGCTTCACGGTGATCCCGAAAGAGTTGACCGCACCGGATTCGGATGCGACGCTGAACAGCCTGTGGGCAAGACGTCACGGTACCAAGTTCAACGGTGCACCGTACATCATCCAGCGTGCCGGCGAGGCAGTGTACTCCGCTGAGGGCAAGGCACAGACAAAAGAGCAGATTGCTTACTATATGAAAAATGCTTCGACCATCCGTGAGGGGCTGGCAGGAGCAGGCTATGAGGTATATGGTGGCGTGAATGCACCGTACATCTGGCTGAAGACACCGGACGGTGTGACGAGCTGGGAGTTCTTTGATCAGCTGTTGACGCAGGCCAATGTGGTCGGCACACCGGGAGCGGGCTTCGGTCCGAGCGGGGAAGGTTACTTCCGCCTGACGGCTTTCGGCACCGCTGAGAAGACCGCCGAGGCGATCGGCCGCATCCTCAAGCTGTAAAGCGATGGTGCATGCATGCGCTGTGCGGGTGCATCTGCAGCGTGTGGTGTGTGAAGCAGCGAGCCGTGTGGTGGTGCCATGTGCGCATTCGCTGGCAGTGATCCTGTCTTACGGTGCTGCAGGAGAAAGGACGAATAACATGTTTAATAACAGACTTATGAGGCGACTGACGGCGGGCGCGTGCCTGCTCAGTCTGGCGGTCGGGTCATTTTTACCGATAAGAGCCGGGACGACGGCACAGGCATCGGTCGAAGTGAAGCCGTATATCGCTTTCGGCGCCTCACTGAAGGACAGCGAGAAGCAAAAGGTGATGAACCTGCTCGGCGTGAAAGAAAGCCAGCTTCCCGACTACGAGGTCATCGAGGTGACGAACGACGAGGAGCACGAGCACCTCGACAAGTACATCGACAAATCGGTGATCGGCACGAGGGCGCTCTCCTCCGTAAAGATCGAGGAGGCGGATGCCGGCAGCGGGATCGAGGTTGAGACCAAAAACATCAACTTCTGTACCGAGGCGATGTATGTCAACGCACTTTCCACGGCGGGCTTTACGGATGCCAAGGTAACGGTGGCGGGGCCCTTCCCACTCTCCGGTACGGCAGCGCTCGTCGGTGCGATCAAGGCCTACGGCGCGATGCAGGGCGAGGAAGTCGGAGAGGCCGTCTTCGATACGGCGGTGGACGAGCTCGTCACGACCGGTGAGATTATCGAGTCGGTCGGCTCGGAGAAGGCAGCACAGCTGGTCGCAGTGGTGAAAAATGAAGTGGTCAAGGGTGATCTCACCTCCGAGGAGGATATCAAAAAGGCGATCGACGACGGCGCAGCCAAGCTCGACGTCGAGCTCACGGATGAGGATAAGCAAAAGATCACTGACCTGATGAAGAAGATCGGAGACCTGGACCTGGATCTGGGTGTGTTGGAAAAATCCGCGCAGTCGGTATACGACGCGCTCGAGGACGCCGGGATCGACCTGGGCGAGGCCAAGGGCTGGTTCATGAGTATCCTGTCATCCATCGGTGATTTCTTCGCCAACATCGGCAAGGCCATCGGTGATTTCTTCAAGGGTATTTTCTCGTAGCATTATCAAATAGAATAAAAAAGGAACCGCGTGGGTATGATATGTACCCATACGGTTCCTTTTAGTTACGGAATCAGCCGCGTCTCCGCAGCTCACAGCGTCGTTCTGTGCCGTGCTCCCTCGGGAGGCGGTTACGCCTCCTCTAATCTAACATTTCGGATATGGATCGTGGCGGTCGAGTCAACCTTACCCATGTTGAACTCAACGCGGCCGCTGTCGTCGTCCTCCTCGGTCATGTCGAAGTTGAACTTGTACTTCTTCCATTTCTTACCCAGCTTGACCTCGGTATCCGGGAAGTATCGGATCCAGTCGACATTCGGCGCGGTCACCGCCGTCTTCATCGTACGCTTGTCCTCGGCGTATGCCTCGAAGGAAAGTTTGTAGGAGGTGCCCTTCTTCATCGGCATACCCGGCTGGACGAGCTGTACACCATAATCCTCAGAACCTGTCTTTGTCATCGAGATCACAATCTCGCCGTTCTCGATCTTGGCTTCACCCTCACCGCCCTTAAAGAGCAGGAACTTCCAACTCTCGTCGTCGTTCAGGTTCTCGTCTTCCTTAAAATCACCATTGGTAATGAAGTTACCGGACGTATCCGGTTCCTTAAACTTGGAAACCTTCACCGGCTTCTGTACATTTTCATCGTAGCTGTCCTTCTGGAACATGCGGACATAATCGACATACATCGCTGCACGCTCATCAAAAATGGTTGTCTCATCCGGATTGCCCGGCCAGTCACCACCGATCGCTACGTTCAGGATCACATGGAACGGCTGGTTAAACGGAGCCGGATACGGCTTCTCCTCCTCGCCGTCGACAGCGGTGAACCAGTCGCTGGTCTCATAATACTGCTGATCATCCATGAACCATTTGATCACGCCCGGCTCCCACTCGATCGCGAAGGTGTGATACTCATGAGCGAAATCGCCATCCGGCAGCTGGATGCTGCCCTGGTTCTGCTTGTGCGGCTCGCCGTAGTGGAGCGTACCGTAGTTGGTATTGATCTGGTCGCCCAGGACCTCCATGATATCGATCTCGCCGCATTTCGGCCAGATTCCGTAGAAATCCTCATCCTGCGGCATCATCCAAAACGCCGGAAGAAATCCCTTACCCTCCGGAACCTTGATCTTAGCCTCGATCCTTCCATATTTAATGTCGTGCTTGTTCTGTGTGTTGATACGTCCGGAGCGGTAGATCGTGTTGCCGTTCTCCAGCGTCTCCTTTTTAGGCTGGATGATAAGCTCGCCGTCCTTGACATACGCATAGTCTTCGACAGGCAGATACTCCTGAAGCTCATTGTTGACCCAGCCAATCGGATGCTTCTCACGATTCCAATCCTCCTCGTTCAGCTTATCGCCGTCAAACTCATCGTTCCAAACCAGGTGATACCCCTCCGGCGTCGGAATATCCACCGCCGTCGTCTCGATATCCGCCTCGGTCTCGACAGCGGTATCGGTCACAGCCGCTCCGCTTGCCACCCCGGCATCGGTTTTCACCTCGTCCTTACCACAGCCGGTCAGACACCCCATAGTCATAACCAATGCCAGTGTCCCCGCCGCTGTTCTCTTCAAACCTCTAGTCATAAATCCAAACCCCCTTTAGTTGGTTTTAACTGCTTTCTTCTATTATAATACATCATAACGATTTAGAATTCCACAGAAACGATTACATTTTTATCAAAATGAAGACATAATCCAGTAAATTTGTTATAAATATGGTGCGAGGCGCCTGTCGCGAACGTCGGTGCGCAGGCTTGGTCTTTTCAAGCCGTGCACCGCTACGTTCGGGAAGGGCGCAAGGCACTCTTCGCGAAGCGAAAGTGCAGTCGATGCTTGCATCGACTTCGTTGCGCCGAGCGGAGAATCCAAGCACACTCGAATACATTTTTGCATATTTTCGGGTTTTTTTCAAAAAAGTACTTGCATTATGTAAAATGATGTGTTAGAATAGCGATTGCTGTGACATGATAGCGAAGAAGCGGAGGTTGCCGCCCAGGTAATCGCCTACTGACTGTGTGGTAAGCGACGAGCCGTTACTAAGGCGGGTTTTTCGTGGAGCGAATGTCTAGATGGTTATCCTGATCAGATCAGCAATCGAGAAGAGATAACCGACAATCATGACGACAAGTCACTGTACAGTAGAATAAGTGTGAGATCGCCGACGTGTAACCGGATTCCGTGACAGACGGAAAAACATCGGGAAAGCGGGCAAGGTAGCACCTGTCAAAGCCCCGATGAGATAGGAAAGCACTTCGGTCCATATTTTTGAGAGACATATGGACACACACGAATGAGTGTACAGTCACCGCTTGTCGTACTACAGAAATATATAGTACGAAAAGGAGGCGACTATTTTTATGGCAAGTAAAAAGAGTCAAAAAATGAGAATCATTCTGAAGGCGTATGATCACCAGATCATCGACATGGCAGCAAGCAAACTGGTTGACACGGTAAACAAGACCGGAGCTAAGGTATCCGGACCGGTACCGATGCCGACGAAGCGCGAGGTAGTAACCATCCTGCGTGCGGTACACAAGTACAAGGATTCGCGCGAGCAGTTCGAGCAGAGAACACACAAGCGTCTGATCGACGTACTCAGCCCGACACAGAAAACGGTAGACGCACTTTCTAAGGTAGATCTGCCGGCAGGCGTGGCCATCGACATTCAGATGAAGAAATGATTTCAACACCGACCCATTACATAGCGCCCTAATGAAAGCGAATCGTTTTCCACTTAGGGAAAGGGTTGATGAGAGAGAAAAAAGATTTAGGAGGAAAGAATCATGAAAAAGGCTATCGTAGCAACCAAGATTGGTATGACACAGGTTTACGACGAGAACGGCGTGATGACTCCGGTTACCGTATTAAAAGCAGGTCCGGTATACGTTACGCAGATCAAGACCGAGGAGAACGACGGTTACTCAGCAGTACAGGTCGCTTACGGCGATACTCGTGAGAAGCTGATCAACAAGCCGGTCAAGGGTCATCTCGCAAAAGCCGGTGTAGAGAATAAGAGATTCCTCACCGAGTTCAAATTCGAGAACGCAGAGGAGTTCACAGCTGGTCAGGAGATCAAGGCTGACATCTTTGAGGCTGGCGACATGGTAGATGTATCCGCCAAGACCAAAGGTAAAGGATTCCAGGGTGCGATCAAGCGCCACGGACAGTCCCGCGGACCGATGGGACACGGTTCTAAGTTCCACCGTCATGCAGGATCTAACGGATCCGCTTCCGATCCGAGTAAGGTATTCAAAGGCAAGAAGATGCCGGGTCAGATGGGTGCGGTAAACGTAACCATCCAGAACCTCCAGATCGTCCGTGTGGACGCTGAGGAGAACCTGCTTCTGATCAAGGGTGCCGTACCGGGACCGAAGAAGTCAACCGTGATCGTTAAGGAAGCTGTTAAGGCTGAGAAATAAGATATTACTATAGAAGAATTCAGAAGAAAAGAAAAGGAGGATCAGACAGATGGCAAGCGTATCTGTTTACAATATGGACGGCAAAGAAGTCGAGAAGATGGATGTAAACGACTCCGTATTCGCCGCTCCGATCAATGAGCACTTGCTCCACAAGGCTGTCGTGCTTCAGCTCGCTAACAAGCGTCAGGGCACACAGAAGGCCAAGACCCGTTCCGAGGTTCGCGGCGGTGGCCGTAAGCCGTGGAGACAGAAGGGAACCGGACATGCAAGACAGGGTTCGATTCGTTCACCACAGTGGACAGGCGGTGGCGTGGTATTCGCACCGACTCCGAGAGACTACAGCTTCAAGATGAACCGCAAGGAGAAGGAAGCAGCCCTCAAGGCAGCCCTTTCCGCAAAGGTTAAGGATTCACAGCTCTACGTCGTAGACGAGTTCAAGTTTGACGAGCCGAAGACCAAGAAGATGAACGAGCTTCTCTCCAACATGGGAGCTAAGGGCGCATTCATCGTACTCGGCGGTGACGGACTCGCTGCACCGAGCGATGCACAGAAAAATGCGGCACTTTCCGCAAAGAACCTGAAAGGCGTAAGAAGCACTTACTTCCTTCGTAACGAAGACAAGGATGCCGGCAAGGTGGATGTCACAAGCGGACTGAATGTATATGACATTCTGAAGTATGACACGCTCGTGATCGAGAAAAATGCCATCAAGGCGATCGAGGAGGTGTATGCATAATGGCTGATATCAAGTACTATGATGTAATCTTAAAGCCGGTCATCACCGAGAGCTCGATGGAGGGCATGGATTACAAGAAATATACGTTTTATGTACATACCGACGCAACCAAGACCATGATCAAGGATGCGATCGAGAAAATGTTCCCGGGCACAGAGGTCGCCAAGGTGAACACGATGAATGTCTCCGGTAAGAATAAGCGCCGCGGACGTACACAGGGAATGACAGCAAAGCGCAAAAAGGCAATCGTATGGTTGACCGAGGAGAGCGCTGACATCGAGATTTTTGAAGGTTTATGATAAGGAAAGGAGATTACCATGGGAATCAAGAGTTATAACCCATATACCCCTTCGAGACGTAATATGACCGGTTATGATTTCGCAGAGATCACAACCGATACGCCGGAGAAGAGCCTGCTTGCTCCGCTGAAGAAACATGCCGGACGCAACGCACAGGGAAAAATCACGGTACGTCACCGCGGAGGCGGCAATCGGAGAAAATACAGAATTATCGATTTCAAGAGAAATAAAGACGGGATTCCGGCAACGGTTAAGTCGATCGAGTACGATCCGAACCGTACAGCCAACATCGCACTGCTCAGCTACGCAGATGGTGAGAAGAGATACATCCTCGCACCGGCAGGCCTCAAGGTCGGCGACGTGCTGATGAACGGCGAGAACGCTGAGGTCCGTATCGGAAACTGCATGGAGATGAAGGATATGCCGGTTGGTACGCAGATCCACAACATCGAGATGTATCCGGGACACGGCGGACAGCTCGTCCGTGCAGCCGGAACAAGCGCTCAGCTGATGGCGAAGGAAGGTAAGTACGCAATCCTGCGTATGCCGTCCGGAGAGATGCGTATGGTACCGATCGTGTGCCGCGCAACCATCGGAGTGATTGGAAACGGTGAGCACAACCTTGTGAACATCGGTAAGGCAGGTAGAAAACGTCATATGGGTATCCGCCCGACAGTACGTGGTTCGGTTATGAACCCGAACGACCATCCGCATGGTGGTGGTGAGGGTAAGGCACCGGTAGGTCGCCCGGGACCGTGTACACCTTGGGGTAAACCGGCACTCGGTTACAAGACCCGCAAGAAGAACAAGCAGTCGAACAAGATGATCATCCGTCGCCGCGACGGAAAGGCTCTTGCCAAGTAATAAGGAGGATAGCATATGTCACGTTCATTGAAGAAAGGACCTTTCGCTGATCAGTCTCTTCTTAAGAAGATTGACGCGATGAATGAGTCCGGAGATAAATCTGTGATCAAGACCTGGTCACGTCGTTCTACCATCTTCCCGGCATGGGTTGGTCATACGATCGCTGTTCATGACGGAAGAAAGCATGTACCGGTATACATTACAGAAGATATGGTTGGTCATAAGCTGGGTGAGTTCGTAGCAACGAGAACCTATCGTGGCCATGGCAAGGACGAAAAGAAACGCTAATTGAAAGGAGGTCTCTAAAGTGGCTAAGGGACATAGAACACAGATAAAAAAAGAGAGAAATCAGAATCAAAAAGAGACCAGACCGTACGCAAAGCTTCGTTTCGCCCGTATGTCGGCTCAGAAAGCAGAGTACGTTCTGGCTGCGATCCGTGGTAAGGATGTGGCGACCGCTCAGGCGATCCTCGCATACAACCCGAGATATGCATCAACCGTGATCGGCAAGCTTCTCAAGTCTGCCATCGCGAATGCAGAGAATAATAACGGCCTGGATCCGGAGACACTATATGTAGATGAGTGCTTCGCAGGCAAGGCAACGACAATGAAACGTATCCGTCCGAGAGCTCGTGGAATGGCATATCGTATCGAGAAGAGAACATGCCATATTACGATTATTCTGAACGAGAGATAAGAAAGGAGATCAAGATGGGACAGAAGGTAAATCCTCACGGCTTAAGAGTCGGTATCATCAAGGACTGGGATTCCAGATGGTATGCTGACGGAAAGGACTTCTCTGACAATCTGGTAGAGGACTACAAGATCCGTGAGTTTCTGAAGAAGCGTTTGTACAGTGCCGGGATCTCCAAAATCGAGATCGAGCGTTCGACCGATCGTGTGAGAGTTCTGGTATATACCGCTAAGCCGGGTGTAGTAATCGGTAAGGGCGGTGCTGAGATCGAGAAGCTTAAGACCGAGCTCAGCGGTTTTTCAACCAAGAAGGTATTGGTAGATATCAAGGAAGTAAAGCGTCCGGACAGCGACGCACAGCTCGTAGCAGAGAATATCGCAGAGCAGCTCGAGCGTCGTATCTCCTTCCGTCGTGCGATGAAGTCCTGCATGGGCCGTGCGATGAAGGCAGGCGCAAAGGGAATCAAGACTTCCGTTTCCGGTCGTCTTGGCGGTGCCGATATGGCTCGTACCGAGTTCTACAGCGAGGGTAACATTCCGCTGCAGACACTGCGTGCAGACATCGACTATGGTTTCGCTGAGGCAGACACGACCTATGGTAAGATCGGTGTCAAGACATGGATCTATCATGGTGAAGTCCTTCCGACCAAGGATAACAAGAAGAAGAAAGAGAAGGAAGGGAGTGATAAATAATGTTAATGCCGAAGAGAGTAAAGAGACGTAAGCAGTTCCGTGGCTCTATGAGAGGAAAGGCATTACGTGGAAATAAGATCACTTATGGTGAGTTCGGACTCGTAGCTATGGAGCCGCACTGGATCAAGTCCAATCAGATCGAGGCAGCCCGTATCGCGATGACACGTCACACCAAGCGTGGTGGTAAAGTTTGGATCAAGATTTTCCCGGATAAGCCGGTAACGAAGACTCCGGCTGAGACCCGAATGGGTAAAGGTAAAGGTGCTTTGGAGTACTGGGTAGCAGTTGTTAAGCCGGGCCGTGTGATGTTTGAGATCGCCGGTGTACCGGAGGATACAGCAAGAGAGGCGCTGCGTCTCGCTATGCACAAGCTCCCCGTAAAGTGCAAGATTGTTTCCAAGGCAGATTTGGAAGGAGGTGCGGGAAGTGAAAAGTAAGGATTTTACAAACAACCTCAAGGGAATGAGCGTTGAGGAGCTGAACGATGAGCTGACCGCAGCTAAGAAAGAGCTTTTCAACCTGAGATTCCAGAATGCAACAAACCAGCTTGATAACACAAGCCGGATCAAGGAAGTTAGAAGAAACATCGCACGTATTCAGACCGTACTGACTGAGACACAGCGTACGGCTGAGGCGTAAAAACATAAGGAGGAATGAATCGTGGAAAGAAATCTTAGAAAAACACGTACCGGTAAGGTTGTCAGCAACAAGATGGATAAGACAATCACGGTTGCAGTGGTAGATAACGTAAAGCATCCTCTTTATGGAAAGATCATGAAGAGAACCTACAAGCTGAAAGCACATGATGAGGAAAACCAGTGTGGAATCGGCGACCGCGTTCGCGTGATGGAGACAAGACCGCTGTCCAAGGATAAGAGATGGCGTCTGGTTGAGATCATCGAGAAGGCTAAGTAAAAAAAACTCTTCGAGTTTTTTGAGTGTGCTACATTTATAGGAGGTTGAAACATGGTACAGCAAGAGACCAGACTGAAGGTTGCCGATAATACCGGAGCAAAGGAGCTTCTTTGCATCCGCGTGCTCGGCGGTTCAGTAAGAAGATATGCCGCTGTCGGTGACATTATCGTTGCCACAGTTAAGGATGCAACACCGGGTGGTGTTGTGAAAAAGGGCGATGTGGTAAAAGCGGTTGTAGTACGTACCGTAAAGCAGATCCGTCGTCCGGATGGTTCATACATCCGTTTTGATGAGAACGCAGCTGTTATCATCAAAGAGGATAAGACACCGAGAGGAACTCGTATTTTTGGACCGGTAGCAAGAGAGCTTCGTGACAAGCAGTTTATGAAGATCGTATCTCTCGCGCCGGAAGTACTGTAAGGAGGAACGCGTTATGGCAATGTCAAAGATCAAAAAGAATGACACCGTTCGCGTGATCACCGGTGTCGACAAAGGTAAAGAAGGTAAGGTCATCGATATCAAAGATGGCAAGGTTAAAGTAGAAGGCGTAAACAAGGCTACACTGCATGTTAAGCCGAATCAGGCCAACACCAAGGGCGGTATCGTCGAGGAGGAGAGATTTTTCGATATCTCCAACGTGATGCTCGTCGTTGACGGAAAGGCTACCCGCGTAGGTTTCCGTGAGGAGAATGGCAACAAGGTTCGCTATGCAAAGGCTACAGGCGCCCTGATCGATTGATAGAGAGGAGGTTACACTGTGTCAAGATTAAGAGAACAGTTCGACAAAGAAATCGTCGATGCTATGATGAAAAAGTTCGAATACAAGAACAAATTGCAGGTACCGAAGCTCGAGAAGATCGTGATCAACATGGGTGTCGGTGAGGCCAAGGAGAACTCCAAGGTACTCGATTCCGCAATCAGTGACTTAGAGATTATCGCAGGACAGAAGGCTGTTGTATGCCGTGCGAAGAAGTCAGTCGCAAACTTCCGTCTCCGTGAGGGACAGCCGATCGGATGTAAGGTAACACTCCGTGGCGAGAAGATGTATGAGTTTGCAGATCGTCTGATCAACCTGGCACTTCCGCGTGTCCGCGACTTCCGTGGTGTTAACCCGAACGCGTTTGACGGTCGTGGTAACTACGCTCTGGGAATCAAAGAGCAGTTGATCTTCCCGGAAATCGAGTATGACAAGGTAGATAAGGTCAGAGGTATGGATATTATCTTCGTGACAACGGCTAATACGGATGAGGAAGCCAGAGAGCTTCTTACACAGTTCGGTATGCCGTTCAAGAAGTGATTGGAGGAAAATCATGGCAAAAACAGCGATGAAAATAAAGCAGCAGCGTAAGCCGAAGTTTTCGAGCCGTGCTTACACTCGTTGCAAGCTGTGTGGACGCCCGCATGGCTATCTGAGAAAATATGGTATTTGCAGAATCTGTTTCCGTGAGCTGGCTTACAAGGGTCAGATCCCGGGAGTAAAGAAATCCAGTTGGTAAGAAGGAGGTATGTATCATGACTATGAGTGATCCGATCGCGGATATGCTGACAAGAATCCGCAATGCGAACACAGCAAAGCACGACACGGTAGATATTCCTTCTTCCAAGATGAAGGTTTCTATCGCAGAGATCCTCAAAAAAGAGGGTTATATCAAAGAGTATGAAGTAGTAAAAGACGAGAAGGGCTTTTCAACCATCCATGTCACCATGAAGTACGGCAAGGATAAGAACGAAAAGATCATCTCCGGTCTGAAGAGAATCTCGAAGCCGGGACTTCGTGTTTACGCTAACACGGATGAGCTTCCGAAGGTGCTCGGCGGTCTCGGTATCGCTATCATCTCCACAAACAAGGGAGTTCTCACAGACAAGGAAGCACGTAAGGAAAACGTCGGTGGAGAGGTACTTGCTTTCGTATGGTAAGCAGATTTTTCTACAGACAGATAAGAGTATAGGAGGATAACGGCATGTCACGAATTGGAAGAATGCCTATCGCGGTACCGGCCGGTGTAACGGTTGATATTGCAGAAAATAATCAGGTGACGGTAAAAGGTCCGAAGGGCGAGCTGAGCAGAAAGCTTGCTTCGGAGATGAAGATCGAGAAGGACGGTGAGGAGATCAAGGTTACCCGCCCGAACGATCTGAAGAAAATGAAGTCATTGCACGGACTCACGAGAACCCTGATCAACAACATGATCATCGGTGTTACTGAGGGCTATGAGAAGCGCCTCGAGGTAAACGGTGTCGGTTATCGTGCAGCTAAGCAGGGCAAGAAGTTAACCCTGTCCCTGGGATATTCCCATCCGGTAGAGATGGAGGATCCGGAAGGTGTTGAGGTTACCGTAGATGGTCAGAACCTGATCATCGTTAAGGGTATCGATAAGGAGAAGGTTGGTCAGTATGCCGCCGAGATCCGCGAGAAGAGACCGCCGGAGCCGTACAAAGGCAAGGGTATCAAATACGATTACGAAGTCATCCGCCGCAAGGCTGGTAAGACCGGTAAGTAAAGAAAGGAGTGACGAAAAATGGTTAAGAAAACAGCACGTAGTGAAGTTCGTGAGAACAAGCACAGACGTATCCGCAGCCGTTTGTCAGGCACTCCGGAGAAGCCGCGTCTGGCTGTGTTCCGTAGCAACAATCATATGTATGCACAGGTTATTGATGACGAAGCAGGCAACACGATCGTTTCGGCCTCTACTGTCCAGGAGGACGTAAAGAAAGGCCTCACGAAGACTAACAATGTGGAAGCTGCTCAGAAGTTGGGTGAAGTCATCGCAAAGAAAGCGCTCGATAACGGTATCAAGACCGTCGTTTTCGACCGCGGAGGCTACATCTATCAGGGCAAGGTAAAAGCATTGGCAGAGGCCGCAAGAGAAGCCGGCCTGGAATTCTAAGGAGGTTAGTATGAGACGAGATAATCGTGATAATAGAAACGAAGAAGAAAACGAATTCGAAGATACCGTCGTTACGATCAAGCGTGTCACCAAGGTAGTAAAGGGTGGACGTAACATGCGCTTCACTGCTCTCGTAGTAGTCGGCGACAAGAACGGCCGTGTCGGTGCCGGACTCGGAAAAGCTGCCGAGATCCCGGAGGCAATTCGTAAAGGTAAGGAAGCGGCTATCAAGAGCATGATCACGGTACCGCTTGATGAGAACAAGAGTATTCCGCATGACAACATCGGAAACTTCGGAAGCGCAAATGTGCTGATGAAGCGTTCCCCGGAGGGTACCGGTATCATCGCCGGCGGTCCGGCTCGTGCGGTGCTGGAGCTTGCGGGCTTCAAGAACATCCGTACCAAGTCACTGGGTTCGCGTAACAAGCAGAACGTCGTTCTCGCAACGATCGAAGGCCTTCGCGGACTGAAGACACCGGAGCAGGTTGCTAAGCTTCGCGGCCTTTCCGTAGATGAAGTCCTTGGTTAATCGGAAAAGTGGAGGATTTGAACAATGGCAAATTTAAAGATTACACTTGTAAAATCGCCGATCGGAGCAATCCCGAAGCACCGCAAGACGGTAGAAGCAATGGGGCTCCGTAAGCTGAACAAAACCGTAGAGATGCCGGATAACCCGGCAGTTCGCGGAATGATCGATCAGGTTAGACACCTGGTAAAAGTGGAGGAGGTATAAAGCGTAAACAAGTTTACGCCCCGGTTTGAGCATGGCTCAAACCCACTTCAATGATTAGTAAGGAGGCAATTATGAATTTGAGTAGTTTATCGCCGGCTGAAGGCGCAAAGCACGATAATACCTTCCGCCGCGGACGTGGTCATGGATCCGGAAACGGAAAGACCGCCGGTAAAGGTCACAAAGGCCAGAAGGCTCGTTCCGGAGCACCGAGACTCGGATTTGAGGGTGGACAGCTTCCGCTGTACCGTCGTCTTCCGAAGAAAGGTTTCACCAACATCAATTCTAAGGAGATCATCGGTATCGGTGTCAGCCGTCTGAATGTATTTGAGGATGGCGCTGAGGTTACCGTAAAGGATCTCATCGAGAAGGGAATCGTCAGCAATCCGAAGGATGGCGTAAAGATTCTCGGAAATGGTGAGCTTCAGAAAAAATTAACCGTGAAAGTGAATGCTTTCTCAAGTAGCGCAGTTAGCAAGATTGAGGCTGCAGGTGGAAAAGCAGAGGTGATCTAATGTTAGAGACCATTCAGAATGCGTTTAAAACCAAAGAGATTCGTATGAAGCTGTTTTATGTGCTCATCGCGATCGTGATCATCCGTATCGGATGTAACATCCCGGTTCCGGGCGCCAACGTCAGCTTCATGAAAGAGATTTTTGACAGCAACAAGTCATTGGGACTGCTTGATGTCATGACCGGTGGTTCGTTCTCGCGTATGTCAATCTTCGCGCTGAACATCACCCCGTACATCACGGCTTCCATTATCCTTCAACTCCTCACCATCGCGATCCCGCGTTTGGAGGAGATGCAGAAGGACGGTGAGGACGGTCGTAAAAAGATCAACGAGTATACTCGTTATCTTTCCATCGTACTGGCTATCATCGAGGGTGTTGCCATCGTAATCGGTTTCCGTAATCAGGGACTTTTTGATTCGAACCTCGGATGGACCGGACTTGTTGTAGCTGTTGTAGCTCTGACTGCCGGTGCTGCATTCCTTATGTGGCTCGGTGAGCAGATCACGGAGAAGGGTGTCGGAAACGGTATCTCTATCGTGCTTTTGGTCAACATCGTAGCACGTATCCCGAGTGATCTGTCCAACCTGTACAAAACCTATATCGCCGGTGCGTCCAACATCACCAACGCTATCGTAGCAGGTGTGATCATCGTCGGCGTCATCGTAGCGATGTATGTGTTTATCGTATGGCTGCAGGATGGTGAGCGTCGTATCCCGGTTCAGTATGCCAAGAAGATCCAGGGAAATAAAATGTCAGGCGGAAACGCCAGTCATATTCCGCTGAAGGTTAACACCGCCGGCGTTATCCCGGTCATCTTCGCCAGCTCGATGATGAGCCTTCCGGTTATCATCGCCAGCTTCGCAGGCGTAACACCGAAGACCGGTCCGGATGCAACCCTGTTCCAGAAGTTTTTGACCGTCTGCAACCAGTCTGACTGGTGCAAGATCGGTAGCTGGTCAGAGTTCAAGTATACATTGGGTCTTTTGATCTATATTGTACTTGTCATCTTCTTTGCTTATTTTTACACATCCGTAACCTTCAACCCGTTGGAGATTTCCAACAACATGAAGAGACAGGGTGGATTTATCCCGGGTATTCGTCCGGGTAAACCGACAACCGAGTATCTGACGACCGTGCTGAACAGTATCATTTTTATCGGTGCGATCGGTATGTGTATCGTCTGCGTACTGCCGATTTTCTTCTCCGGAGCTTTCGGAGCGGATGTATCGTTCTCCGGTACATCGTTGATCATCGTGGTCGGCGTCATTATCGAGACAGTGAAGCAGATCGAGTCACTGGTATTGGTTAGACATTACAAAGGATTTTTAGGATATTGATTGGAGGATTTGAATGAAGATTGTTATGTTAGGTGCACCGGGTGCCGGTAAAGGTACTCAGGCTAAGATGATTTCTGAGAAGTACGCGATCCCGCACATTTCGACCGGAGATATTTTCCGTGCGAACATCAAAGAGGGAACAGAGCTTGGTAAGAAGGCAAAGGCTTACATGGATGAAGGTAAGCTGGTACCGGATGAGCTGACCTGTGATCTGGTTGTGGATCGTATCGCTCAGGATGATGCGAAGAACGGATATGTTTTGGATGGTTTCCCGCGTACGATTCCGCAGGCGGAGGCTCTTACCAAGGCATTGAACGAGCGTGGCGAGAAGTTGGACTATGCGATCGACGTAGAGGTTCCGGATGAGAACATCGTCAATCGTATGAGCGGACGTCGTGCTTGCGTAAACTGTGGTGGTACCTATCATATCAAGTATAATCCGACGAAGGTCGAGGGTGTCTGCGATGCGTGTGGCGGACAGCTGACACTGCGTGATGATGACAAGCCGGAGGTGGTTGCTGATCGCCTGAAGGTATATCACGAGCAGACACAGCCTCTGATCGATTACTATAACAATGAGGGAATCTTGAAAGAGGTAGACGGAACCGTAGATTTGAAAGATGTCTTTGATGCCATTGTTGGTATCCTGGGCTAAGAAAGAAGGTTTATTATGTCGAAGTCAGATATGATTGAGATCGAAGGAACCGTCATCGAGAAGCTGCCGAACGCGATGTTCCAGGTTGAACTGGAGAACGGGCACAAGGTGCTCGCACATATCAGCGGTAAGCTTCGTATGAATTACATCCGGATCCTGCCGGGTGACAAAGTAACACTGGAACTCTCGCCGTACGATCTGACGAAAGGTCGTATAGTATGGCGCGATAAGTAATGTATGCGGGGAATAAACTCGAAGAGTTTATTCATGAACTCGCAGAGTTCATTTTGAAAGGAGGTCACTCATGAAGGTCAGATCGTCAGTTAAGCCGATTTGCGAAAAATGCAAGGTGATCAAAAGAAAGGGTCGCGTAAGAATCATTTGCGAGAACCCGAAACACAAACAGCGTCAGGGATAAAAACCCAATCG